>NZ_QNRG01000033.1:0-1003 GCF_003315015.1 Micrococcus sp. KT16 | reverse complement strand
TGTAAGCGGCCATGAAAAGCTGCCCATAGGTGGCCAGGGAATGACCCGCTGACGGCCATGAGGACTGCCCAGTGATGGCCACGGGAACTGCCCGGTGCTGGCCATCTGGTTTGCCCGCGTTGCTCGTTGCCCGCCGCGTCGTGAGCCGGCGGGGGCCTCCTCCCCGGGTTGGATATCGGTGTCGAATCGAATCCAGCGAGGAAGAGGCCCTGAATGAAGGATGCCGCAGAAACCATGAAAATACTCAGTGCCTATGACCTGACCAAGTCATTGCGGGGCGCCGCCGAGCTGGCCGGTTGCTCCCATCACACCGTGGCCCGGCTGGTGCGGGCCCGCGACGCCGGCCAGACCCCTGGATCCGGAGCCAGCCGCCCGAAGGTCACCGATGTCTGGCTGCCCAAGATCGAGGAATGGGTCGAGGCCTCCACGGGCAGGATCCGCGCCGATGTCGTGCACGCCAAGCTCACCGCAATGGGCTACACCGGCTCTGAGCGCTCCACCCGGCGGGCGGTGGCCGAGGTGAAGGCCGCCTGGCGGGCCGGGAAGCGCCGGGTGCACCGGCCCTGGATCACCGAGCCGGGCGCATGGCTGCAGTACGACTTCGGCGATGGGCCGGCGATCGACGGGGCCAAGACGGTGCTGTTCGTGGCCTGGCTGGCCTGGTCCCGCTACCGGATCGTCATCGCCCTGCGTGATAGGACGGCTCCGAGTGTGTTCGCCGCCCTGGACCGGTGCTTCCGGCTGATCGGGGGCGCGCCGACCTATGTGCTGACGGATAACGAGAAGACAGTGACGGTCTCTCATGTGGCCGGGGTGCCGGTGCGTAACCAGGCCACCGTGGCGTTCGCTCGGCATTACGGCGTGGAGGTGCTGACCTGCCAGCCAGCGGATCCGGCCGCCAAGGGCGGGGTGGAGAACGCGGTGAAGCTGGCCAAGGCCGACCTGGTCCCGAAGGACACCAACCTGCGGGACCAGTACGCCTCGTTCGCTGAGCTCGAGGCCG
>NZ_QNRG01000032.1:0-1293 GCF_003315015.1 Micrococcus sp. KT16 | reverse complement strand
TTCGCGCAGATCGACGCGGGCGGCGTCGAGCTCACCGGTGACGGCGGGTTCGTGCCCGCGCTGGTCAAGGCCGCGCTCGAGCGGGGCCTGCAGGCCGAGCTGACCAGCCATCTGGGCTACGAGAAGGGCTCGAGCGAGGCGCCGAAGCACGCCAACTCCCGCAACGGGACCACCCCGAAGACCGTGGAGTCCGAGGTCGGGCCGATCGAGCTGGACGTCCCGCGAGACCGGGGCGGGTCGTTCACCCCGCGCCTGGTGCCCAAGGGCCAGCGGCGCCTCGGGGGCCTGGATGACATGATCATCAGCCTCTATGCCGGCGGAATGACGATCCGGGACATCCAGCACCACCTGGCCTCCACGATCGGCACGGACCTGTCGCACGAGACGATCTCCAACATCACCGACGCCGTGAGCGAAGAGGTCCTGGCGTGGCAGTCGCGGCCGCTGGAGGAGTTCTATCCGGTGATCTATCTCGACGCAATCCGGATCAAGATCCGAGAGAACAGCCAGGTCCTCAACCGTGCCGCCTACATCGCCGTCGGCGTGGACCTCGAGGGCATCAAGCACGTGCTGGGGATCTGGGTCCAGGACACCGAGGGCTCGGCGTTCTGGGCCCACGTCTGCGCCGATCTCGCCAACCGGGGCGTGCAGGACGTGCTGATCGTGTGCTGCGACGGGCTCAAGGGCCTGCCGGAGGCGATCGAGGCGACGTGGCCGGACTCGATGGTCCAGACCTGCGTGGTTCACCTGATCCGGGCCGCGATGCGGTTCGTGGCCTACCAGGACCGCAAGAAGGTCGCCGCCGCGCTGAAGCCGATCTACACCGCCCCCAACGAAGAGACCGCGAGGAAGGCGCTGGCCGAGTTCGAGGCCTCCGAGCTCGGCACGAAGTACCCGTCTGCAGCCGCGACCTGGGCGAACTCCTGGGAGCGGTTCATCCCGTTCCTGCAGTTCCCACCCATGCTCCGCAAGGTCATCTACACGACCAACAGCATCGAGTCGCTGAACTTCCAGCTACGGAAGGTGACCAAGAACCGCGGCCACTTCCCCTCGACCGAGGCGGCGGTGAAGCTGCTCTGGCTGGCGATCTGCAACATCGAAGACAAACGCGCCGCCGAACGCGCTCGGGACCGGGGCAAACCCGCCGGCCAGCGCAAAGCCCAGGGCCGGCTCGTCGAAGGTCAGGCCGTCACGAACTGGAAGCAGGCCCTCGCCCAGCTCGCCGCGGCCTACCCCGACCGGATCAACCCCTACCTGTGACCACCCCGCTTACACAGACAAGTTGACACGCCC
>NZ_QNRG01000031.1:0-1347 GCF_003315015.1 Micrococcus sp. KT16 | reverse complement strand
TGCGTTAGCGTGAGTCATGAGTGGGTCTTCTCGGGCAGGTCGGTGGTGTAGGAACTTCCATCCTGCGGGAGAGGCCCACTCGTCTCATCTCAGCCGGCGCCTCGTGGCAAGAACCTCATGACCCACAACAGCTAGAGATCACCCCGGCCCTGCGTCAGGCGGAACACAGCCCCGCATATTCTGGTCCTCCGCGGGCTGCGGAGGACCAGAATATGCGGGCGGCGGGTGGACCACCTGGCGACACCGTTGCCGACGCGTTCATTCAACGCGCGGGGCATGCCCGGGCGTCACTGGGACAGGTTGTCGATCGCGTACTGCGCCTGGTCGGGCGTGAACTCCTCGCCGTATTCCGAGACCAGTTGGTCGTAGATCGCAGACGGCGACATGTCCATCATCTCCTGATAGCTCTTCGCTTTGGCCAGCGCATTGGCATTCCAGTCCACGTCCGTCATGTTGTCGATCGCGTACTGCGCCGCTTCTGGTGAGAACTGCTCACCGTACTCGGAGACCAGCTGGCCATAGATGCCCATCTTGGACATGTCCATGTTCTCTTCGTAGCTGTACGCCTTGCGAAGCGCCGACTGGTACTCCATCGGCACATCCCCGGCCTCATGCTCGGCTGCCGCTTCCGTCTCCTCCGAGAGCGTCGGCGTGGGCTCAGGGGTGGGCGTGGGCTCCGATGCAGGAGCAGACCCCGCAGTAGGGGTCGAGGTCGACGATGCAGCCGGCGTGGAGGATGCGCCCCCGGACGCGCCGTCCACCTCCAGCGCCGCATACTCCGGGATGCGGTTAATGATGGGCGTCATGTTCTCAACGAACCTGTTGAGTTCCTCACCGGGCTGGTAGCAGTCGGTGGCTGCACCGGTCACAGACTGCACGATGTCCTGCATTGGCATCGTGTACCTGCCACCGCCCGACTTCACAATGCGCTGGATCTCCTCAGGCTCGGCCATCAGACGGTCCAAGGTGTCGAGATACTTGGGATGGGCGACCGCGCGCAGCTGATCGCCCTGCTCCACCAACCCCGCCACGCGACGATCCCTATCGCTCATGACGAGGTCTTCCATGTAGAAGTCCACGCTGAAGTCCAGGACGTCTAACGCCAGACCACCGCGGTTGCCTGCCAGCTGTTCGCACGTCTCGGTGGCCGTCAGCTGCATGGGGCTCTCCGAGGCGGCGGGCGTCGGCGACACCGCCGAAGAAGACGAGGACAATGAGGATTGGGAGCTAGACGGCCCCGGTCCCTCCTGACCGGTGGGCTGACCCCGTTTCGTAGGTCCAGTCGTTATGAGAGTCGTCCTGTTGCCCGCGGTCGCGGGCAGGGAGACTGGTCAGATCATGACGAAC
>NZ_QNRG01000030.1:0-1497 GCF_003315015.1 Micrococcus sp. KT16 | reverse complement strand
ATACCCAGCTTGACAGCCGAACAGTTCATCACTGCCCTCATCCTTCACGAAATCCGAGACAGCCTCTCAGGGCGCCGGGTCGGCCTGTCCCGTAACCGGATGGGCCCGCTCCCGGGCCGCCGGAGGAGATTCGGAAGCGATGCACGCCACCGACTGCGACCCGCTACCAAGGCCTCAGCTCGCGTCCGAAGTTCACCCCCGCCACAGGTCAAGCGTGTGCCAGTCTTCCGGAACACCCATCGATTGGACTGAGAGGGCATGCGATGTGGGGAAGGTGCGGAACAGCTCGGCCAGGCGCGGCGCCCAGGACCGCTCCGCCTCGATGGGCCGCAGCATGTAGGCGATGATCGCCAAGGCGTTGTAGGTGCCGAAGTCCCCTTTGGGGGCGGCGGGTTCCCGCAGATGGTCGAGGAGGGGCACCATGCCTGCCGCCGGCCGGGACGGGGCGTTCTGGAGCTTGCGGTTGAAGAGCCGAGCATGATGCGCGGCCACGTTGCGCACGTAGTTCAAGCTGGCCAGCCAACTGCCCATCATCTTCTTCTGGGGGATCCCAAAGGCCGTGGCGACTTCCTCGGCATCCTTCTGAAGCATGCCCTGGTAGAGGTTCGACAGGTGTCCCAGCTCCAGCAGCTCGGTCAACGCCCAGACCGGCATGTGGTCGTCGTACTTCTGCCGGAAGTGGGCGACGAACTGTTCGTCCGAGCCGTCCCGGCGTTGCTTGACCCGCTCCAGCCACAACACCTGCTTGCTGGGGCGTGGGTCACGACTGTCAGTGTTCGCCCGCGTGAACGAGTCGTCGAAGCAGGTGGGGTTCTCGTGCGCGAACGGTGAGGTCCGCCCCAACACGTAGCCGATGCGCATACGCACTGCTACCTCGATGCGCTCCACACCCTCCATGACCAGCATGCGCAGTTGCCGATCGAAGTCGATGATCTCCTCGGCATGATGCAGGGCTGTGCCCGGTTGGTACCTATTCAGCACCCGGATCTTGGTGTGCCCTTGGTCATCGACCTGCTTCTCGGACTCCAGGAACGGGTACAGGTAGCCGGTTACTCGGTAGTAGCCCACGGACTCGAGCAGTCGGAGAGCCCGCGTCAGGTCATCGACCTCCAGACCGCGCTGGACTAGCCGCTCTACCTGCGCCTCGAGAGGCAACCACTTCTTCGTGTACTCCACGCGTCTCTCCCACACAAAGAAAATCAGCCCGCGCCTTGCGGCAACGGGCTGATCATGATGCTTGAGACTCTAGCACGGGCAAGAGCCTGGGTCCTAGATGTGCTACCCGGGCACGTGTTGCGTTCGAGCGCACGCGAAGCCCTAGCGTCGCGGACATGAACCCAGAGCTGGAGCAAGCCCTGCGCCTGGCTACGGACCCTCCCGGTGGCGTCTCGCTGGAAGCATTGGAAGATCTCGTTCGGGATGATCCGACGACCTGGTGGGACATCTCGGAGGCCGCCACTCACCTCAACGTCACCGCCCACACGCTGCGCTACTACG
>NZ_QNRG01000029.1:0-1653 GCF_003315015.1 Micrococcus sp. KT16 | reverse complement strand
TGTCAAGGGCCATTGAGTTCTGCCCATAGGCGGCCAGTGTTTCTTCCCGCTGGTGGCCATCAGAACTGCCCACTGGTGGCCAGCTGGTTTGCCCGTTTGGGTGGTGGTGCTGGCCACCGTGATGGGATCAGTTCAGTGGCATGACTCCCTTCCCGGCCATTGCCTGGGTCATCCGTACGGAGTCTCCGGTGGTCTGGCACACGTGGGCGTGGTGCAGGAGCCGGTCCACGGTGGCGGTGGCCAGGGTCTTGGGCATCAGCTCGTCGAAGCCGGCCGGGTGCAGGTTCGAGCTGATCGCTACGGAGCGTTTCTCGTAGGCGGCGTCCACGATGCGGTAGAGGCCCTCGGCGGCATCGTCGGCGACCGGCAGCAGGCCGATGTCGTCGATGACGATCAGGTCGGCGCGCAGGATTCGGGCGACGGCTTTGGTGATGGTGTCATCGGGCCGGTGGGCCCGGATCATCGCCCCGAGGTCCTCCAGGGTGAACCAGGCCACCCGCTTGCCCTCCTCCACGGCCTGCTGGCCCAGGGCCTCGAGGAAGAAGGTCTTGCCGGTGCCGGAGGGCCCGCAGACCACGAGGTTCTCTCTGCGCGAGAGCCATTCCAGGGTGCGCAGGGACTGCTGGGTCGGGGCCGGGATCGAGGAGGCGCCCGGATCCCAGGTCGTGAAGGTCTTGCCGGTGGGGAACCCGGCGGCCTTGCGCCGGGCGGCGAGCATGGATCGGGCCCGACCGGTGGTCTCCTCGACCAGCAGGGCCTTGAGGACCTCGGCCGGCTCCCAGCGTTGGGCCCGGGCGGTGGCCAGTACCTCGGCGGCGATACCGCGGGCGTGGGGCATCTTCAGCTGCCGCAACAGCGCCTCCAAATCGGCCGGCAGCGCCGGTGCGGCGGTGTTCGGGGTGTGGATGCTCACCGGGCTGCCCCCTCGGTGTTGGAGGTACCGAGGCCGGCCCAGCCGGCGGTGCCCTGGGTCAGGGACCGTTCCTCGGTGGCGGTGTGCATCCCGGTGCGGTGGCCGGCGGCGGTGAGCAGGGAGGCCAGGTCGCCGTGGGCGAAGCGCTGGTGCACCGCGGCCACCCCGAGGGCGCGGTCGACCTGGTCGGTGCCGGCGAGCTTGGCCAGGGTGACGGCCTCGGCCATCTTCTGACCGATCCGGCTGGTGCCGGCCGCGGCGGCCTCCACCAGCCAGGTCCTCGCTCCGGCCCCGATGGCCAGGAACTCGGCCTCCGCCGCCGAACGGGGCACCGGGGTGTAGTCCCCGGGCACCTTGTCCGTCTCGTGGCCGGGGAAGTGCGCGTCGTCGATGGCCGGGGACCCGGGCCGGGCCACCCGGTGCCGGGCGACCTCCACCGGCCCCTGCGCACCGGCGTGCATGATCACCACCATCGAGTCCGGTCCGGTGCCGTGATGGCGCACGAACACCTCGGCCCCGAGCAGGTGCGCGGGCACCGAGTACTGGGCGTTTTCGAAGGAGACCATCGGCGTGTTCTCCGGCACCTTCCGTCCCACCCCGTAGGCCACGGTGTGCGCCGTGGCGGGGATCCGATGCAACGCGCTGGTCTCCTCGGCGAGCATGTGGTCCGGGCGGCGCCGGGTCACCCGGTGCTCCCGGGAGTTCACCATGGCCATGAACCCCGCGCAGGCGGCCTCGAG
>NZ_QNRG01000028.1:0-1690 GCF_003315015.1 Micrococcus sp. KT16 | reverse complement strand
TCTGACGTAGCGGCAGCGATCCAAACGGCCCCGACCGGGCGCACCCCTCTCGGTTCAGACCGCGACACCTACCTGCAGCCAGTCCTGCGTGATCGGGACTGCCGCACCGATAGGTGATAGGTGGGGTCTTATGCCGGGAGGGTCACGGCGGGCTTCATCATGGTCTCGTACTCGATGGGGGTCAACCGCCCGAGACGGGCTTGTCGACGGCGCCGGTGATAGGTGCGCTCGGTCCAGGTGACGATCGCGATCCGTAGCTCATCCCGGGTCGTCCAGGACCGCCTGTCGAGGACGTTCTTCTGCAGCAGGGCGAAGAAGCTCTCCATGGCGGCGTTGTCCCCGGCCGCACCCACTTTGCCCATCGAGCCGACCAAGCCGTGCCGGTTGAGGGCATGGACGAATTTCCGGGATCGAAATTGCGACCCGCGGTCCGAATGAACGATGCAACCGGCCACATCCCCGCGCCGAGCAACGGCGTTCTGCAGTGCCTGGACGGCCAGCCGGGCTTTCATTCGCGAGTCGATGGAGTAGCCGACGATCCGCCCGGAGAAGACGTCTTTGATCGCGCACATGTAGAGCTTGCCCTCGGCGGTCCTGTGCTCGGTGACGTCGGTCAACCACAGCTGGTTTGAACCGCCAGCAGTGAAGTCCCGCTCCACCAGGTCATCGTGCACCGGCGGACCCGGCTTCTTCCCGTTCTTGCCGCGCTTCTTCCCGAACACCGACCACCAGCCGTTGTCCCGGCAGATCCGCCACGCGCTGCGCTCACACATCACCTCGCCGGCTTCCTTGGCCTCATCGACCAGGAAGCGGTAGCCGAACTCCGGATCGTCCTGATGGGCGTCGAACAACGCGTTCGCCCGGTACGCCTCGGCCAGCTCGGCGTCGGTGACAGGGTCCGCCAGCCAGCGGTAGTAGGGCTGGCGGGAGAGCTTGAGCACCCGGCACGTCACCGCGACGGGGATCCCGACGGCGGCGAGCTCCTTCACGAGCGGGTAGAGCCTTTTCCCGGCAGGTTCGCCTGGGACAGGTAGGCCGCCGCCCGTCGTAGGACCTCGTTCTCCTGCTCGAGCAGGCGGATCCGCTTCTTCAGCTCACGGTTCTCGGCCGACTCGGCTTTGGTTGTCCCAGGCTTCGCGCCGTCCTCGACGTCGGCCTGGCGCATCCACTTCGACAGGGTCATCTCATGGATGCCAAAGTCCTTGGCGATCTGCGCGAGCGTCACACCCTCTTCGCGGCTGCGGGCCACGCGCACGACGTCGTCACGGAACTCTTGGGGATAGGGAGCAGGCACAGCAACATCCTTCCAGGCCGCCCTGCGGGCAAGCCAGATCAGGTGTCACCTATTCGTGCGGCAGTCCCCATCTTGTTCCCGCTCGTCCTGATCGGCCTAGGGCGTGTCTGATAATGCTTCGAGGGTTGGGCTAAGACCCCGGATCCATTCTCAGACACGCCCTAGCGGAGAAGAGAGAGCAACCCCATGCCCGCCGAACGACTTGGCAGCATGCTCTGTCCATGTCCAGACGGGTGTGGCTTGCGCCGCTATATGGCGGGGTTCTGTCGGAGCTCAGTGGCGGCCTCCAAGCACGCGGGCCAGAGGGCGCTGCGAGTGAGGCTCACGTTCCGCAAGCCGATCCTTCACCGGGACAGCGGCCGACGGCAGGCCGGAGGAATAGGCGTCGCGATAGGG
>NZ_QNRG01000027.1:0-2972 GCF_003315015.1 Micrococcus sp. KT16 | reverse complement strand
CCCGGTCCTCTCGTACTAAGGACAGACCTTCTCAAATTTCCAACGCGCGCAGAGGATAGGGACCGAACTGTCTCACGACGTTCTGAACCCAGCTCGCGTACCGCTTTAATGGGCGAACAGCCCAACCCTTGGGACCTACTCCAGCCCCAGGATGCGACGAGCCGACATCGAGGTGCCAAACCATGCCGTCGATATGGACTCTTGGGCAAGATCAGCCTGTTATCCCCGAGGTACCTTTTATCCGTTGAGCGACGGCCGTTCCACAACGAGCCGCCGGATCACTAGTCCCGACTTTCGTCCCTGCTCGAGCTGCCACTCTCACAGTCAAGCTCCCTTGTGCACTTGCACTCGACACCTGATTGCCAACCAGGCTGAGGGAACCTTTGGGCGCCTCCGTTACATTTTAGGAGGCAACCGCCCCAGTTAAACTACCCATCAGGCACTGTCCCTGACCCGGATCACGGGCCGAAGTTAGATATCCAGAGTGACCAGAGTGGTATTTCAACGGCGACTCCACGAACACTGGCGTGCCCGCTTCACAGTCTCCCACCTATCCTACACAAGTCACACCGAATACCAATACCAAACTATAGTAAAGGTCACGGGGTCTTTCCGTCCTTCTGCGCGTAACGAGCATCTTTACTCGTAATGCAATTTCGCCGAGTTCATGGTTGAGACAGCGGGGAAGTCGTTACTCCATTCGTGCAGGTCGGAACTTACCCGACAAGGAATTTCGCTACCTTAGGATGGTTATAGTTACCACCGCCGTTTACTGGGGCTTAAGTTCTCCGCTTCGCCGAAGCTAACGGGTCCCCTTAACCTTCCAGCACCGGGCAGGAGTCAGTCCATATACATCGTCTTACGACTTCGCATGGACCTGTGTTTTTGATAAACAGTCGCTTCCCCCTGGTCTCTGCGGCCCCGATCCCCTCACACCAGCACGTGGTGCTCAAGGTTGGGGCCCCCCTTCTCCCGAAGTTACGGGGGCATTTTGCCGAGTTCCTTAACCATGATTCTCTCGATCGCCTTAGTATTCTCTACCTGACCACCTGTGTCGGTTTAGGGTACGGGCAGTTTGAACCTCACGCCGATGCTTTTCTAGGCAGCATAGGATCACCGGATCACCCACCATGTGGGCGCCCATCAGGTCTCAGGCATACAGCCGGCGGATTTACCTACCGGCAGCCCTACACCCTTAGACCAGGTCATTTCCATTGCCCGGCCCGGCTACCTTCCTGCGTCACACCTGTTAATGCGCTTGCCTCCCCGGTTCAGGTCCCGCGCTCCCCATCACCGACCCCGTCAAAGACGGGGTTCGGGATGGTTCGGGCGGTTAGTATCACCGGCTCAACATGGACGGTTCTTCACTGGTACGGGAATATCAACCCGTTGTCCATCGACTACGCCTGTCGGCCTCGCCTTAGGTCCCGACTTACCCAGGGCAGATTAGCTTGACCCTGGAACCCTTAGTCATCCGGCGGACGGGTTTCTCACCCGTCTTTCGCTACTCATGCCTGCATTCTCACTCGTCCACAATCCACCAGAAGTTACCCGCTGGCTTCACCTCGTGAACGACGCTCCCCTACCCATCCAGCAAAACTGAATGCCACGGTTTCGGCGGTGTACTTGAGCCCCGCTACATTGTCGGCGCGGAATCACTTGACCAGTGAGCTATTACGCACTCTTTCAAGGGTGGCTGCTTCTAAGCCAACCTCCTGGTTGTCTCAGCAACTCCACATCCTTTCCCACTTAGCACACGCTTAGGGGCCTTAACCGGTGGTCTGGGCTGTTTCCCTCTCGACTATGAAGCTTATCCCCCACAGTCTCACTGCCACGCTCTCACTTCCCGGCATTCGGAGTTTGGCTGAAGTCAGTAACCTTGTAGGGCCCATCGTCCATCCAGTAGCTCTACCTCCGGGAAGAAACACGTGACGCTGCACCTAAATGCATTTCGGGGAGAACCAGCTATCACGGAGTTTGATTGGCCTTTCACCCCTACCCACAGCTCATCCCCTCCATTTTCAACTGAAGTGGGTTCGGTCCTCCACGCGCTCTTACACGCGCTTCAACCTGGCCATGGGTAGATCACTCCGCTTCGGGTCTAGGACACGCGACTCAATCGCCCTATTCAGACTCGCTTTCGCTACGGCTTCCCCACACGGGTTAACCTCGCCACGTATCACTAACTCGCAGGCTCATTCTTCAAAAGGCACGCTGTCACCCCACAAGGAGGCTCCAACGGTTTGTAGGCACATGGTTTCAGGTACTATTTCACTCCCCTCCCGGGGTACTTTTCACCATTCCCTCACGGTACTGATCCGCTATCGGTCAACAGGTAGTATTCAGGCTTACCAGGTGGTCCTGGCAGATTCACACGGGATTCCTCGGGCCCCGTGCTACTCGGGCAACCCTCCAACAGCGGCGGAACACATTTCGACTACGGGACTCTCACCCTCTACGGTCCAGCATCCACACTGGTTCGTCTATATGCCCGCACCTCACTGCGCCATGCCGGCAGACATGACAAGGAGGGGCCCACAACACCGCACATGCAACCCCTGCCGGGTATCACACACATACGGTTTAGCCCCATCCGCGTTCGCTCGCCACTACTAACGGAATCACTTTTGTTTTCTCTTCCTGTGGGTACTGAGATGTTTCACTTCCCCACGTTCCCTCCACCCGGTCTATGTGTTCAACCGGGGGTCACACGACACGTCGTGCGGGGTTTCCCCATTCGGAAATCCTGGTCTCAACGTCCGGTTATCGACTCCACCAGGCTTATCGCAGATTCCCACGTCCTTCTTCGGCTCCTGTTGCCAAGGCATCCACCATGCGCCCTTGGAAACTTTCACACACAATGAAAGTCCTCAAATGAGCAATATCTAACTAAGATGTCATTCTCGGCATCACCACACCTCACACACCACCCCAGGGGGAACAGTGCGATCAACGATGCAGCAACAAAAAAA
>NZ_QNRG01000026.1:0-3015 GCF_003315015.1 Micrococcus sp. KT16 | reverse complement strand
ATTCTCAGACACGCCCTAGGTCGCGGGCGAGTACCGCCGGGTAGCTCGGGCCCTCGAGGAGTGTCATGAGGATGCGGGAGCGGGTCGGGTCGGCCATCGCCCGGCCCAGCCGGTTCATCACGTCCAGCCGCGAAGCAATAGTCAGCATGCGCTGACCATACAGAACCTGCTGACCTCTCGTGTGTGGCTCCCGCTGCTGATATCTGCATAGGTGTATGGTCGTGGCATGAGTGTGACGCCGTTGGATTCGTGTCAGGTCACCGCCGTCCATCCGGAGAAGGTGGCGCTGACCCGGGAGAGGATCCCCGACGAGCGCGAGGCCGGCAGGTTGGCCGGGCTGTTCAAGCTCCTGGGGGACCCGCGCCGTGCCCGGGTGCTGTATGCGTTGCTGGAGGCCGGCGAGCTGTGCGTGTGTGACCTGGCGGCGTCGGTCGATGTCGCGGAGGCGTCGGTGTCCCAGGTGCTGCGGGTGCTGCGTACCGCTGGGGTGGTCGAGAACCGCCGGGAGGGGCGGATGGTGTACTACCGCCTCGCTGACGGGCATGTGCGGATGCTGCTGGACGTCTCCCGTGAGCACGCCCGCCACGAGGGGCAGGGCTGATGGGGGCGGGACACAGCCATGCCCCGGCGACCGGGCATGCCGGTGGCCGCTACCGTCGGCGGCTGGCGGGGGCGTTCGCCCTGACGGCGGGCTTCTTCCTGATCGAGCTGGTCGCGGGGCTGGTGTCGGGGTCGTTGGCGCTGCTGTCGGATGCCGGGCACATGGCTGCCGATGTGGTGGTGCTGGGTGCGGCGCTGCTGGCGACGCGCATCGCGAGCCGGCCGGACTCCACGGGGCGACGCACCTATGGCTCCTACCGGGCCGAGGTGTTCGCCTCGGCGTTGGCGGTGCTGGCGATGCTCGCGGTCGGGGTGTACGTGGTGGTCGAGGCCATCAGCCGGCTGGGTGACGCGCCGGAGGTGGCCTCCGGCGCCATGCTCGCGGTCGGCTTCGCCGGCCTGGTGATCAACATCATCTCCATGCTGCTGCTGCGCAGCGGGGCCAAGGACAGCCTGAACGTCAAGGGCGCCTACTACGAGGTGATCGCCGACGCCGCCGGGTCGGTGGGTGTCATGGTCGCCGGCGTGCTGATCATCCTCACCGGCCAGCCGATCTGGGACGTCGTGGTCGCGGCGCTCATCGCGGTCTTCGTCATCATCCGGGCGGTGGTTCTGGGCAGGCAGGTGATCGCGGTGCTGGGCCAGCACGCCCCGGAGGGGGTGGACCCGGAGGACGTCGCCGGTGACCTGGACGCGGTCGAGGGGGTGGAGGAGGTCCACGACCTGCACCTGTGGACCCTGACGTCGGGGATGAACGTGGCCACGGCCCACCTGGTCGCTGACCAGGGCGCGGACCACGGCGCCGTGCTTGCCGGCGCGCGCCGGGTGCTGCGCGACCGTTACGGTATCGCCCATGCCACCTTGCAGGTGGAGGGCGCCGGCAGCGACGGCTGTCACGACCTGAGCTGGTAGCACTCGGCACGGAAGCCCGCTCGCGAGAGCCGCACATGCTTGAGCAACGTCTTAGGAGCGCGCGATGACCGCGAAGCACGGCAAGGGCCCCGGGCCGGACGAGGGCCAGCGGCCGGCCCGGCGCGGGGTGGTGCTCACCCTGCTGGGGATCGGTCTGGTCGCCGCGGCTTACGTGGTGACGATCGTGGTCATGGTGGTGCGGTGACGCGGCCCAAACGGACCGCGGCCTCATGGCGGCGCCGCAAGGCGGTCATCGCGTCGTCCAGTGCTGTCCTCGTCGGGTCGAGCACGTAGAGGTCGTGAAGACGTCCAGATATAGGCCTGGGACGGGAGTTCTTGCATCGACTGAACTCCCCGGTGGTTGCAGGTCCGATACGCAGGGGTGCCAGTAAGTAGGGCTGATCGGCGCCCATTTTCTTGTCTCGCGCCCCGGGGCGAGGCGGTCCCCTATCGGTGTCCCTGTGTGCGGGGCAGGTTCACGCCGCGCAGCAGGAGAGCTTGGCGATGTCGGTGGTGAAGGCCTGCGCGGTGAGCTTGAGGCCTTCGGCCATGGTCAGGTAGGGGCTCCAGAGGTTGGCGACCTGGCTGGTGGTCATGCCGGCCTCGAGCATGTAGACCCCGGCGGCGGCGAGGTCGCCGGCGTCCTGGGCCAGGGCGGTAATGCCGATGATGCGGCCGGTGTCGGCGTCGGTGACCATCTTGATGAACCCGCAGGTGTCGCGGTTGACGATCGCGCGTGGGACGTGCGCGAGTGACAGGACACGGCTGTCGTAGCGGATCCCGGCAGCGGAGGCCTGCCGTTCGGTCATCCCGACGGCGGCCAGGGCGGGGCTGGTGAACACGACCCGGGGCAGGTGGCGGTAGTCGACCTCGAGGCCGGCGCCGGTGAGGGCGTTGTCGGCGACGAGGGCGCCGTGGGCCGCGGCGACGTACACGAACTGACGGTGGGCGGTGACGTCACCGGCAGCCCAGACGCGCGGGTTGGTGCTGCGCAGATGGCTGTCGACGACCACCTCGCCGTGGTCGCCGGTGCGCACGTCGACGGTGTCGAGACCGAGCGTGGCGGTGACCGGGCGGCGCCCGGTGGCGACGAGTACCTCGGCCGCCCGGAGTTCCTGTGAGCCGTCAGTGGTGGTGGCAGTGACCGTGACCTCGCCGGTGGCCGGGTCGCGGCGGACCGCGCTGGGCACCGCGCCGCGGATGATCTGGATGCCTTCGTCCGTGAAGATCTCATCCAGGGCGGTGGACGCCTCGGGTTCTTCCTGGGACGCCAGCCGTGAGCGGACCAGCATGGTGACCCGGACGCCGAGCCGAGCGAAGAGCTGGGCCTGCTCCATCGCGACGTAGCCGCCGCCGATGACCAGCAGCGACTCCGGGACGTGGTCCAGTTCCATCGCGGTGGTCGAGGTCAGGTAACCGGCCTCCTGCAGGCCGGGGACCGGCGGCGCCCAGGGCCTGGAGCCGGTGGCGATGAGGTAGTGCGCGGCCCGGACCGTCTCCACC
>NZ_QNRG01000025.1:0-6837 GCF_003315015.1 Micrococcus sp. KT16 | reverse complement strand
TACCTAACCCCAGCCGAGTACGCTCGGCAGTGCACCCATCAAATGGAAACCGACGACTCACAGAACGTCCGGACCGAATGAAGGGGGCGGCTCACGGCCCTGAGCGTCGGGAGAGTTCGCCATGCGTTCAACGGTCGGGTCTGCGGCCTCCAGACGCAAGCGACCCGCGATCTCGTTCGGCATCCATGACGCTGCGAGGTCGGCGTTGACGCGGGCCTCGAGTACCGGGTCCTTTGCCACTTTCCGGACCTGTGGGCGAGAGCGCTGGCGTTGCGCTTTCACGTCCGCGGTCACGGCTTGATAGCCGCGCGTCTTCGTCGAGTTCGGTCGAAGCTCTCTGGAGACCACCGAAGGGCATCTACCCAGGTGAGACGCGATCTTCCGGACTCCCCACCCGGCCTTCGATCCCGTCGAGATCTCCATCCGCTCCGTGAACGTGAGTCGCCGCCGCACCATCCCAGGCCTCCTCGCCTCGAGCCCCCACCGACCGGGAGTGTTGCTACGACGCTATGACACCACCAACCGACAGTCATCTCTTGCCGATTTACATTCAGCCGACGACCTGAATGAAGCCAGCAGCCGAATGCACTCGACGGTCTACGTCGAAGTCGTGGTCTGGTCCAGGTCTCGGCGTCCCTTGCGGAGCCCGATTTCGTAGGCTGTAAAGGAAATGAGCGTCAGTGCGATTAACGGCAGCACGAACCACGCCATGGCTACGGTGAATCCCTCCAGTGCATCGTGCGCTGTGGCAGCCAGCACAAGGTATCCGGTGTAGGCGGCGTACAAAACCACGAACAAGCCGCCCTCCCAACGCGCCACCGCGAAGCCCGTGAACGCGATCGGCAGTAGTGCCACTGCGGCCGCCAGCATTACTGGGATATCGAAGGCCACTGCGGCGCCGGATACGGGAATGCCCTCAAGAGAGATGAGCGCGGTTAGTCCTAGCACTACCCCTATGTTGAAGATATTGCTGCCGACCACGTTGCCCACCGCTAGGTCGCGTTCACCGCGACGCACGGCAATGATGGACGTCGCCAGCTCGGGCAGCGATGTCCCGACAGCCACAACGGTCAGTCCGACCACGAGGCTGCTTACGCCCAACGTGGTGGCTATGTTCACTGCTCCTTCCACGAGCAGCGTGGCACCGGCGACCAGCAACGCGACCCCCAGCAGCACAAAGAAGAGCGACCTGCTGACCGAGGCGCCTAGCGCAGCCCCTTCCTCGTCGGCTGGATCGACGGTTGCCGAATCTCCTGTCCCTTCCCGGGCATTCACCGCGGTCTTGGCGTCCCGCCGACTAATCACCACGGACATTATGGTGTGGACCACCACACCGAAAAATAGTATCAGCCCGTCCACCGCACTGATCCTCCCATCCAGGGACACAAGGAGCAGTAGAACTGACAAGACGACCATCAGGGGCAGGTCAAAGCGGATCAGCCTCCGCTTTACAGCGAGGGGAACGACCAGCGCGGACAGTCCCAGGATGAGCAGGACATTAATGATGTTGCTGCCAACCGCATTGCCCACGGCAAGCCCCGGTTCATCACGCAGTACAGCACCGACGCTCACTGCGAACTCGGGTGCCGACGTCGCCGCTGACACTACGGTGAGACCGATCACCAATGACGAAATCCCGAAACGTCCGGCCAGTGCTGACGCCCCACGCACCAAAAATTCCCCACCCAAGACCAGCAGCACCAGTCCGGCCACGATCCGTCCAATATCAAGCGCATCCATGAGTAGGAGTGTACGGACCACAGTTCAGGCCCTGCCACGAGCACCCGCTGACCTCGAGATTTCACTGGGGTGTGGTCTCGACGGGTGGGCGTCATAGAGAAAGGTGCTCCTGGCCTGGGATGATACGGGGTGTCGAGTCTCGTAATCCCTGGCCGGAAGGAGCACCTTTCAGGTGTCCCACCCTACCGTGTTCTTCTACCCCCGCCCGCGTGTGGACGTCGCTGAGGTCCCGGCGGCCTCGCATGCGGGCGCGGTGCTGCTGACCGACACGATCCACGCCACCGGCCTCGCCTCTTCGCTGCGTGAAGCGTTGGGTTCATGGACGAAACCGCTGGCCGAGCATCACGCCTCCAAGGTCCTGCTGGACCTAGCGATGACTCTCGCGGTGGGCGGGGAGGTCGCCCGTGACACCGACCTGCTGCGGTGCGAGCCGGGCCTGTTCGGTGACGTCGCCTCGGCCCCAACGATCTCCCGCACGCTCACCACCCTCGCTGAGGACGCGCCCGCCGTGATGACCGCGATCGCCAGGGCTCGCAGGACCGCGCGCGAGCAGGCCTGGGCCCTGGCCGGCGAGCATTCCCCGGCCGAGGGGACGAGCGCGAAGACCCCGCTGGTCATCGACCTCGACGCCACCCTGATCAACGTCCACAGTGAGAAGGAGCAAGCCGCCCCGACGTTCAAACGCGGCTTCGGCTACCACCCTCTGTACGCGTTCCTGGACCACGGCAGCGAAGGAACCGGGGAACCGCTCGCGATCCACCTTCGCCCCGGCAACGCGGGCTCGAACACCGCCAGCGATCACATCGCCGTCACCCGTCTGGCCCTTGCGCAGCTCCCACCGGCCCTGCTGGGCCGGGGCGGGCGGGGATCGAAAAAGGTCCTGATTCGCACCGACGGGGCCGGCGGCCCCAAGGACTTCGCGGGCTGGCTGGAGCGGCAGCGTCTGGCCTACTCAGTCGGGTTCACCCTCCCCGCGAACACTCCTGACCTGTTGGAACGTATTGATGAGGCGAAGGCGTGGACTCCTGCCTACGACACCGACACCGAAGGGATCCGCGATGGGGCATGGGTCGCGGAACTGACCGGACTACTGGACCTGCCCGGGTGGCCCCCGGAATGCGGGTAACCGTAAGGAAGGAACGCCCCCACCCCGGAGTGCAGCTACGGATCACCGATCACAAAGGGATGCGGATCACTGCGTTCGCGACCAACGCCCCACGCGGCCAGCTTCCAGTGCTGGAGCTGCGTCACCGCCGCCGCGCGCGCTGCGAGGACCGGATCCGCAACGCCAAGGACATGGGCCTGATGAAGTTCCCGCTGCAGGGATTCGCGCAGAACCAGGTCTGGTGCCAGATCGTCCAGCTCGCCGGCGTCATCGTCGCCTGGATGCAGGCCATCGCGCTGGCCGGCCATGATGCACGTCGCTGGGAGCCCAAACGGTTTCGCGCACGGTTGTTCGAGATCCCCGCGACCATCGTGCGCCGCTGTCGGCACAAGATCCTGCATTCGAGGCTCATCGCATTTGAGGGTGTAGCAAGGGTCTGAAGCCGCCTGATTCGAGGAGGCTGCGGGCGATGTAGTTGGTGAGGTTGCGGAAGCCGAGGGCGGAGCCGCGCAGGTGTTCGAGCCGGCCGTTGATCGCCTCCGTCGGACCGTTGCTGGTGCCCAGTCGCTCGAAGAACGCCAGCACGTCGGCGGCGCGTTTGGTCAGTGTCCGGCCGAGCTTGCCCAGTTCCTCGAGGGTGTCGGGGACCTTCTTGCTCAGCGCCGCGATCACCTTCTCCATCTTGGCCTTAGCCTTTGCGCGGTCGAATTCTCGATACGCGGCGACCATGGCCTGGTAGATCTCCCAGGCCGCTTCGACCGCGGCGTGCTTCTCGTGGGCGAAGAGGACGCTGAGGTGTTCTTTTTGGCGGTCGGTCAGCAGGCTCATCCCGGTGTGGAGGGTGCGGCGCAGTTGCGTCCGGCAGAGTGGTGTACGAATCCCGCAGCACGTTGACTCCGGTTGGCGTGTCGACCGCGAAGTAGAAGCGGTCACCGCGGGAGGCTTTCGAGGAAACTCTCACATCCCACTCGAAAGGGACACCCGCGATGACCGCTCCCCACGATATCGACCCCCAGGCGTTTCTGTCCGATCTGCTCACCCAGGCCTCGCCGGACTTGATGCGTCAGATGCTCACCACCTTCATCAATGCCCTGCTGTCGGCCGAGGCTGACAGCGTGTGCGGCGCCGCCTACGGCGCCCGCTCGGATGAGCGCACCAACCGGCGTAACGGCTACCGGCACCGGGACCTGGACACCCGCGCCGGCACCATCGACGTCGCGATCCCGAAACTGCGCGAAGGCACCTACTTTCCCGACTGGCTCCTGGAGCGGCGCCGCCGCGCCGAGGCAGCGCTGACCACGGTGGTCGCCACCTGCTACCTGCTCGGCGTCTCCACCCGCCGGATGGACAAACTGGTGCAGACTCTCGGCATCACGGGCCTGTCGAAATCGCAGGTCTCAGAGATGAGTAAAGACCTGGATGCACCGGTCGAAGCGTTCCGCACCCGGCCGCTCGATGCTGGGCCGTATCGGTTTGTCGCCGCCGACGCGCTCGTGCTCAAAGTGCGTGAACACGGCCGGGTCGTCAAGGTCGCCGCCATGGTCGCCACCGGCATCAACAACGACGGCTACCGCGAGATCCTCGGCCTGCAACTGGGCACCGCGGAGACCAGGGAGGGGTGGCTCGGGTTCTTCCGTGATCTGGCTGCCCGCGGCCTGTCGGGGGTGGAGCTGATCACCTCCGATGCCCATGCCGGGCTGGTCGAAGCGGCCGGGGCGGTGTTCGGGACGGCGCAGTGGCAGCGCTGCCGCACCCACTACGCGGCCAACCTGATGGCGGTGTGCCCGAAGTCGCAGTGGCCCGCGGTGAAAGCGCTGCTGCACAGCGTCTACACCCAGCCCGACGTCGAGGCGGTGATCGCCCAGTACGAGCACATGATCGACAGCCTGGCCACCCATCTGCCGGCCGCTGCCGAGCACCTCGAGGGCGCCCGCGATGAGGTGCTCACGTTCACGAAGTTCCCGAAGGAGGTGTGGAAGAAGATCTGGTCGAACAACCCGAACGAACGGCTCAACAAGGAGATCCGGAGACGCACCGACGTCGTCGGCATCTTCCCCAGCCGAGTCGCGGTGATTAGACTCCTCGGCGCGGTGCTGGCCGAGCAGCACGACGAATGGACCGAATCACGGCGCTACATGAGCCTGGAATTGCTGACCGCGACCGACACGATGCTCGCCGAAGCAGCCGCGAAAGCCGCGGCTGAACAAGCCGCCCTACAGGTCAGCGACACCATGACCGACGACCCCGGCCACGCGGCACTCGCCGCCTGACAACCCACCCGACCACGAGGAACCCGACAAAGCCTCGATACACCACTCAAAAGGACTTGACCATGGCTATGCCCGAGACCGACCTGCTGCGCATCGGCCGCTGGTGCCGTGAACGCGTGCCCGAGCACCTGTGGGATCAGGTGAGAGTAGAAGCCGAGATCGCCGACCGGCACGTCACGATCATCGAGACGCGGCCGCCGTGGGACGGGCAGGGCGACTGGACGCGGTTCCCGGTCGCGCGCCTGCGATACACCGTCAAGACCGGCCAGTGGAGCATCTACTGGCGTGACCGGCACATGAAGTTCCACGAGTACACGAAGAGGCGCCCGACGAAGAACGTCCAGAGTCTGCTCGACTACATCGGCAGCCACCAGGATCCGATCTTCTGGGGCTGAGAGCTCCCACGGCCGTGTCGGTACTCACCGCTACGGTCGGGAGTATGAGCGAAGAGCAATGGGATGAAGCGGCCTTCCGCGCATCGATCCCGGCCGCGCGCGAGAAGGTTGAGTTTGCCGCAAGGTTCTGCGAGATCGGCCCCTCACAGCCCCGCTGGGATAGTCACCGTCCCGTCGTCGAGTTGATCTTCTATCTCTGCAAGCTCGACTACGACATCAAGGTGCTCCTGCTGCCTTCCTGACCGATTGAAGCGCCCTGGGTTTGTTGGAGACTCCTGACCTTGGAAACGAGGATGGAGTTATGCCGAAAGAGCAGACAGCGGGGAAGCCGACGACGCGTCGGTATTCGCCGGAGGAGAAGGCCGCGGCGGTCCGGATGGTGAGGACGCTGCGTGCCGAGCTGGGGACCGAGCATGGGACCGTCAATCGGGTCGCGACGCAGCTCGGGTACGGGGTCGAGTCCGTGCGGATGTGGGTCAAGCAAGCCGACATCGACGACGGCGTCACCTCTGGCGTGAGCAGCGCTGAGGCGCGGCGGGTGCGTGAACTGGAGCAGGAAGTCCGGGAGTTGCGGCGGGCCAACGAGGTCCTCAAGCGTGCTGCGTCTTTCTTCGGGGCGGAGCTCGACCGCCACTACCGGAAGTAGTCGCGTTCATCGACGCGAACAAGGATGACCTGGTCGACGCTCGCCGGCTCGGAGTCGAGCTCATCTGCAGGCTGCTGCAGGTGGCTCCGAGCAGCTACTACGCCGCCAAGACCCGCGCCCCCTCGGCTCGCGCGGTGCGGGACGAGGAGCTGATCCCGCAGCTGGTCGAGCTCTAGGAGACGAACTACCGCGTCTACGGGGTCAGAAAGCTCTGGAAGACCGCGCGTCGCGCCGGGATCGACATCGGCCGAGATCAGACGGGCCGGCTCATGCGCGCCGCAGGGATTAAGGGCGCGACCAGGTCGAAGCGGGTGAAGACGACCCGGCCAGATCCGACCGCGGCGCGGCACCCGGACCTCGTGAAGCGGGAGTTCACCGCGCCTGCCCCGAACCGGCTCTGGGTCACCGACCTGGCGTTCGTGCCGACGTGGGCCGGCGTCGCGTACGTCTGCTTCATCGTCGACGCGTTCTCCCGGATGATCGTCGGGTGGCGGTGCGCGTCACACATGCGCACCGAGATGGTCCTCGACGCGATCGAGATGGCCCGCTGGTCCCGCGGCGCTCGCCACGAGGACCTGCGCTGCCACAGCTGTCAAGGGCCATTGAGTTCTGCCCATAGGCGGCCAGTGTTTCTTCCCGCTGGTGGCCATCAGAACTGCCCACTGGTGGCCAGCTGGTTTG
>NZ_QNRG01000024.1:0-8665 GCF_003315015.1 Micrococcus sp. KT16 | reverse complement strand
GCCTGCAGGCCCCGCTCGAGCGCGGCCTTGACCAGCGCGGGCACGAACCCGCCGTCACCGGTGAGCTCGACGCCGCCCGCGTCGATCTGCGCGAATAGGGAATCAAGCTGCCCTGAGGCTTTCAGCTGCTCGACCAGGTCCTGGCCCGAGGGCTCGCCTGGGTTCTTCTCGTCGGTCATGGTCATGATTCTTACCGTTCCTCTCGGTACGGCTTACACAGACCATCTGACACGCCTGGAAGTCGAGGACGGCGAGCAGTGTGCCGCCGTCGTGGAGCTCGTAGCGGGACTCGGCGTCATTGCGGGTGACGGTGGGGGAGGTGCTCATGCCGGGGCAACCCCCGGTGGTGACGGGGCATTCCGACGCCGGACGGTGGCGGGCTCCTACATGTAGTGGTCCGCGGGGGTCGGACACGCCGCTCGCGGACGTGGCGAACTCGACTTTCCGGCTGTGGGAACCCGGCCCCGAGATCTCCACCGGCTGTGGACAGTCGACCTCGGTCCCGGCGTGTCCCGCATGTCCGCGCGGATCGTCTCGCACAGCAGGGTGTGGACAGGATGGGCAGAGGGTGGGGATACGTAACTACAGCGGTGTGACTACTACATGTAGGGATGGTTCCCGGCCGTGATCACTAGATGTAGTATCGACGCAGATGTTCGGCACGCCCCGCGATGCACCTCGCGAGCGCCGCGCCGACACCCGCAGACCACCAGAGACCACGAAGGAACAGGGATCGCCATGACCGTCACCGTGTACACCAAGCCGGCCTGCGTGCAGTGCAACGCCACCTACCGTGCACTGGACAAGAAGGGCATCGCCTACGAGGTCGTGGACATGTCCCAGGACCCCGCCGCCCTCGAGCGCGTCCGTGCCCTCGGCTTCATGCAGGCCCCCGTCGTCGTCACCGAGACCGACTCCTGGTCCGGCTTCCGCCCGGACAAGATCGCCGAGCTCGCCGAGTCCGCCGCGGCATCGGTGGCCTGACCGGAGCCGACATGACCGTCGCCGCGGACCCGAGCCACATCCGCTCGGCCGAGGCGCAGGGGCTCGTCCCCACCGACGCGGGACTGATCTACTTCTCCTCCGCCTCCAACTACACGCACCGCTTCGTCGAGAAGCTCGAGCTGCCCGAGGACCGGGTGGCTCGACTGCCGTTGATCACCCGGGAGCCCACCCTCGGGGCCACCGCCCCGTACGTCCTGATGACCCCCACCTACGGCGGGGGCAGCGGGCCGGGCGCGGTCCCGAAGCAGGTGATCAAGTTCCTCAACGTCCCGGAGAACCGTCACTGGATTCGGGGCGTGATCGCGTCCGGGAACACCAACTTCCATGAGGGCTACTGCCTGGCCGGCTACATCATCTCCCGCAAGTGCCAGGTGCCCCTCATGTACAAATTCGAGCTGATGGGCACGCCCGACGACGTCGAACGCGTCCGCGGCGGCCTGGAAGGACTGTGGACATGACCACCACCGCACCCACCGAGGCGGACCTCATCCGCCAGGCGAAGAACATGCCCGCCGAGTGGCAGAACCTCGGCTACCACGAGCTCAACGCCATGCTGAACCTCTACGGCGCCGACGGTCGCATCCAGTTCGAGGCCGACCACGCGGCCGCGCGCCAGTACTTCCTGCAGCACGTCAACACCAACACGGTGTTCTTCCACGACCTGGAGGAGAAGCTCGACTACCTGCAGAAGAACGACTACTACGAGACCGAGACGTTCGAGCAGTACCCGTTCGAGTTCATCCGGGGCCTGTTCGATCGTGCCTACAAGGCCAAGTTCCGCTTCCCGACCTTCCTCGGCGCGTTCAAGTTCTACACCTCGTATGCCCTGAAGACCTTCGACGGCAAGCGCTACCTCGAGCGCTACGAGGACCGCGTCGCCGTCGTCGCCCTCCACCTGGCCCGGGGCGACCAGGAGCTGGCCACCCACCTGGTGGACGAGATGATCGCCGGCCGCTTCCAGCCGGCCACCCCCACGTTCCTCAACTCGGGCAAGAAGCAGCGCGGCGAGCTCGTCTCCTGCTTCCTGCTGCGCATCGAGGACAACATGGAGTCGATCGCCCGCGGCATCAACTCCGCCCTGCAGCTGTCCAAGCGCGGCGGTGGCGTGGCCCTCTCGCTGACCAACATCCGCGAGCACGGCGCGCCCATCAAGCAGATCGAGAACCAGTCCTCCGGCGTCATCCCCGTGATGAAGCTCCTCGAGGACTCCTTCTCCTACGCCAACCAGCTCGGCGCGCGCCAGGGCGCCGGAGCGGTGTACCTCAACGCGCACCACCCGGACATCCACCGCTTCCTCGACACCAAGCGCGAGAACGCGGACGAGAAGATCCGCATCAAGACCCTCTCCCTCGGCGTCGTGATCCCGGACATCACGTTCCAGCTGGCGAAGAAGAACGAGGACATGTACCTGTTCTCGCCGTACGACGTCGAGCGTGTCTACGGGGTGCCGTTCTCCGAGATCTCCGTGACCGAGAAGTACTACGAGATGGTCGACGACGCGCGGATCAAGAAGACCAAGATCAACGCGCGCGAGTTCTTCCAGACCATCGCCGAGATCCAGTTCGAGTCCGGCTACCCTTACGTCGTGTTCGAGGACACCGTGAACGCCGCGAACCCGATCAAGGGCCGCATCACCATGTCCAACCTGTGCTCCGAGATCCTGCAGGTCTCCGAGGCCTCCGAGTACAACGAGGACCTGAGCTACGCCCACGTGGGCCAGGACATCTCGTGCAACCTCGGCTCGATGAACATCGCCAAGACCATGGACTCGCCGGACTTCGGCCGGTCCGTGGAGACCGCCATCCGGGCGCTGACGGCCGTGTCGGTCATGTCCGACATCCAGTCGGTGCCGTCCATCGCCAAGGGCAACGCGGCCTCCCACGCCATCGGCCTGGGGCAGATGAACCTCCACGGCTACCTGGCCCGCGAGCGCGTCCACTACGGCTCGGAGGAGGGCATCGACTTCACGAACATGTACTTCTACGCGGTGCTGTTCCACGCGCTGCGGGCCTCGAACCGGATCGCGATCGAGACCGGCCAGCGGTTCGGCGGGTTCGAGGACTCGAAGTACGCCTCGGGGGAGTTCTTCGACAAGTACACGGACCAGGAGTGGGCGCCCGCCACCGAGCGCGTCGCCGAGCTGTTCGCCGAGGCCGGGATCGCCCTGCCCACGCAGGACGACTGGCGTGAGCTGAAGGCCTCCGTCATGGAGCACGGCATCTTCAACCGCAACCTGCAGGCCGTCCCGCCGACGGGTTCGATCTCGTACATCAACAACTCGACCTCCTCGATCCACCCGGTGGCCTCGAAGATCGAGATCCGCAAGGAGGGCAAGCTCGGCCGCGTGTACTACCCGGCGCCGTACCTCACCAACGAGAACCTCGAGTACTACGAGGACGCGTACGAGATCGGCTACGAGAAGATCATCGACACGTACGCCGCGGCGACGCAGCACGTGGACCAGGGCCTGTCCCTGACGCTGTTCTTCAAGGACACGGCCACCACCCGTGACCTGAACCGCGCGCAGATCTACGCGTGGACGAAGGGCATCAAGACGATCTACTACATCCGCCTGCGCCAGCTCGCGCTGGAGGGCACCGAGGTCGAGGGCTGCGTGAGCTGCATGCTCTGACAGCCGACCCTTGGAGGCGGGAAATCCCGCGTATTCCGCGCTTCTGAGCGCGGGTGCGCTCGATTTCCCGCCTCGAAGTGGGGCGGCGCGCCTGGTCGGGGAGGGCGGGCAGGCCCGGCCGACCCGCGCCCCGTATCCTCCTGGCATGAGCACGGTGACCAAGCAGATCGCCCGGCACATGGCACCCGAGGCCGCTCCGCGGATCCGCGACTGGGTGCGCGCGGGGCAGGACGTCATGCTCGGCTTCGACGGCTACCTCGGCTCCGGGCTGGTGCGCCTGGAGCGGGACTCGCACGTGTGGCACATGGTGTACCGGTTCGCCGACGACGCCACGTGCCGGGCGTGGGAGGAGTCGCCTGAGCGGGCGGCCTGGGCGGCGCAGATGGCCGGCCAGGTGGTGTCCGAGCAGGTCAGTGCGCGGACCGGGCTCGAGGGCTGGTTCGATCCGGCGGAGCTCGCCGACCCCGTCACCCCGCCCCGGTGGAAGCAGATGATCGTGATCTTCTCCGGGTTCTTCCCCATGAGCCTGCTCGGCCAGTGGCTGCTGTCCCACCTCCTGCCGGCGGACGTGCCCCTGCCGCTGCGGGTGCTCGCGAACGTCGTGCTGGTGATGCCGTTCATGGTCTACCTCGTGCTGCCGGCCCTCACCCGCTGGGCCGACCCCTGGCTGCGCCGCGGCCTCAAGCGCACGAACTGACGGGAGGCTCGGCGCTCAGGGTCCGGTGCAGGCCAGAATGGTGATCATGAGCAGTCCAACACAGTCCTGGGCCCGCCGGAAGCGCGGGGCACAGCATGCAACGGATGATGACGTCGCGCCCGGCGACTTCACGACCCGAGCCTTCGCCACCATTCTCGGCACCCTCACGGAGCGCACGCCGATCGCGCAGGACTACGAGGATCGTCACGGGCAGCGACGGAACGTCTGGTACTCGTCGCAGCGGCAGCACATGGTCCGGTGGTTCAGCACGCAGTCGACCAACGGATCCGGCGCGTACACCCGTGGGACGCCCAACACCTCCGCGCGGCGGGCGTACAACCGGCTCCTGTGCAGCGAGGCGATCCTCTGGATCGCCGAGGCCCTGGGAGCAGACGAGGCCACGGTGAGGGAAGCCGCCGACGCGGCCGCAGCGGAGTCTGACCACCGACGCCGGTGCGGCAAGATCCGCGCCGTCTTGCCGTGGGACATGATCGTCGGCCTGGCCGCGCAGCCGGAGGGCTGGCGCCGCTGAACCGCTGAGCCGCCAATAAGCCGGCCACCCGGTGAGACACCCCCGCGAGCCGCATTCCACTCCCCGGTGGCCCCGGGTCACAATGGTCCGCATGACCATCTCGACGCCGGACGCCGCATCCTTGACCGACCCCTCCGCCATGGACCAGGGGGACCCCGGGAGTGAATCCCGCGTCGGTTTCGACGAGGTGCTCGATCGTCTCTGGCTCTCGGAGCTCTCCCGCCAGGAACAGGGCCGTCGCTTCGAGCGGCTGGCCAAGCGCTTCCTCGAGGTGGAGCCGAAGTTCGCGGACCAGTTCTCGGACGTGTGGCTGTGGAACGAATGGCCCGGCCGGGAGAATAGGCCGGACAACGGCATCGACATCGTCGCGAAGGATCGCTACACCGGTGAACTCACCGGCGTCCAGGTGAAGTTCTTCGATCCGGAGAAGAAGCTGCAGAAGGGCAGCATTGACTCATTCTTCACCGAGCTGGGCAAGGTGGACTTCGCCCACGGCATGGTGATCGACACGGCGCTCGAGTGGTCCTCGTCTGCGGAAGCCGCGCGGGCGGGCCAGTCCAAGGACGTCACCAGGGTGGGGATCCAGACGCTGGTGGACTCGACCGTGGACTGGTCCGAGTTCACCTTCGACCGCCCGGAGGAGCTGACTCAGCGCCCACGCAAGGAGCCCCGTCGGTACCAGCGGGAGGCGATCGACGACGTCGTGGCCGGATTCGAGACCAAGGACCGTGGCCGCCTGATCATGGCCTGCGGCACGGGCAAGACGTTCACGTCGCTGAAGCTGGTGGAGCGGATGGTGCCGGTGGGCGGCTCGGTGCTGTTCCTGGTGCCGTCGATCGCGCTGCTACAGCAGACGCTGAATGAGTGGACGGCCAATGCGGATGTACCGCTGCGCCCGTTCGCCGTGTGTTCGGACGCTTCTGTGGGGCGGCGCCGGGCCAGTGAGGACATCGCTGCCTCGGACCTGGGTTTCCCGGCCAGCACGGACCCGGCGAAGCTCGCGGCCCGCACGGCCGTCTCCACTGGGGACGAGGCGATCACCGTGGTGTTTTCCACGTACCAGTCCATCGACGTCGTCCGGCAGGCCCAGGACCTCGGCCTCGCTGAGTTCGACCTGGTCATCTGCGATGAAGCCCACCGCACCACGGGTGTGACCGAGCTGGGCCAGGACGGCTCGGCGTTCACGATGGTCCACGACGCCGCGAAGATCCGGGCGGCCAAGCGCCTGTACATGACGGCCACCCCGCGCATCTATGTGCAGGAGGCCAAGGCGAAGGCCGCGCAGGACCAGGTCACGGTCTACTCGATGGACGATGAGTCGATCTACGGCCCGGAGTTCCACCGGCTGGGGTTCGGCAAGGCGGTGGAGCAGGGCCACCTGACGGACTACAAGGTGCTGATCCTCGCGGTAGACACCAATGCGATCGGCGCCTCCTTCCAGCAGATGCTCGCGGACACCGAGGGTCTGGACCTGGACGACGCCGCGCGGATCGTGGGCTGTTGGAATGGGCTGGCCAAGCGCGGGGTGGACGGCGGCCGGCTGGACGAGGTGGATGCCGCGCCGATGCGCCGCGCGGTGGCGTTCGCCCGGAACATCAAGGAGTCGAAGCAGCTGGCCCTCCAGTTCGAGCAGGTGAGCCGTCAGCTGGCCACCTCCACGGACCCCATGACCCCGGACCTGCGGGTGGAGGCCTCCCATGTGGACGGCACCTTCCCCATGGCGCAGCGGGTGCGTGAGCTGGACTGGCTGAAGCAGCCGGCGGGGGAGAACACGGTGCGGGTCCTCTCCAACGCCAAGTGCCTCTCGGAGGGCGTGGATGTCCCCACCCTGGACGCGGTGCTGTTCCTGAGCCCGCGGAACTCGCAGGTGGACGTAGTGCAGTCCGTGGGGCGGGTCATGCGGCGGGCCGAGGGCAAGAAGACCGGCTACATCATCCTGCCCATCGCGGTGGATGCGACGGCGGACCCGGAGTCGGCCCTGAACGACTCGAAGGCCTACAAGGTGGTGTGGGACGTGCTGCAGG
This sequence comes from Micrococcus sp. KT16, assembly GCF_003315015.1. Lineage (NCBI taxonomy): Bacteria > Bacillati > Actinomycetota > Actinomycetes > Micrococcales > Micrococcaceae > Micrococcus > Micrococcus sp. KT16. The sequence continues at coordinate 1,775 of NZ_QNRG01000024.1, read as the reverse complement.
CACTGCGCGCCCACGACGACCGCTTCGAGGCGATGGTCAACCAGATCGCGCTGGGCCGGTCGGTGGAGGACCGGGTGCAGGTGATCGGCATCGGTTCGGGCGACGCCGCGGAGGACGACGGCGCTCCCGGCTCGGGCGAGGACAAGTCCGTTCGGGGCACGCGTCAGGCCCTGTTCGCCATGCAGGACGCTCAGCAGTGGAAGGACGCCATCTACGCGCGTCTGGTGCGCAAGGTGGGGGATCGGCGCTACTGGGAGGACTGGGCCAAGGACGTCAAGGACATCGCGGACCGGCACATCATCCGCATCCGCGGCATCCTGGACGGCCCGGACCCGCGGCCGCGGGAGGAGTTCGCGGCGTTCCTCGAGGGCTTGCAGGGCAACCTGAACGAGTCCATCACCGAGCGGGACGCGGTAGAGATGCTCTCCCAGCACCTCATCACGAAGCCCGTGTTCGAGGCGCTGTTCGAGGACTACTCCTTCGCGGCGCACAATCCGGTGTCCCAGGTGATGGACGCCATGGTGCAGGTGTTGGACTCGTGCAACCTGGAGACGGAGGTGGACTCCCTCGAGGAGTTCTACCGGGGTGTGCGGGTGCGCGCTGAGGGCATCGAGAGCGCCGAGGGCAAGCAGAAGATCATCACGGAGCTGTACGAGCGGTTCTTCAAGCTGGCGTTCCCGCGGACGGCGGAATCCCTGGGGATCGTGTACACGCCGGTGCAGGTGGTGGACTTCATCCTCCGTGCCGTGGACGAGGCGCTGCGAGAGAACTTCGGTGTGGGCGTCACGGATGAGGGCGTGCACGTGCTGGATCCGTTCACGGGCACGGGCACCTTCGTGGTGCGGCTGCTGCAGTCCGGGCTGATCCGGCCGGAGGATCTGCTGCGCAAGTACACGCAGGAGCTGCACGCCAATGAGCTGCTGCTTATGGCCTACTACATTGCGGCCATCAACATCGAGGCCACGTTCCACGGCCTCATGGTGGAGCAGGCCGCGGCGCGCGGGGACGATGCCGCGGCGGTCGGGTACGAACCGTTCAATGGGATTGTGCTGACGGACACTTTCCAGATGACGGAGCACGGGGACACCTTGGATGAGAAGGTGTTCCGCTCCAATAACGACCGCGTGGTGGCGCAGAACAACCTGGACATCCGGGTGATCCTCGGCAACCCGCCGTACTCGGTGGGGCAGACCTCCGGCAACGACGACAACGCGAACCTGAGCTACCCGACCTTGGACGCATCCATCCGGGACAGCTACGCGAAGCTCTCGACAGCGCAGAACAAGAATTCGCTCTATGACTCGTACATCCGGGCCATTCGGTGGGGGTCTGACCGGCTGCTGAAATCGGAGCAGGGCGGAGTGCTCTGTTATGTGTCCAACGGCGGGTACATCGACGGGAACACGGCGGCTGGTCTGCGCAAGACGTTGTACTCCGAGTTCCACGAGGTCTACGTGTATAACCTCCGGGGGAACACACGGACGTCTGGGGAGAGAGCTCGTCGCGAAGGTGGGCAGATCTTTGGTCCGGGCAGTAGGGCAACCGTGGCCGTGCTTCTGCTGGTGAAGCGGCCCGGAGATGTGGAGGCGGCGCGCCTGCACTACAAGGACATCGGCGACTACCTAGATGTTGTGGGTCATGAGGTTCTTGACATGGGTACCGGGCTGAGATGAGACGAGTGGGCGTGTCAACTTGTCTGTGTAAGCGGGGTGGTCACAGGTAGGGGTTGATCCGGTCGGGGTAGGCCGCGGCGAGCTGGGCGAGGGCCTGCTTCC
>NZ_QNRG01000023.1:0-13246 GCF_003315015.1 Micrococcus sp. KT16 | reverse complement strand
CGGGCAAACCAGCTGGCCACCAGTGGGCAGTTCTGATGGCCACCAGCGGGAAGAAACACTGGCCGCCTATGGGCAGAACTCAATGGCCCTTGACAGCTGGCGCGGCAGGGAACACGGCGGGAACGTCCGTGCGGCCCAGAGAAGCCCTGTAGCTCCAGAACGGGCCGTCAGCGGACGTAAGGTGCCCTAGAAGCGGGTAAAACACGTCACGGAACCACCTGACTCGTGCCACTTGAGAGCTCCTGGCTGACTTGGCCGGTGTTGTCGCTGGTCAGGGTCCTGTGGCGGGGGTCGGCGACACACTAATCGGGTGGGTAGGGTCGGACCGTGGTGTTCGTGCGTAAGGTCCGGACGGCGTCGGGGGCGACGGCGGTGCAGATCGCTGAGCGCCGGGGCGGGCGGGACAAAGTCCTCGAGCACCTGGGCTCAGCGCACACCGAGGCCGAGCTGACCGCGCTGTTGGAGGCCGCCCGGGTGAAGATGCACCCGGGTCAGGGCGAGCTCGACCTGAGCGCGGGCGCGGTGCCGGCGGGGCAGTCGGTGATCACCGGCAAGTGCAGCGCACTGCTGTGGCACGTGCTGACCAGCGCGTACGCCAGGTTGGGGTTCGATGCCCTGGGCGATGAAGCGTTCAAGGCGCTGGTGCTGGCGCGGATCGTGGAACCCACGAGCAAGGCCGACTCGCTGCGGGTGCTGGACGAGCTCGGTGTGCCGCACGCGTCGCTGCGCACGATGTTCCGGTGCCTGGCCCGGGCCCAGGAACGCGGCTACCGCGACCAGGTCGCCGCGGCGTGCTTCGCCCACGCCGCCGGGCACGGGGACCTGTCGCTGGTCCTGTACGACGTAACCACCCTCTACTTCGAGGCCGAGCAGGAGGACGAGCTGCGCAAGGTCGGCTATTCGAAGGAGCGGCGCGTGGACCCGCAGGTCGTCGTGGGGCTGCTCGTGGACCGTGCCGGGTTCCCGCTGGAGGTGGGGTGCTTCGAGGGCAACAAGGCCGAGACCGCCACGATCCTGCCGATCATCGAGCAGTTCCAGCAGCGCCACAACCTGGCCGACATCGTGGTGGTCGCCGACGCGGGCATGCTCTCCTCATCGAACCTCAAGGAGCTGGATGCGGCCGGGTTGCGGTTCATCGTCGGCTCGCGGGTCACCAAGGCCCCCGGCGACCTCGCTTCTCATTTCCGGTGGCACGGGGATGCGTTCACCGACGGACAGATCATCGACACCATCACTCCACGGGTGGCCACCACCAAGGCGGCCTCGGTCAACGACGTCACCAAGCGCGCCGAACCCGTGTGGGACCCCGCGGTGCACGATCGGTCGTGGCGGGCGGTATGGGCGTACTCCGTCAAGCGCGCCGCACGGGACCGGGCCACCCTCACCCTGCAGGAGAACCGCGCCAAGGCGGTCATCGCCGGCGAGAAGCCAGCCCGCACACCGCGGTTCGTGAAGACGGTGAACGGCTCGACGCGCCTGGACGAGGACGCCCTGACCCGCGCCCGCAGCCTGGCCGGGCTGAAGGGCTACGTCACCAACCTGCCCGTCACGACCATGCCCGCAGCGGAGGTGATCGCCTCCTACCACTCGTTGTGGCAGGTCGAGGCCTCGTTCCGGATGAGCAAGACCGACCTGCGGGCCAGGCCCATGTTCCACCACGACCGCGATGCCATCGAGGCCCACCTCACCATCGTCGTCACCGCCCTGGCCGTCGCCCGTCACCTGCAGGATCAGACCGGGATGAGCATCAAGAAGATCGTCCAGGCCCTACGCCCGCTGCAACAGGTCACCGTCGTCATCGCCGGTCACCCCCACGTCGCCGCCGACCCGCTGACCGGCACCGCCAGCGAGATCCTCACCGCCACCGGCACCGAATGGCCAACACACTAAATTGGCACGACTCGGGTCAAACCAACCCGGCGGGGCTGGCGCGGCAGGGAACACGGCGGGAACGTCCGTGCGGCCCAGAGAAGCCCTGTAGCTCCAGAACGGGCCGTCAGCGGACGTAAGGTGCCCTAGAAGCGGGTAAAACACGTCACGGAACCACGTCGCCATGACGCGAGGATCGGGGTCCACGCGAGTCTGCTCCCAGGATCGCCACATCGCCTCGATAACCGATCCGGCCTCCTCGTAGCGCCACCATTGCGGGTCCCATCGGAACCTGTTCGGGTTGCGTCGGAAATGCGGCAACAGCCAATCACTCACCCACTCACCCGCGTTGGCGTAGAGGGTCTGGAACTCCTGCTCTGTGTCGGGTTCTCCCGGGGTCTCCTCGGGAGGCTCGTCTTCAAAACGCGGCATGGCGTTCAGCACGGGATCGGCGCTCACCGGCTCAGCACCTCCGCACGCTCGGCCTCGGCCTGCATGCCGGCCGCTGGCCGCTTCCTCGGGGCGCGCTTCAACTCGGACGGGTTCAGCACATGCGGGCCGTGGGGGAAGGATTCCAGCTGCACACGGCGGACCTCGGACAGCTGGGCCGCTTCGGCTCCAGTCAGATGCGCCACGTCACGCTGCGCGGCCTGAGCCAGATCGTCCAGATGTTCCACCCGCGCAGCGTCGACTTCGGCTTCGGCTTCCTCCCGCTGGGCGTCCCCCTGGGCTTCGGCCTGCGCGTCCTTCTCATCAGCACGCGCGGCCACGCCTGCGGTGTCCGTGTACGTCTCCGACTCGGGCTCCTGGCCGAGTGCGCGAGCGCGTTGCTCGTCGGTCATCGCGTCGGGAAACTTCTCGGCAATCGCGCGGTCCACGTCCTCATCGCGTCCGATCCAGCCCTGCACATCCGCCCACGCCTCGGGCATGTCGCGGCCCAAGTTGTCCGGGGCATTCTCGATGGCGCGCAACGCCCCATCCTTCTCCACGGCGCGAATGTCGCCCCGGTCGTTGGACAAGTCGTGAATGACGAACAGCTCGGGGCCGGCCTCGGCCGGCTGCGGCTGCTGCACCTGCGCCGGCTCCTCGGCTACCGCTTCCTCGGCTTCCGCTTCCTGTTCCTGAACCTGCTCAGCAACGGCACCGTCATCGGCGCGGTCCTGCCGCAGCTGGGCGAAGTAGTCATCGAGGGCATCACGCAGCGCCGCGTGACGCTGCTCCAGCGAAGACGGATGCGCCCGGTTGATCTCCTGGAGGTCGATCCCGAACTCACTGCGGAGCACATCAGCACCGTGCATCCATGCTGAACGCGCCGCCGGCTCGTTGCTCCCCAGCGCGGCCGCGACGGCCAAGCGATCCGCGATGGACTCCGATCCGGCGTGTCGCCAGAAATCCCGCGAGTAGAGGTCGTGTTGTACGACGCGCGCGGCGTTGGCGCGCACGCGCGCCTCCTCCGTGCCTGCCCTCTGCACGCTCTGAACCTGCATCGCACGAGCGCGCAGCTGGTTCTCCCTCAGCTGCATCGACGCGCCGGTGACCATCCGCACCATCATCCCGAAGTCTTCCGCGATCTGGGATTCATCGTCCATAGCCATGACCGGCCTCCTTCTGCATCTCTCGTGTACCCACGGGTACGGTCGTGCCCGTGGTCGTGGAATCGGAGAACAGCGACTTGTGCGCCCGCTCGGAAGCGTCCGCCAGCACCATGAAGTCCCGTACCAACTGAGGACGCACCCCCACGACGTGCTGCTGCATCATCGCCCGCGACAGACGGTTGGCCTGCCGCACCACTGCCAGCCAGCCACGATCCCGGCCCTTGGCAAAGCGGGCGGTCTGACGCACCCTCCACGCCCCGTTGGGCTCACTGTGCTGGGCGCGGGCGATGCGCTCGGACATGCGACTGAACGGCCCGTCCTGCCCGCCCTCGTACTGCACGGCCAGACGCGCGTAGATGCACGCCAACGTGTCCGGGGCGGTGCCGGTCTTGCCGCTCATCATGCGCTCGACATGCACCCGGTGAACGGGCCGCTGCAACCGGTCCGGCTGGCCCGGGCGGCGCATCGTGCCATGCAACGCGCTCAGGTACGCCTCCGCCTCCGTGCGCCCCTTGTCCGCGAACCGGGCGCAGATGTTCGGCCAACTCAGCGACGAATCCAGCTTCGACGGTGAGGCGAACACATACTGGCCGTTCTTCGTCGTGTAGGACGCCCCCGGCAACGCGACCTTGTACCCGCGTACCACGTTGCGCGTACCGCGCTCGAATGATGGGGCGACCTTCACCCCGGCCTCCTCCAATGCCTGCACGTACTCCAACGGGCTGCCGGCCGTCGCCAGCGCCGCGCGCATCTTCTGGCGCAGCGCCACGGGCACCGGCAACGTGTCCCCGGCCTTGCGTGCGCGCTCCTGCTCGGCACGCTTGTACCCGCTCAACGTCTTGCCGGCCCCACGGCCCTCGACCACGGCCAGCGAAAACTCCTTCTCCAGCTCGCGGCACGCCTCCTGCACACGCTTGAAGTCGTTGTGCGTGTTCGCCTTCGTGCCGTCCTCACGCACGAGCTGCACCGCAACGTGGATGTGATCGTTGCCGTTCTTCGAGGTGCCGTGATGGATCGCCACCCACCGGGAAGTCTTCGCCCCGTCCGGGTCAATGAAACCCATCTTCTCCACGAAACGCTCCGCGATCGTGCCCCACTCACTCGCGCTCACCTTGCGGTCATCGGCACGCAACGACAACGAGCAATGCCACACATGGCCGGCGCGTTCACCGACCTTGACGTGCCTCTGCTGCTCCTCGTCCCACTCGGACACTGAGGTCATCACAGCGGTGCCATGCGCGCGGCGCGGACGCTCCAGCTGGTACCCGATTTCAAACGCATCATGCTTGTTCAGCTCCCTGCCTGGCTCCACACGGAACGTGATCCGCTCGTCTCCGGCAACGATCATCGGGCGGGTGTGCTCGTTCGCCCGGCCCGGCCCAGCAAGGTAGTAGACAAGCCCGGCCATGTCCCCGCCTCGGGTGACGTTCGGAATCATGCGCGCGCCTCCACGGACACCTGATCCACGGTCTCCTCCAGGCGGTCCAGGCAATGCCGCAACTGAGCCAGCTCCTCGCGCAGCTGAGCGTGCAGAACTTCGCCCGTCGCGTTCGCGTGGCGCGTGAGCTGGTTGATGTTCGTGCCGACCTTGGCGATCTGGTGCTCCACCTTGAACAACGCCGTGATGGTCTCGCGCGCCGCCTGCGGATCAACGCCCCGCACTCGCGCAATGCCAGCCTCCACCATGTACCGCTGCACCGTCTTGTTCTCTCGCTGGGCCGCGATGGACAGCTCCGCATTCTCGGCCTCGGTCAGCCGCACAACGCGGCGGACAGCGCGCCCACCAGGCTGGTTCGCCTGTCTCATTCGCTCGGCCATCGCGACCCTCCTTCCAGCACAGTGCAACGCCACTCGGTAACACTGAGTGTCCCACCCCCCCTGGCCCTCGGGCAAGGGGGGCAAGCGGCTTAGGGCACCTAAACCTATAGCTTGCTCCGGCCTAGCCGGTCGGTTCCTTCGATGCCGGGGGTGACCAGAGCGTGACCCCCGGTTCGCAAGCTGGAACCCCATTCGATGCGCCCGAGCATCGCCGCCCCTATGCTGAGGCCATGCCGATGGACACGACACACTTCCTGGAAGAAATGCGCCGCATGAACGAGGAGCGTATGGCAGCAGCTGAGCGGATCGCGGACGCCCTTGCGCGCCGCGAGGAAGCACACGCAGCCGCCGCCGAAGCCGACTCTCAGACAGAGGCAGCGTTCCGTGATGCCGAACGTGCAGGGTGGACACCTAGTGAGCTAAACCGTCTGCGGCCCTCGGACATGACCACACGTAAGCGCAGCACTCGCACGCGCCGGCCACGCAAAACAAACAGCACTTCATCCACTTCCGAAGCCTCGTCTACGGTGCCACCCACGGCCACCGAGACCGCGCCCACGGCTAACTGAACACACACGCGCGGACGGGGCCGGCGCGGTTCGCTGAGCGAACCTCGCCGGCCCCGTCCACGTCTGCATCTGAGCGTGCTCGCGTCTCTCTGCTGCGCTCCGATTTCGGCGGGCATGGTGCATGGTGACGTGTCGCCGCCGTCGTGCGCTTCGATGTGCTCACCAAGGGGGCCTTGACGGGGGGTAGTTCCCAGCGGGGCCGGCTGATCGGGGCCAGCTTCTACCCGGTGCCCATCACCTCTAAAGCGGCCTGAAATCCTCTCCCATCACCTGCCGCTCCATCGATCCCACACGTGCCAGCGACGGCTGAGGACGAATAACGGACGCGGACCTTCGCGGACCGCGGCTGCTGCTTCCCCGCGTTTACGGTCAAGATCCCCGCTTAGCAACCGGACCCTTCCGATACGACGCGTCAGCGCGATGGGCGCGTCGGGCCGGGCCAGTTACACGCGGGCGGCGTAGAGCTCCATCAGGCGCGTCTGCCGTTCCTTCTCCGTGGCTCCGGCAGGTAAGTCCAGGATGCGATCCATAACGCGATCCAGTGCCGTGTGCGCCTTCACAAGGGCCGGGTCCATGGCTAGCGGGTTGTAGTGCTGCGCCAACGACCGCTCTGGGTGCAGCGCGCGCGCCTCCAACACGCCGGCGCCGGCCTGAATGAGCTTGCCTCGCTCCGACTCAGACAACTCCGGTAGGGGCAACGTGTTCCACACCAGCGTGTTCGAGAACCGCAGGTCCGACTTAATCTGCCCACCGACCATGCGCTGCCATGCGATGAACGCCGACGACGAGATCACCGCGAAGGCCAGGCCCTCTGGATCGACGACCACGAAGTTTGCATCACCCGAGATGACCTCGGGACCAAACCGGGAGGCGGTGAAGAAGGCACGTGTTTCGGAGACATGGCGCGGGATGCACAAGTAGTCCGTCTGAGGTGCCCGCCGCTCGGTAAAGAGGTGGGGGGTGGCGGCCAGCGCCTTTGTGGCCTGCTTCGTACTATCGGCACGGAATGCTCGCACCGCATCGAGGCGCTCCCTGAGCAGCCGCGACCGCGTGAGGTCGGCAGGTTCCAGCTCCTCCAGCCACAGGCACCAACGCGGGGTGTCATGGATCAGCTCGCGCGCACCGACGTAGCGGCGCAGGTATTTGGCCACCGCCGGATCGGCGGCCACCTCCTCGTATACGGCCGCTTCCACGATCAGGTTGCCCCCGTCCGTTGGCTGAGACCCCTTGAGCGCAGCCGGCAAGTTAGCCAACGGCTTGCTGCGCTTGGCCACGGGGACCCATGGCCCTTCTACGAGGTACGGGCTGATCGCGCTCACCGGCTCCTCTAGTGGTTGCCCCTGAGACCGGTCGTAGGAGAACAACCGCGCCCCCTTCAAGGGGATGCCCTTGGAAAAGCCGATGATGACGCAGTGCACCGATGCCGAGCCCGGAGCCTCCGAGGTCCACGCGAACGTGCGGTGCGCGAACGGGATCATCCATCCCTCACGGTGCAACGGCCCGAACAGTGCCGGCACTGGCTGACCCTGAGCAATGGAGTTCGTCGTGACGAAAGCGAACCGGCCCACCGGCTGGCCGGCGAAGTAATGCATCGCCTGGGCATGCCATCCGGTGACGTAGTCCAGGTACCCGTCGTAGTCAGCACCCCAGACAGCCTTCATGTCCGCGGTCTGCTCGGCGGTCTTGGTGTACTGACCGATGAACGGCGGGTTGCCCATCACGTACACGTGCTCGGATGCCGGCACGACCTCGTTCCAGTCCATGCGCAGCGCGTTGCCGACCACGATGTGCGCCGACTCGGACAGGGGCAGCTGCTCCGGGGACACCCCGATCTTCAGCGACATGTCCTGGTTCGCCTGGTGGTCCACAAGGAACATTGCCGTGCGGGCGATGGTCGCCGGCCACTCCTCCAACTCGATCCCGCTGAAGTGCGACATCCGCACCCGCACTCTCTCGTCCTCGTCCATCACCAGCGAGGTCTGCACCTGCTTGCCCGACAGCTCCTGCAGACGCACCAGGATCTGAAGCTCCAGGGCGCGCAGCTCCCGGTAGGCCACGATCAGGAAGTTCCCGCACCCGCACGCCGGGTCCAGGAAGCGCATCTGCCCCAGACGCTCGTGCAGCTTGCGCAGCCCGGGGCGGGAGTGGATGTTCGCCACGAACTCGGCGCGCAGCTCGTCCAGGAACAACGGTCCGATGAGCTTGAGGATGTTCTCCTCGGTCGTGTAGTGCTCCCCCAGCTCCCGGCGGGCCTCCTTGGACTTCACCGCCTGGAACAAGGACCCAAAGATCGCCGGAGAGATCCCGCCCCAGTTGAAGTGACACGCCGCGATCAGCTTCTCCCGCATGCTGGCGGTGAAGTACGGGATCGACACCGCCTCCCCGAACACGGACCCGTTCACATACGGGAAGCGCAACATCAGCTCATCCGTGCCTGCCATGCGCTTGTTCACCGGCCGGTTGAGCACCTGGAACAGGGCGGTCAGCTGCGCGCCCAGATCGGATCCGTCCTCGGCGGTGCGGGTCTGGATGAACTCCAGGAACAGGTCCCGCTCCCACAGTCCCGAGTCGTCGGCGAACAGGGCGAAGAGGGTTCTCACCAGGAACACGGATGCCTCGTGTTCGTCGTATCCGGAGCCCTCGAGCTCCACGTAGAGGTCGGCCATCAGCTGGGCGGCCTTCACGGAGGCCGCGGCCTGCTCTGCTGAGCCGAACGTGCGCTTCTGGTAGCCGGCGATGAACCCGAACCGCTCGGCCTCCACCGGCAGCTGCTCCAACGGGAACTCAACCACCGCGTCCTCGTCCCCGGGGGCGGCCTCGAGGTCGCGCAGCCGGAAGGTCTGGAAGTCGCAGGTGATGACATAGCGGGGCTGCTCGGCCTCGGGGACGTTCGCCAGGTACGTCAGCGCCTGGTCCTCGGCGACTTGCAGGTCCTTGCCCAGTGACTTCTGCTCGGCGATGAGCATGCCGGGCCAGAACACGTCGATGAACCCGGCCCCGCCGTCGGCCTTCTTCGCCCGGCTCTCGTACTGGGCCACCTTGCGGCGGCGGATTCCGTAGACCGCGAACAGCTCCGTCCAGAACGATTGGGACTCACCCCGCTCGTAGGACTCCCCGGCCCACTCGTGCACGAACGCGGCCGCGTTCGCTCGGATCTGATCCCAGGACAAGGGCTTGGTCTGCATGTGAAGAGCCTTCCAACGGTGACCACCCCATCATGCCGGGCCCACCCCGTACGCGCGTTGATGACAGAGGCGGGCACGAACCCCGCTGCCCACCTGCCAGGCGCAGCCGACACCCCAGACCTCCCCCACGGACGACTGGAAGCAGGATGAGATGGCGGGGGAGGCATCGTGCGTTAGACAATTTTCTCCATACAGTCCGTTCATCGATCCTCAGCGCTCGGCGTGCGCCGCATGGCTCTCGAAGCATCTGGGGAGCCTTGACACCGTGGACAGCACCATGGTTCACTTCTTGTGAGTAGCCAGCAGTCCACGAACCCTGGAGAGGAGTCGAGATGGCATTCGAGGTCTTCGACAAGCGCAGCGCGCCCATGAAGGGGACGCCCAGCGTGACAATCCAGAAGCGAGGAATCTTGTCGATCAACGGTCCAGCGCACAAGATGATCGACGGCGCTCTCGTCGTGGAGTTGCTGTTCGACAAGTCTCGCAGGGTCATGGCTTTGCGGCCCGCGGACCCCTCGCCGCGTTCGTACGCACTGCGCGAGCCTTCCAAGACGGGGCAGACCCTGCTGTCGGCTACTGCTTTCATGGACGCCTATGACATCGACACGACAGTCAGCCGGCGGTACGAACCGTTCGAAGAGGACGGGATGCTCTGCATCAACCTGGCCGGACCGTCGATCGAGGTTCGTGGCAATCGCTCCCGCGCCCCCAAGGAGGACGCGGGTGCATAAAAAGCTTCGACCCCAACCCACGCCAATGGGTTGGGGTCGATTTTCAGGGCCTAACGGCGCTGATGGTGATGGGCTATCACGGTCAGCATCGTAGCCGAGGCTGGAGCAACCGGCTCCACCCGGTAGGCCCTCCAACACAAAAGGAGGAGCCTTATGGCTTCGACCACCCGTCACTACAAGATCCATCTCACCGGGCCAGCACCCTTCGCCGACCTGGACGTCCACACGGACACCCCTCAGTTCCTCGACCCCTACGCCATCCGACTACTGGGGACTCCTACGCCCCACGCGGCCAAGGCGATCAACTGCCTGGACACGTTCTTGGAGGAGTTGGTGCTCACCGCCCTCTCCTCGGACCCGGCAGTCCAGGCGCGAGGGGCGGCGCTGCCGGTGTTCCCCGAGCCGCGGCAGACCCACCTCGGACTCTCGGCGAGGGGCATCAATGGGCATGGCGGGGCAGAGGTGATCCGCCGGCGGATCTGGAAGGCGATGTCCACCGACCTGCGGCCCCTGCTGCACGTGGGAGTGCTGCGCCACCTGGAGGAACTGGGCTTCTACATCAAGGACGTCGGCGACGACATCACCTCCGACATCACCACCCGCATCATCTTCCAGGCGCTGGTGGACTTCACCCAGGAGATGCTCGCGCTGTACCCGGAATTCACCGCGAACGGACACAAGACGGCCACCGTCTCCTGCCGGATGTGGAACGACCACACCCGGCAGTGGGAGATGAAGTCCGTGACCCTGCCAGTGGCCAACGGCGCACCCCTGCTGCTGGTGCCCTCCGGCTGGGTGACCCGTCACCCGCTGATGCGCTACGGCCGCTTCTTCGAAGTGACCATGCTGGGCTACATCCAGGACCTGCACACTCAGTACACCCCTGAGGGCAAGCCCCTCAAGACGCCCAAGGACCTGTTCGTCCCCCAGGGGTTGGCCTCACGGGACAAGCTGGAGGCGCTCCGAAAGACGCTCGAAGCGTACGAATCTGGCCGTGACCTGCTCGCAGAGCACCGCCGCTTCGTCACTACCAAGGGCATCCCCCCGCAGGTGGACCTGCTGGCCTGAGCTACCCACCCCGGGCAAGGCCCGAGGAGACTGACTCCATCAGTCTCCTCGGGCCTTGTCGTCCCCTCCGCCTTCCACCTCCGAGCTCTACAGCCGCCAGGTCTGAGCTCGCGCCGCCTCGGCAAACCTCCAGGCGTCGCGCCGCTCCAACTCGGGATCGTGCCGCTCATCCTTCGGACTGCGATCACCAAGCGTCGCCGCGGGTCAGACAGTCGTGTACCTCCCCTGTGGCCTTTCCGCGGTGAGCCGCCCGGTCCGCAGAGACCGGCTCACCCCCTCGCTGAACGCCTATATCGGTCGTTGGTGGCCGGCGTTCCGGGCCTCCTGCCGCGGGCCGCCCCGACTCCACGCGTCCTGCACCACCACCTTCCCAATGCCGACAACGACGCCCCCGGCCCGCACGGTGAAGCGGTCCCCGTCGCGAGATAAGACCCCCGTAGCATGTTCGCGCTCTCCGGACGACCGGAGCTCCAGGAGAGGGGTGGCCATGACAGACACAGTAAGAACACAAGTCCTCGAGCCAGCCCCCGGACAGACCAATGCCACACCCGCAACCGTCAACGAGTAGGGGATGGGCACCATTGCGGCCATGCAGGCTCAGTACCGGGTCACCTTAAGGGTGGTGTTCGCGCAGGAGGCGGCCTTCTTCACCAGAAACGCCTTCTCCGTGGCGTCAGCCTTCAACCCCCAGCGGATCTTCACCGCAGTCCAGTCAGCGATGTACTGGCACTGGTTCTTCGGCGGCAGCCACTGCTCCGGACCGCGGGCCTGCTTGGCCGAGTTCAACGCCGAGGTCTGTGCGTTCAGCGACCGGGCATCCCCCAAGTCGTTGTAGAACGCCACCCGCTTGGCCTTGGTCCAGTACCGGGCTCCCGAGCCCCACGCCTCATGCACGGGCACCATGTGATCGATCTGCACCGTCGAAGCAGACGTGTGCGTCCGCAGATCCCAGCTGCTCACCCACTTGCCCGTGGCCACCGTGCACTTACGGGCCGTCGTGAACTTCGGGGTGGTCTTGGACTCTGCGATCAACACCTCTGCCCGCGTGTTCTGGCAGTCCCGGTTCGCATCCTTCCAGTCCCCGAACTGGGCGGCCCGGTCATAGCCGGCATTGTTCTCCGCCGCGACCGGCAACGACGCCACAGCCGTGCGCAGCGGGGCCGAATACGTGGTGCCGGCTGCCGCCGGTCCCGCGCCCCCGAGGACAGCGGTGGCGACGAAAACAGCGGCAGTGGCCAGAGAAGCCAGAGAGCGTCGTGACATGGGCGAGTTCCTTGCTCGAGTGGATAACGCGATGCGAGATCGCATCGCAGCTGATCCTAAGCTCGCGTGAAGACCCTGCTCGGCACGAGATCCCCGGTCCCTAGGATGGGCAGGATCAGCGCGGACATCGTGGACCCCCACGGCACGCACCTGGCCGAGGCCTTGCCCAAGCTGCGGGGCCTGGGCGAGTACGCCCCGGCCCACGGGGATGCCTTCGGCCGGATCGAGGCCGTCGCTGAGATCGAGGGGCAGCTGCGGGTGCTGGACATGAAGAACGACGTCGTCCGGGCCGGCGTCCACGCAGCCCAGGACGCCCAATCCCTGTACAAGGCCGCGCCCGCGTACTGAAGCAGAAACTCAAGGGACGCCGGCGGCCGAGGATGGGGTTCAGTCTGAGGCTTGCCGGCGCAACGAGGTGTACAGGGTCTGCCGGCTCACCCCGAACGCGCGCGCCACTTCGGCCTTCGGGATCCCCATCTCAATCATCACGCGCGCCTGCTCCACGTCGGTGTCCGAGAGCTTCGGGGCCTGGACGTACTTGCCGCGGGCCTTGGCTAGGGCGATGCCCTCGGCCTGGCGCTCCTTGATCCGCCGGCGCTCGAACTCAGCGAACGCCGCCAGGATGCCCAGCATGAGCCCATCTACTGGGGAGGTGCCGGACTTGTCCACGGTGATCCGCTCGGACACGAACTGCACCGCGCACCCCTTGTCGGTGAGCTCGTCCACGATCGCGTACAGGTCCCGAGTGTCGCGGCCGAGGCGGTCCATGGAGGCGACCTTCACCAGGTCCCCCTCCCGCACGTAGGTCATCAGCTCCGCTAACCCGGCGCGCTTGGCCCTCGAGCTGCCGGAGATCTTGTCCTGGAAGATGCGGTCGCACTCCCCCACCGCCTCGAGCTGACGATCCAGGTTCTGCTCAGCCGAGCTGACCCGCACATAGGCCACAGTCTGTCCAACCACGTCTTAGACCCTCCGACACTCCTGTCTAACGGCCCGGTTTGGGACCGTCTCTGACGTGATGGTCTCGTGGGCGGGCGGGGTGTGTAAAGGGGTATACCCAGCTTGACAGCCGAACAGTTCATCACTGCCCTCATCCTTCACGAAATCCGAGACAGCCTCTCAGGGCGCCGGGTCGGCCTGTCCCGTAA
>NZ_QNRG01000022.1:0-18204 GCF_003315015.1 Micrococcus sp. KT16 | reverse complement strand
TAGGAACTTCCATCCTGCGGGAGAGGCCCACTCGTCTCATCTCAGCCCGTACCCCGTGGCAAGAACCTCATGACCCACAACACCTAGACTGACCGGCATGAGCGCCCCCATGCACTTCGCCCTGCTCGTCGACCACTGGCTGTTCCGCGTCCTGGCGATCGCCGCGCTCGTGCTCGAGGTCTGGGCGCTGGTGGACGTCGTCCGGCGCCGCCCCGACGACTTCGCCCGCATCGGGGGCCGGGACAGGAGCTTCTGGCTGATCCTCACCGGCGTCGCCGCCGTCGTCGGGCTCCTCGGCGTGCTCGCGGGCGGCGGGATGGGCATGTTCGGCCTCGTGGCCGCGTGCGTGGCGTGCGTCTACCTCGCCGGCCCCCGCCAGGACATGGGCCCGGCCCTGCGCCGCTGAGGGCCCCGCGCCGTCGGCGCGGCCCTCATGACGACGGCGCCACCGCCGCCCAGCGCACGCTCAGCTCCCCGCGCCGCCACTGGTGCGGGCCGCCCAGCACGGGCCAGCCCGCCGCGCGCAGCGTGCCGACCGTCGCCAGCCACCGCTGCCGCGTCCCGTAGGCCGCGAGCGGGGCGTGCGCGGCCCACGCGGCGTCGGCCTCCGCCAGGAGCCGATGGACGGGCTCCCCGGGCACGTGCCGGTGGATGAGGACCTTCGGCAGGCGCGCCGCCACGTCCGAGGGGCGGGCGAAGGACCCCAGCCTGAGGGCCACGGTCAGGCTCGCCGGCCCGTCCCGGCGCAGATCCACCCAGGCCGCCCGCCGACCGTCCTCGGAGCAGGTGCCCTCCACGAGGACGCCGTCGTCGGCGAGCCCCGCGCACAGCAGGGACCAGATCGCGGGCACGTCCTCCTCCCGGTACTGGCGCAGCACGTTGAACGCGCGCACCACGGTGGGCGGCCGCGGCACGGGCAGCTCGAAGCCGCCGACCGCCCAGGTGACCCCCGGCAGGTCGCCGGCCCGCTCCCGGGCCCGGGCCACCCGAGCGGGGTCGATCTCGAGGCCCACCAGCTCGAGGGCCGGGTTCTGCACGCGCAGCCGCTGGGCCATCTCGACGGCGGTCACCGGCTCCGCGCCGAAGCCCAGGTCCACGGCCAGTGGGCGGGGCGTGCGCCGCAGCAGGGGGCCGTGCACGTCCGTGAGCCAGCGGTCCACCCGGCGCATCCGCTGCGCCGCCGTCGTGCCGCGGGTGATGTGGCCCTGCGGGCCCCGGGCGGGGCCGGGGCCGGGCGTCGTGCGCGCGCGCAGCCGCCGGGCCTTCTCCACCATGGGCTCCAGCGTAGGGGAGCGGCGGGACGGGTCCGCCTAGGATGGTGACATGGCGAACACCACGTACACGCTGGTCCTGCTGCGGCACGGTCAGAGCGAATGGAACGAGAAGAACCTGTTCACCGGCTGGGTGGACGTCCCGCTGACCGAGAAGGGGCGCGCCGAGGCCGCCCGCGGCGGTGAGCTGCTGGAGGCGGAGGGCATCCGCCCGGACGTGGTCCACACGTCCCTGCTCAAGCGCGCCATCACCACGGCCAACCTGGCCCTCGAGGCCGCGGACCGCCAGTGGATCCCGGTCAAGCGCAGCTGGCGCCTGAACGAGCGCCACTACGGCGCCCTGCAGGGCAAGGACAAGGCCCAGGTGAAGGAGGAGTTCGGCGAGGAGCAGTTCATGGTCTGGCGCCGGTCCTTCGACACCCCGCCGCCCGCCCTGGACGACGACTCCGAGTTCTCCCAGATCGGCGACGAGCGCTACGCGGACCTGGGCAAGGACGCCCCCCGCACCGAGGCCCTCAAGCAGGTCATCGACCGCCTGCTGCCCTACTGGGAGGAGCAGATCCTGCCCGACCTCAAGGCCGGCAAGACCGTGCTGATCGCCGCGCACGGCAACTCGCTGCGCGCCCTGGTCAAGCACCTGGACGGCATCTCGGACGAGGACATCGCGGGCCTGAACATCCCGACGGGCATCCCGCTGGTCTACGAGCTGGACCAGAACTTCAAGCCGATCACCGCGAACGGCCGCTACCTCGACCCGGAGGCCGCCGCCGCCGGCGCCGCCGCCGTGGCCGCCCAGGGCTCCGCGCACTGACGCGTCCGACGACGACGGGCCGGGACCCCGCCGGGGGCCCGGCCCGTGGCGTCGGGGACGGTCAGGAGCCGGTGGCGTCCGGGCGGTGGGTCGCCCACTCGCCCGTGACGAGGTAGCGCACCTTGGCGGCCACGGACAGGCCGTGGTCCGTGAACCGCTCGAGGTAGCGCGAGGCCAGCGTGACGTCCGTGGTGGTGGCCGGCGTCGCGCTCCAGTCCGGGGCGGCGATCGCGCGGAAGACGGACAGGTGCAGCGCGTTGACGTCCTCGTTGAGGGCGTCGATCCGGTCCCCGTGCGCCAGGTCCTGGGTCTCGAGCAGCAGGAGGACCTCCTCGGCCACCTCCACGGCGGCGTCGCACATCGCGGTGATCACGGTCCGGACCTGTTCCGGGATGACGTGCTCGGGGTAGCGCAGCCGGGTCAGCTGGGCCACGTGGCGGGCGAGGTCGCCCATGCGCTCGAGCGAGGAGCTCATCCGCAGCGTGGCGACGACGGTGCGCAGGTCCGTGGCCACGGGCGCCTGCAGCGCCAGGATGCGCACGGCCTGCTCGTCGAGGGACTCCTGCAGCTGGTCGATCCGCGCGTCCTCCGAGATGACCCGTTCGGCGCCGTGCACGTCGGCCGCCTCGAGGGCGGCCTGCGCGTCCATCATGGCGCGGTGCACGAGGCGGGCGATCTCGGTCAGGTCGCGGCCCAGCCGTTCGAGGTCGGCTCGGTAGAGCTCGCGCATGGTCTCCTCTCCCCGGCGACGCCCGTGCGCCGCCGACCCCGACTCCCCGGGGCAACGGTCCACCCTGGCAGGGCAAGATGAACGGCCCATGAACGCCGATCGTCCGGCGTCTGGCGGGGCCGGGGCAGCCCGTCTCCGGGCCGCCAGAGGCTAGTCTGGTGCCGTGGATCCCGTCATCATCGGCCTGCTGTGCGGAGCGGTCGGACTGTTCACCGGAGTGGCCTCCATGCTGGCCTTCCGGGCGTCCGAGCGCTCGCGGACGGTGGACCTGACGGTCGGCGAGCCCACCCTCGCCCCGGGCGCCGCCGAGGTCCTCTCCGTGGTCGGCCGCGCGTACGCGGTGGTGGACGACGTCGACGGCGTGGTGCGCGCGAACCCCGCGGCCTACGCCCTGGGCCTCGTGCGGGGGCACTCGCTCGTCCAGGACCAGCTGCGCGAGCTCACGCGGACCGTGCGGGCCGACGGCGTCATCGTCGAGCGCCGCATGGAGCTGCCCCGAGGACCCCTCGGGCAGTCGAGCCTCGTCGTCGAGCTGCGCGTGGCCCCGCTGGACGAGGAGTACATCCTGATCCTGGCCGACGACCGCACGGACGTGACCCGCACCGAGGCCATGCGCCACGACTTCGTCGTCAACGTCTCGCACGAGCTCAAGACGCCGGTGGGCGCCATCTCCCTGCTCTCCGAGGCCATCGGCGACGCCGCGGAGGACGAGGAGGCGGTGCGTCGCTTCGCCGCACGCCTGGGCGTCGAGTCCCGCCGGCTCTCGGCCCTCGTGCAGGACATCATCGAGTTCTCCCGGCTGCAGGCCAAGGACGTGGTCCAGGACGGGGGGCCCGTGGACCTCAACGCCGTCGTCGCCGACGCCGTGGACCGCCTGCGCCTGACCGCCGAGGACCGCGGCATCGCGCTGCGCGTGGGCGGCCGCGTGGACGCGGTGGTGCACGGGGACCAGGACCAGCTGATGACCGCGGTGCGCAACCTGGTGGACAACGCGGTGCGCTACTCCCCGGAGGGCACCACGGTCGGCATCGGCCTGAGCTCCGTGGACGGGCTCGCGCAGGTCACCGTCACGGACCAGGGCATCGGCATCAGCCCGGAGGAGCAGGAGCGGGTCTTCGAACGCTTCTACCGCGTGGACGCGGCGCGGTCGCGTCAGACGGGCGGCACGGGCCTGGGGCTGAGCATCGTCAAGCACGTCGTCATCAACCACGGAGGGGAGGTCACCCTCTGGTCCCAGCCGGGCCGCGGGTCGACCTTCACCATCCGCCTGCCCGAGTGGGGGGACGGTGTCGCCGTCGACGGCGCGCCGGGTGCCGCCCACGTCACCGAGCGGCGCGGTCACCGGGTGACCGCCTCGGCCGCACCCCCGACCCGGAAGGAGACGAGCGCATGAGCCGCATTCTGATCGTGGAGGACGAGGAGTCGTTCAGCGACCCCCTGTCCTACCTCCTGGAGAAGGAGGGGTTCGAGGTCACCGTCGCCGCCGACGGCAACGAGGCGCTGAGCGTCTTCGAGCGCGACAGCGCGGACCTGATCCTCCTGGACCTGATGCTCCCGGGGATGTCCGGCACCGAGGTGTGCCGTCAGGTGCGCCAGCGCTCCAACGTCCCCGTGATCATGCTGACCGCGAAGGACTCGGAGATCGACAAGGTCGTCGGCCTCGAGCTCGGCGCGGACGACTACGTGACCAAGCCGTACTCCTCACGCGAGCTGGTGGCCCGCGTCCGCGCCGTGCTGCGCCGTCAGGGGGAGCAGGAGGAGCCGATGTCGGCGACCATCAGCGCCGGCCCCGTGCGCATGGACGTCGAGCGGCACGTCGTCTCCGTGGACGGCGAGCAGGTGTCCCTGCCGCTCAAGGAGTTCGAGCTGCTGGAGATGCTGCTGCGCAACGCCGGGCGCGTGCTCACCCGCGGCCAGCTGATCGACCGCGTGTGGGGCTCCGACTACGTGGGGGACACCAAGACCCTCGACGTGCACGTGAAGCGCCTGCGCTCCAAGATCGAACCCGACCCCTCGAGCCCCCGCTACCTCGTCACGGTGCGCGGTCTGGGCTACAAGTTCGAGGCCTGACCGGCGCGCTCCTCCCGGGACGACGACGGCCCCGGCTCCACCTCGCGGTGGGGCCGGGGCCGTGGCGTGCCGGGCGCAGGCCCGGCGGAGGTCAGTGCTCCTCGCCGTAGTGGTGGGTCTCCTCGTGGAGGTGCCCGACGAGATCCTCCTCCGAGGGCTCGACTCCCTCGGGGAGCAGGTCACGGTACTGCTCCTGGGTGGCGCTCAGCAGCGGGACGGCCAGGTCGGCGGTGCCGCCGTTGCCGGAGACGGTCACGGGCAGGTTCTCGCCGACCCACACGCCCTCGCGCTCCAGGACGGTTGTGTTCGCCTCGTCCTCGAGCTTGCGGCTCTCGCCGGCGGGGACCTTCAGGGTCGCGGAGCCGCCGCCCTCGGCCTGGAAGGTGTAGGTCTGATCCTGGCCGGAGGTGTTCTCCACGGTGCCGATCAGGCGGGCGGGGCCCGACTCGCCGTCGCCGACGAGGGCGAGGTTGCGGTAGCTCAGGAAGTCCTGCTCCTGGCCGTTGATGCCGTCCGAGGGGGAGTACTGGATGGCGGTGGCGATCGGGCTCACGGCGGAGCAGCCGGTGGCGCCCAGCAGGGCGACCGCGGCCAGCGCACCTGCGGCGAGGTGGCGCCGGGCGGGCCGGGATGCGTTCTTCACAGAGGTCTCCTCAGGTGCGATGACGTGCTCAGGAGCCCCGAGGCAGGGGTCCTGCCAGGTCAGGCTACCGCATCCCGGGACGCCGGCCGGCCTGTGGTGCGGGGTCGTCCACTATCACATCCGGAGGCCGAAGATGTGACGGCACGCGCGGCATGACGGGGCCGCATGATAGAATGAGACGACTGAAAGGGGCACAACAACATGGTTTTTGAGGTCGGAGAGACCGTCGTCTACCCCCATCACGGTGCTGCGCGGATCGAGGAGATCAAGATGCGCACCATCAAGGGGGAGGAGAAGATGTACCTCAAGCTCAAGGTGGCGCAGGGAGACCTGACCATCGAGGTCCCTGCGGAGAACGTCGACCTCGTCGGCGTGCGTGACGTCGTGGATGCGGAGGGGCTCGAGCACGTCATGGAGGTCCTGCGCGCCGAGCACGTGGAGGAGCCGACCAACTGGTCCCGCCGCTACAAGGCCAACCTGGAGAAGCTCGCCAGCGGCGACGTCAACAAGGTGGCCGAGGTCGTCCGCGACCTGTGGCGCCGCGACCAGGACCGCGGCCTGTCCGCCGGCGAGAAGCGCATGCTCTCGAAGGCCCGCCAGGTGCTCGTGTCCGAGCTGGCACTGGCCAAGAAGGTCACCGAGGAGGAGGCCGAGGGCCGCCTGGACAAGGTGCTCGAAGGCTGACGAGCAGCACACGGCAGGGGAGGGGCCCGCGTCCACGACGCGGGCCCCTCCCCTGTCTCGTCCCCGGCCACGGCCGTCGCCGCCGGGGGTCCCGGGCCACGGACACCGGCGCGCTCCCTAGGATGAGGCCATGCCCACCGCCCTCGTGATCGCCGCCGCCGGCGCCGGCACCCGCCTCGGTGCCGGGCTGCCCAAGGCCCTCGCCCCCCTCGCGGACGGCCGCACCCTCCTGCACCACTGCCTGGCCTCCGTCGCCACCGCGCGCGCGGCCGGGCTCGCCCTGGACGCCGTCGTGGTGCTCACCCCGCCGGCGGGGGCCGATGCCGGCCGCGTGGCCGCCGAGGTCGACGCCGGCCCGCGCCTGGACGTGCCCGTGCACTGCGTGCCCGGCGGCGCCGAGCGCGCGGACTCGGTCCGCGCCGGGCTCGCCGCGGCCTCCCACGCTCTGGCCGACCTCGCCCCGGCGGGGGCGCCCCGCCGCGTCCTCGTCCACGACGCGGCCCGCGCGCTGACCCCGCCGAGCGTGTTCGGGGCCGTGACGGCGGCGCTCGAGACCGGCGCGGTCGCCGCGATCCCGGGCCTGCCGCTGACGGACACCGTCAAGCAGGTCACTCCCGGCCGGGGCGGCGTCGACGTCGTCGCGGCCACGCCGGCCCGCGCCGGCCTGCGCGCGATCCAGACGCCGCAGGGCTTCGACCTGGACACCCTGCTGGCGGCCCACGAGGCCGTGCGCACGGACCCCACGCTCGACGCCGCGGCGCTCACCGACGACGCGATGGTCATGGAGGCCGCGGGGCACGAGGTCGTGGTGGTGACCGGCGACCCGGCCGCGTTCAAGGTCACCGCCCCCGCCGACCTCGACCTCGCCCGCCTCGAGCTCGCCCGCCGCGCCCCCCAGGAGGAGGCACCCATGGACCAGCCCGCCCGCCCCGCCGCCGCGCCCGCCCCCCTGCCGCGCGTGGGGATCGGCACCGACGTGCACGCGTGGGCACCCGAGGACGCCCCCCGGCCCCTGTGGCTCGGTGGCATCCACTGGCCCGGCGAGCGGGGGGTGGCCGCGACCTCGGACGGGGACGTGGCCGCCCACGCGGCGTGCAACGCCCTGCTCTCCGCCGCCGGCCTCGGCGACCTCGGGGCCGTGTTCGGCGTCGACCGGCCCGAGATGGCGGACGCCTCCGGCGCGGACATGCTCCGCGAGGTGCTGCGCCTGCTGACGGAGGCGGGCCTCGCCGTCGGGAACGTGGCGGTCCAGGTGGTCGCACCCCGGCCCAAGGTGGGCACGCGCCGCGCGGAGATGGAGGCCGCCCTCTCCGCCGCCCTCGGCGGGGCCCCCGTGTCCGTCTCCGCCGCCACCACGGACCGGCTGGGGTTCATCGGGCGCAGGGAGGGGCTGGTCGGGATCGCGACCGCGCTCGTCGTCCCCGCGGCCTGAGCCCGCGTCGGCGCACCGACTAGGCTGGCAGAGCCCCGTCAGGACCCCGCCCCTCCGGAAGGACCGCGCCCCCATGGCCCAGCGCTTCTACGACACCCGCACCGCGCAGATCCGGGACTTCGAGCCCCTCGTGCCCGGCGAGGCGTCGGTGTACTACTGCGGGGCCACGGTGCAGGGCATGCCGCACGTGGGCCACGTGCGCAGCGCGATCGTGTTCGACATCCTCATCCGCTGGCTCGAGGCCACCGGGCTGCGCGTCACCTCGGTGCGGAACGTGACGGACATCGACGACAAGATCCTCGACCGCTCGGCCGCCTCCCACGAGGCCGGCTTCGAGGCCTCGGACCTCTACCCGGCCCGCGAGCCGTGGTGGGCCCTGGCCTACCGGTTCGAGAAGGCGTTCGACGCCGCCTACCTCGCCCTCGGCGTCCGCCGTCCCACCTATGAGCCGCGCGCCACCGGCCACGTGCCCGAGATGTTCGCGCTCATCGAGCGCCTGATGGAGCGCGGCCACGCCTACCCCGCGCAGGACGGCTCGGGCGACGTCTACTTCGACGTCCGGTCCTGGGAGCGCTACGGCGAGCTCACCCGCCAGCGCGTCGAGGACATGCAGGACGCCCCCGACGCCGACCCGCGCGGCAAGCGCGACCCCCGCGACTTCGCCCTGTGGAAGGGCGCCAAGCCCGGCGAGCCCGCCACCGCCGTGTGGGAGTCGCCCTGGGGCGCCGGCCGCCCCGGATGGCACCTGGAGTGCTCGGCCATGTCCACGAAGTACCTCGGCGCCGAGTTCGACATCCACGGCGGCGGCCTGGACCTGCGGTTCCCGCACCACGAGAACGAGCTGGCCCAGTCGGCGGCCGCCGGTGACGGCTTCGCCCGCTTCTGGCTGCACAACGGGCTCGTCACCTACGGCGGCGAGAAGATGTCCAAGTCCGTGGGCAACACGATCTCCCCCGAGGAGATGCTCGGCATGGCCCGCCCGACGGCGGTGCGCTATTTCCTGGGGCAGGCCCACTACCGCTCCCAGCTCGACTACCGGCCCGGCGCCCTCGACGAGGCCGAGGCCGCCGTCGAGCGCATCGAGGGCTTCACGGCCCGCGCCCGCGCCGCCGGCGCCGTCCCGCCCGCCCCCGACGGGGCGCTCGCGGACCGCGTGCCCGCCGCCTTCCGCACCGCCATGGAGGACGACCTCAACGTGCCCCAGGCGCTCGCGGCCCTGCACGAGGCCGTGCGCGCCGGCAACTCGGCGCTGGCCGGGCAGGACCTCGACGCCGCGGCCGCCCGCCTGGCCGAGGTGGAGGCCATGACCGCGGTGCTGGGCCTGGACGACGTGCCCGAGGGCGACGACGCCGCGGCCGGCCCGGTGTCGGACGCCCTCGACTCGCTCGTCCGGTCGCAGATCGAGGCGCGGGCACAGGCCCGCGCGGACAAGGACTGGGCCACCGCGGACCGCATCCGCGATGCGCTGGCCGCGGCCGGCGTCGTGGTGGAGGACGGCGCCGACGGCGCCACATGGCGCCTGGCGGACTGACACCTAGACTGGAGGGCGATCCGGCGGCGCCCCGCGTGCCGCCGCCCCCGTCCCCGGCCCGCAGGAGTCCCGCCATGTCCACCGCCCCCCGCTCCGGCGGATCCCGCAAGCCCAAGGGCAAGAAGGGCCCCATGAAGGGCACCGGCGGCCACGGCCGCAAGGCGCTCGAGGGCCGCGGACCCACCCCCAAGGCCGAGGACCGGGTCTACCACAAGGCGCACCGCGCCAAGCAGCTGGCCGAGCGCTCGTCCGCCAAGCGCGGTCCCGTGAAGGACCAGGTCCGCGGCCGCGTGAAGCTCACGGACGAGACGGTCTCCGGTCGCAACCCCGTGCTCGAGGCGCTACGCGCGGGCATCCCGGCCAAGGCGCTGCACGTGGCCGTGCGCATCGAGATGGACGACCGCGTCAAGGAGGCCCTGCGCCTCTGCCTCGAACAGGGCGTGCCGGTCCTGGAGAACACCAAGCCGGAGCTGGACCGCCTCTCCGGCGAGGCCGTGCACCAGGGCATCGTGCTGCAGATCCCGCCCTATGAGTACGCGGACGCCACGGCCCTGGCCCTCGACGCGCTCGCGAAGCACGAGAAGGGGCACCTGCGGACCCCGCCGCTGCTGATCGCGCTCGACGGCATCACCGACCCCCGCAACCTCGGCGCCATCATCCGGGCCGGCTCCGCGTTCGACGCGGACGGCGTGATCGTGCCCGAGCGGCGCTCCGTCGGCGTGACCGCCACCGCCTGGCGCACCTCGGCCGGCGCGGCCGCGCGGGTGCCCGTGGCCCAGGCCGGCAACCTGAACACCACCCTCGTCGACCTGCACAAGGCCGGCTACTTCGTGCTGGGCCTCGACGGCGGCGGGGACGTCTCCCTGCCCGGGCTCGCCCTGGCCACGGAGCCGCTCGTGCTCGTGGTGGGGGCCGAGGGCAAGGGTCTGTCCCGCATGGTGCGGGAGCACTGCCAGCAGATCGTGTCCATCCCGATCGACTCGACGATGGAGTCCCTCAACGCCTCGATGGCGGTGGGCATCTCCCTGTACGAGATCTCGGTGCAGCGCGCCGGCGGGCGCTGACCTCCACGGCGTCCCGCCCGGGATGACGGCCGGGCGGGGACGCGGGGGTCGCACACGAAGCCCAGCGGGGCAGAGTGTCCACCGTGATGCCCATCACATGGCAGGATGTCGCGTGGACACGCCCACGTCTTGCCCGTGACGCGCGTCACCGCGCACAGTGTCTGCACTGTGTCCGACGGGCCCCCGTCGGCGAGCGCATCCCGCACCGCACCATCAGAACGAGGTCCGTCTCATGAAGCACCGCTCCCTCCCCCTCACCGCCGCCCTCGCCGTCGTCGCCCTCGGGCTCACGGCGTGCGGCGACTCCGGCTCCGGCGGCTCCGGCTCGTCCTCCGCCGCCGGCGGCGAGGGCTCCTACACCGTGGGCATCAACCAGCTCGTCTCCCACCCGGCGCTCGACGGCGCGGCCGAGGGCTTCAAGGAGGCGTTCGAGGACGCCGGCCTGGACGTGACGTTCGAGGAGCAGAACGCCCAGGGCGAGCAGGCCACGGTCACCTCCATCGCCTCCACCTTCGCCAACGACGCGGACGTGGACCTCGTGGCCGCGATCGCGACCCCTGCCGCGCAGGGCACCGCCTCGGCCGTGAAGGACAAGCCGGTCGTGTTCATGGCGGTCACCGATCCCCAGGGCGCTGAGCTCGTGGCCTCGGACGAGGCCCCGGGCGGCAACGTCACCGGCGTCTCGGACCGCAACCCGGTCAAGGAGCAGCTGCAGCTGCTCAAGGACGTGAAGCCGGACGCCACGACCGTCGGCATCGTCTACAACTCCGGCGAGGCCAACTCCAAGGTCCAGGTGGACCAGGCCAAGGAGGCCGGCAAGGAGCTGGGCCTCGAGGTCAAGGAGGCCACCATCACCAACTCGTCCGAGGTCCAGCAGGGCGTGCAGTCCCTGTCCGGCGTGGACGGCATCTACGTGCCCACGGACAACGCCGTCGTCTCGGCGCTGGAGACCGTGGTGGGCTACGGCAAGGAGCAGCGCGTCCCCGTCATCTCGGCGGACATCGACTCCGTCGAGCGCGGCGCCCTGGGCACGTACGGCATCGACTACGAGGCGCACGGCAAGCAGGCCGGCGAGATGGCCGTGAAGATCCTCAAGGACGGCGCGAAGCCGGCCGAGCTGCCCGTGGGCTACGCCGACCCGGCCAACCTGCAGCTCGTGCTGAACCCGAAGGCCGCCGAGGCCTACGGCGTCGAGATCCCCGCCGAGCTCACGGACAGGGCCGATCAGCTCGTCGAGGGCTGATCCCGCGCCTGCCCGCCTCCGCGGCGGCCCGGACCTCGTGGTCCGGGCCGCCGCGGAGCACGTCGACGGCCGGCCCACCCCGTCCCGCCGTCGTCCGTCCCCCCCTCGCACCGCCCGAAAGGCACCCGCCCCATGCTGACCGCAGTGGAACTGGGTCTGATCTACGCCGTCGTCGCGCTCGGCGTGTACCTGACCTTCCGCATCCTCGACTTCCCCGACCTCACGGTGGACGGCTCGTTCACCACCGGCGCCGCCACGGCCGCCGTGCTCATCACGGGCGGCACGCCGGTGCCCCTGGCCATGCTCGCCGCCTTCGTGGCGGGCGCGCTCGCGGGCCTCGTCACCGGCCTGCTGCACACGAAGGGCCGGATCGACGGCCTGCTCGCCGGCATCCTCACGATGATCGCGCTCTACTCGATCAACCTGCGGATCATGGGCAAGGCCAACATCCCCCTGCTCGGCCAGGACACCCTGTTCACGTGGCTCGGCGACCTGGGACTGGCCCGGAACTGGGGCTCGATCCTCGTGCTCTTCCTCGGCGTGTTCGTGGTGAAGCTGATCCTCGACTGGTTCCTGCACACGGACCTGGGCCTCGCCCTGCAGGCGACCGGTGACAACGAGGAGATGATCCGCTCGTACGGCGTCTCCACGGACCGGATGAAGATCCTCGGCCTCATGATCTCCAACGGCCTCGTGGCCCTCGGCGGCTCCCTGCTGGCCATGTACCAGGGCTTCGCGGACATCTCCATGGGCATCGGCCTCATCCTCGTGGGCCTGGCGTCCGTGATCGTGGGCCAGGCCGTGTTCGGCCAGCGCACGGTCTTCTGGGCGACGCTCGCCGTGATCGTCGGCGCCGTGCTCTACCGCCTGATCATCCAGTTCGCCCTCAACGCGGGCCTGAGCCCGAACGACATGAAGCTGATCTCCGCGGCTCTCGTCGTCGTGGCCCTGCTGCTGCCGCGCTTCGGCTTCGCCAAGCGCCTGAGCCTGCGCACTCGGGGCACGGCCGCGACCCCGGGGCCGGCCGCCGCCGCTCCGGCCACCGCCGGCATGCCTTTGACCGGCGAGCCGGGCGGCGCCGCCCCCGCCGCATCCGTCCCCGAGGAGGCCCCCCGTGCTTGAGATCTCGCAGGTCTCCAAGACCTTCTTCCCGAACACCGTCAACGAGCGGCGCGCCCTGCAGGGCATCGACCTGCACCTGGCCGAGGGCGACTTCGTCACCGTGATCGGCTCCAACGGCGCCGGCAAGTCCACGATCCTGAACACGATCGCCGGCAAGCTGCTCCCGGACACCGGCACCGTGGCCGTGGGCGGCAAGGACGTCACCCGCATGCCGGACCACCGCCGCGCGGCCTCGATCGGCCGGGTGTTCCAGGACCCGACGGCGGGCACGGCACCGAACCTCACGATCGAGGAGAACATGGCCCTGGCCTGGCGACGCGGGCACGCCCGCGGGCTCTCGCGGGGCGTCTCCCGCGCCCGGCGCGCGATGTTCCGCGACGAGCTCACGAAGCTCGAACTCGGCCTGGAGAACCGCCTCACCGCCAAGGTCGGGCTGCTCTCCGGCGGCCAGCGTCAGGCGCTCAGCCTGCTCATGGCCACGTTCTCCGGACCGAAGATCCTGCTGCTGGACGAGCACACCGCCGCCCTGGACCCGTCCCGGGCGGAGCTGGTGACCCGCCTGACCCGGCAGGTGGTGGCCGAGCACCGGCTCACCACGCTGATGGTCACGCACAACATGTCCCAGGCCCTCGAGGTCGGCAACCGGCTGATCATGATGCACGACGGCCGGATCATCCTCGAGCTGGACGAGCAGGAGAAGGCCGGGCGCACCCCGGCGGACCTGCTGGCCGAGTTCGGCAAGATCAAGGGTGCCGTCGTGGACGACAAGACCATGCTGTCCTGAGCGTCCCGTCCGGCGCCCCCGTGTCCCCGGCCCGCCCCTCCGCCCCACGGCGGGCGGGCGGGCCGGCCGTTCTCACCGGCGCGGCCGCGGGGTAGCGTCGTGGCGTGAGCACCGTGAAGCCCGACACCCAGAGCGCCACCGCAGCCGATGTCCGCCTCCAGACCGTCACGGGGCGCATCCCGGTGACGGACGTGCAGCCCGTCGTGCTGGACGGCCGGTTCCCGGCGAAGGCCGTGGTCGGCGAGGACATCCCCGTCCGCGCCACCGTGTTCCGCGAGGGCCACGACTCCGTGCGCGCCACCGTCCGTCTGCTCGACCCGGCCGGCGCCGAGGTGCAGCGCGTGCAGATGCGTCCGGGCCGGCCCGGGCTGGACGAGGTCGTGGCCACGCTGCGGCCCGCCGAGCCGGGCCTGCACCAGTTCGTGGTCGAGGGCTGGGACGACCCGGTGGGCACGTGGAAGCACGCGGCCACCGTCAAGATCGCCGCCGGCATCGACGTGGAGCTGATGCTCGCCGAGGGCGCCGCCCTGTTCCGCCGGGCCGCCGAGGACGCGGAGCGCTCGGCCGAGGACCGCGCCGTGTTCGAGGAGGTCGTTCGCGGCCTCGAGGACGAGTCCCTCATCCCGGCCCAGCGCCTGGCCTCCGCCGAGTCGGCGGAGGTGTCCGCCGTCCTCCACGCCCGCCCCGTGCGGGAGCACCTCACGAGCTCCGAGCTCTACCCGCTGGACGTGCAGCGCGAGCTCGCCGGCCGCGGCGCCTGGTACGAGTTCTTCCCCCGCTCCGAGGGCGCCCGCTTCGACGAGGCCTCCGGCACGTGGTCCTCCGGCACCTTCGGGACGGCGGCCGACCGGCTCCCGGCGGTCGCCCGGATGGGCTTCCAGGTGGTCTACCTGCCGCCGATCCACCCGATCGGCACCACGCACCGCAAGGGTCCGAACAACACGCTGACGGCCGGGCCGCAGGACCCGGGCTCGCCGTGGGCGATCGGTGGGCCCGAGGGCGGACACGACGCCGTGCACCCGGACCTGGGCACCGTCGAGGACTTCGAGGCGTTCGTGGCCGCGGCCGCGGACGAGGGCCTCGAAGTGGCCCTGGACCTGGCCCTGCAGTGCTCCCCTGACCACCCGTGGGTCACCGCACACCCGGAGTGGTTCACCACCCGCGTGGACGGCACCATCGCGTATGCGGAGAACCCGCCGAAGAAGTACCAGGACATCTACCCGCTGAACTTCGACAACGACCCGGACGGCCTCGCCCAGGCGGTGCTGGACGTGGTGCGGGGCTGGGTGGCCCGCGGCGTGCACATCTTCCGCGTGGACAACCCGCACACCAAGCCCCTGTGGTTCTGGGAGTGGCTGATCGCGAAGGTCCGCGCCGAGGAGCCGCGCGTCGTGTTCCTCGCCGAGGCCTTCACCCGTCCCGCGATGATGCACGCCCTGGGCAAGGTCGGGTTCCAGCAGTCCTACGGGTACTTCACCTGGCGGAACACGGCCGAGGAGCTTGCGGAGTACCTCCAGGAGATCTCGCACGAGACGCCGGCGTTCTATCGCCCCAACCTCTTCGTCAACACGCCGGACATCCTCACGGAGTACCTGCAGCACGGCGGCCCGGGCGCGTTCCGGATCCGCGCCGTCGTCGCCGCCACGGCCAGCCCGCTGTGGGGCGTCTACGCCGGGTTCGAGCTGTTCGAGCACGTGGCCCGGCCGGGCGCGGAGGAGTACATCGACAACGAGAAGTACGAGTACCGCCCCCGGGACTGGGAGGGCGCGGAGGCCGCGGGTGCCTCGCTCGCCCCGTACCTCACCCGGCTCAATGAGATCCGCGCGGCGCACCCGGCGCTGGGCGACCTGCAGAACCTGACCCTGCACGCCTCGACGCACCCTGACCTGCTCGTGTTCTCGAAGACGCGCTCGGCCCGGCCCGAGGGTGCGCACCGGGACGCCGAGGCGGTCACCGACGCCGGTCCCGCGGAGGACACCCTGATCGTCGTCGTCACCACGAACCCGCACGACGTCGTCGAGGCGACCCTGGACCTGGACCTCGAGGCGCTGCGTCTGCGCCCCGAGGACCGCGACGCGTCCGGGGCCGTCGAGGTGGAGGACCTGCTCACCGGCCAGCGCTGGCGGTGGGGCCGCACCCCGTACGTCCGCCTGGACCCGAACGTCGAGCCCGCCCATGTCCTGCGGGTCGTCCGGAACGGCTGAGCCGCTCCCGACGCCCGCCGTCCCCAGAACAGGAATCGCCATGACCCCGTCCGCCGCCCCCCGTCCCGCCGTCGCCCCGCTCGCCGTGGACCCGGAGGTGCTGGCCGCCGTCGCGCAGGGCCGGCACCACGATCCGCACACCGTGCTGGGCGCCCACCCGCATCCCGACGGCGCGGCGGTCACCTACCGCGTGCTGCGCCCGCTGGCGCGCACGGTCACGGTGGTCCGCGCCGGCGACGGGCAACGGGTGGAGCTGACGCACGAGCACGACGGCGTGTTCGCGGGCGTGGCCCCGACGCCCCGCGTGGCCGGGGCCGCCGCGGGCGACTACCGCGTCGAGGTGGCATACGAGACCGAGGACGGCACGACCGGCCCCGTCCAGGAGCAGGACGACGCGTACCGGCACCTGCCCACGCTCGGCGAGCTGGACCTGCACCTGATCGGGGAGGGCCGGCACGAACGGCTGTGGGAGGTGCTCGGCGCCCGCGTGGTCCGCACCTCCGCGGGCGAGGCCGTCGGCACGGCCTTCGCGGTCTGGGCGCCGAACGCGCGGGCCGTGCGCGTGGTGGGCGACCACAACGGCTGGGACGGCCGGACCCATGCCATGCGGTCCCTCGGCTCCTCCGGCGTGTGGGAGCTGCTGGTGCCTGGCGTCGGTCACGGCGACCGCTACAAGTTCGAGATCCTCGGCCGGGACGGGCTCTGGCGGCAGAAGGCGGACCCGATGGCCCGCTGGACGGAGGTCCCGCCGGCCACGGCCTCGCGTGTGCTCGAGTCCGACTACGCCTTCGGGGACCGCACCTGGATGGAGCGCCGCCGTCTCACGGACCCGCACGAGCGCCCGCTGAGCATCTACGAGGTGCACCTGGGCTCGTGGCGGCCCGGGCTGGACTACCGCGAGCTGGCCGAGCAGCTCGTGGAGTACGTGCAGTGGCTCGGGTTCACGCACGTGGAGTTCCTGCCGGTCGCGGAGCATCCGTTCGGCGGGTCCTGGGGCTACCAGGTGACCGGCTACTACGCCCCCACCTCCCGGTTCGGCTCCCCGGACGAGTTCAAGCACCTGGTGGACGCGCTCCACCGGGCGGGGATCGGCGTCATCGTGGACTGGGTGCCGGCGCACTTCCCGAAGGACGAGTGGGCGCTCGCGCGCTTCGACGGGACCGCCCTGTACGAGCACCCGGACCCGCGGCGGGGCGAACATCCCGACTGGGGCACCCTCGTGTTCGACTTCGGCCGCACCGAGGTCCGCAACTTCCTCGTGGCCAACGCGCTCTACTGGCTCGGCGAGTTCCACATCGACGGGCTGCGCGTGGACGCCGTCGCCTCGATGCTCTACCTGGACTACTCGCGCGAGGACGGGCAGTGGGAGCCCAACGTGCACGGCGGCAACCACAACCTCGAGGCCATCGACTTCCTGCGCGAGGTCAACGCGACCGTGTACCGCCTGCACCCCGGCGTCCACATGATCGCGGAGGAGTCCACGGCCTTCTCCGGGGTGAGCGCTCCCGTGGACGCGGGCGGTCTCGGCTTCGGCAAGAAGTGGAACATGGGCTGGATGCACGACACCCTGGCCTACCTGTCCCAGGACCCGGTCAACCGCCGGTGGCACCACGAGCAGTGGACGTTCTCCATGGTGTACGCCTACTCGGAGAACTACGTGCTGCCGCTGTCCCACGATGAGGTCGTCCACGGCAAGGGCTCCCTGCTGGGCCGCATCCCGGGCGACCGACGGCAGCAGCTGGCGACCCTGCGCGCCTACTACGGGTACATGTGGGCGCACCCCGGCAAGCAGCTGCTGTTCATGGGCGGGGAGTACGCGCAGCCGAGCGAGTGGTCCGAGGGCGAGGGCCTGGACTGGCCCGTCTCGTGGGATGAGGCGCACCGCGGGGTCCAGCTGACGATCCGGGAGCTCAACGCGCTCTACCGCAGCAAGCCGGCGCTGTGGTCGCTGGACCACAGCCCGGAGGGATTCTCGTGGGTGGACGGCGGCGACGCCGACGGCAACACGCTCGTGTTCCTCCGCATGCCCGCGGCGCAGGTGGTGCCGGAGACACGGATCGACGACGACGGCGCCGCGGTCCCGGCCGCTGAACCGGGCGGCGCCCCGCTGCTGTGCATCACCAACCTCTCGGGGTCGCCGCGTCAGGGGCTGCGCGTGGGGGTGCCGTCCGCGGGGGAGTGGACGGTGGTGCTGGACACCGATGCGACCGACTTCCACGGTGACGGCTGGCGGGAGCAGACCGGCCAGTCCGAGGTGATCGCGGCACACGAGGGCCAGTGGCAGGGCCAGCCGGCCCACGTCACGGTGAACGTGCCGGCGCTGACCACCCTGTGGCTCCAGCCGACCCTGGACACGACGGCCACGCCCTGAGGAGTGGTGCACGTCACGGCCGGGGGTGACGGCGCTGGAGCGTCGAACGGGGCGGGCCAGGCCGAAGGAATCCGCGAGAACAGGCGGAAACCGGCCGCCCACCCTTGACCGCACGCCGGGTGTCACCCCTGATTTTGTGTTCGGTGGGGTTCGTGTGTAGAGTTCCATCTCGTGCTCAAGACGCCGACCGGGTGACCGGGAGGCGGGGTGAAGAACACAGAATCCGCGGATTCATGCCGAGAAT
>NZ_QNRG01000021.1:19763-25112 GCF_003315015.1 Micrococcus sp. KT16 | reverse complement strand
CGGGCAGTTCCCGTGGCCATCACTGGGCAGTCCTCATGGCCGTCAGCGGGTCATTCCCTGGCCACCTATGGGCAGCTTTTCATGGCCGCTTACAGCCAGCCCCGCCGGGTTGGTTTGAGCCACCCGCCTGACGCACACGAAAGCGCCGCCCCCCCCCCTTGGAGGGGGCGGCGCTTTCGTGTGCGGGCGGCTCAGGGCTCGTAGTGCCGTTGGGACGCCGCGACGGCGGACGCGTAGGGCTTGGTGCTGTAGTGGGTGAGCGTCACCAGAGCCGCCGGGGCGCCCGAGGTGGTCATCACGGCCCGCCCGCGCGGCATCGCCGCCAGGTCCGACACGTCGAGCACGCGTTCACGCTGCACCGACGTGGACACCGAGCGTCCGCCGCGGCCGCCGGCGGAGGAGCTGCGGCGCACCACGTCACGATCCCCGACCACCTGGGACAAGAACGGCAGGAAGTCCGCGTCCTGGAGCCCGGAGCCGGCCACACGGACGTTGCTCGCGTTCCATAGTTTCCGCATCCCCTCGCGCCCGAAAGCCTCCACGCCCTGATCCCAGCCCTGGAAGAACGAGGAGAGCACGATCCCGCGTGAGCCGTAGTGCGAATACACGTCCGGCAGCTGTCGCCAGCGGCACACGTTCGCCACCTCATCGAGCACGCCCATCAGAGGCGGGGAGAGCCGCCCCGAGGGCAAAGATGCCGCGTGCTCCTCGGCCTCCGTGAGAATCGCCATCGTCAGCGCGCCGGTGATCGCCCGCGCGGTTCCAGCACCCTCCTTGGAAATCAGGAACAGGGTGTCAGTGGTGGACGCGAAGCGGCGGTGATCGAACTCAGGCCGGCCGACTTCCCCGGTGTCCCGAATCCACGGGATCACCGAGTCATAGGTGAGCACGTTCACCCACGGGCGCATCGTGCCGTAGACACCATCACGCTGCTTGGGCGTGAGGCCCTGAATCTGGGCCAAGGACTCGGCCAGCTGGCCGTGTCCGGCGGCGCGCAGCTCACGCACCGGAGAGTCGTCCTCGGGGTCTTGCGCCCAGCGGGCCACGTCCGTGATCGGCCGGCCCGACACGGCGGCGGCGAAGAACAGGTGAGAGAGCAGCCGCTTACCGTCCGACTCGAAGTACGCATCCGCCTGCGCCCCCGTGGTCGTGGCAGAGGACACGAACACGTCTGTGAGAGCTTCGGCGCGCATCATCGAGCTCACGAACGTCAGCGGGTTCCACCACCACGACGCCGGCTCACCGATGATCCCCTGCACGTCGTGGACCCACACGACGCCCTTCTCCGAGCGAGGCCCGCGCGTGAGGTCCACAATGTCCCGTTTGTTGGAGGTCGCCAGCACCGGGCCGTTGGTCTCCACGATCTGCGGCACGCAGACACAAGTGGTCTTGCCCGCGCGCGGACCCATGATCCAGGTCTGCACCCACTCCCACGAGGCATAGAGCATCCGCCCGCCGTTGGTGAGCTTCGCCAGCGGCACGCCTGGCCCCGCAGCGTCCGCGTGGAGACGGGCGGCGTCCTTGGTCGCGGCCGCGCCGGTCATCTCCTTGAAATCGCGCGGCCGGGACATGGACCGGGCCAGGTGGTCCACGCGCGACCTCGAACCACCGCCGGCGACTTTCCACCCGGCCATACCCAGCAGGGCCAGCAGCACGAGCGCGCCCACGAGGGCCACGATCTGCCAGACGCTCACCGGCAGCTGGCCCCGAGCCTGGAGCATCACCACGTCAAGCAGCCCGGCCCCGCCCGGCGCGCCAGCGGTGAGCAGTCCCACCCCGGCCCAGACGCCGGCCAGGCACAGCACCACGCACAGTGCGCCCGTGGCGACCATCCATCCGGTGTCGGCCATTCCCGGCTGAGCGCGCCGGCCCGCGCGAGGATCAGAGAACGTCAACGTTGGTCATCTCCCAATCCCGGTTCGTGTTCGTGTTGTCCTTCTCCAGCGCCGTGAGCTGCGTGTGGAACGGGATGCCCGCCTCCTTGCCGGTCTTCAACAGGAAGTTGCCCGCGCCCGGCCGCAGCCCGGCCCGGCCGGTCCACGGGTCCACGGGGGCTTCACCGATCCAGTCTGAGAGCTGGGAGACTTCTGCCCGCGTGAGTGCGAACACTTCCTCCAGGTTGCCCATCTCACCCTCAGACAGCCCACCGAGGAAGACCATCGCGGACCGCTCCACGAAGCCCCACGCCACATCGGTGAGGTGCTGCTCGGAGAGCTTCAGATCCTTCATGGTGTGCGTGACCATGATCTGGCCGATGCCCCGACCACGGTTCAGGCGGGTGATCGCGTCGATGAAATGCACCATGTCATCGGAGGCGCGCAGCACCCGCCACAGCTCGTCCATGACCAGCAGGTAGGTGCGGCGGCGTCGGCCCTCGTCGGCCGCGAGGTGGGATTCGGCCGAGACGGTGGCCGAGCCCAGGTTCCAGCACAGCGACTGGACGGCAGCCATGAGAACTGCGTCGTTCTCGTTCACCCCGGAAATGTCGAACACGGCCGGGCGTCCCAGCTCCAGGTGCTCCGACGTCGGCTCACTGAACAAGGTGCCGTAGGGGCCGGCCGGACCCAGAGAAATGAGCGCGTCGAGCAAGCCCTGAACGCGCGTGTTGTAGGCGTCCACGTCCTCATACGTCAGCGCCACGGCCCGCAGCTCCTCCGGTGCCGACTGGATGAACGCGGTCAGCTGGGGGATCAGCGGCGGGTTCTGCAACTCAGGATCGAGCATCTGCACAGCCAGGGCCAGCACCGACGCCTCATGGGGGGCCAGAGGTTGACCCAGCATCATGCCCACGAGGCCCTTCATAAGCGAGAGCCGGCGCGAGGTCATCTCGTCCAAGGCGACCTGTCGGGCCGAAGCGTCCTTGATCTGGTGCAGCCGATGCACCATCGGCCCCAGGTCCAGCGGGTTGATGTGTCCGTGGCCGGGCGAGAACGTGATGACCTGACCGCCGAGGGATCGGATGGTGTGAACGTAGTCCGGCCGCGAGTCGGCCAGGATCAGCGGGATCACGCCCCAGTTGGAGAGCACCGTGATGATGCGGTGGACCAGGGAGGTCTTTCCCAGACCCGGCTGGCCCAGCACGAACGCGGACGGGTTGGAGATGATGCCCGAGGTGAACCAGGAGACCGGATCGGCGCACACCAGGGAGCGGCGGCGAAGGTGGTAGCCCAGCGGGACGCCGACGACGGGCAGCCCCGCCCCGGCGGTGAACGGGAACATGCCGCACACCTGCACGGCCGACCCCTGCACCTCGAACAAATCCTCCAGGACGGTCGCCGGCGCGCCGCCAGGCCGGTTCCAGCCCCGAGGGCCGGGCCGGGAGGCGTTGAACGCGCGAGCCTCCGCCCACTTCTGCCACACCCCGCCAGCGCGCCGCTGGGCCTCCTTCTCGGCTTTCTGCGCGGCCTGGCGCTGGCGCTTCTCCAAACGCCCCAGCCGGCGCAGATCACGCTTGGAAAGCGTCAGGCCCTCCATCAGCTTGCGTCGGCCCAGCTCGGCGCGCTCCTCGCGTGCGCTTAGCGGCGACCCGGGGGCCTCATTGACCGTCATCTCGTCGGTGCTCATGTCTCACATCCCCTTTCGGATGCTTTCAGGGATCAGCATGTGGTCGGACAACACGAGACCCAGCGGCATACCGGCCTGGAACGTCACGGCCTGATTTGCCAGCGCCGTGCGGACGCGCAGCTTGGCCGGGGTGAGCAAAGCGGGCACCTGGCGATCCCAGAACCGCAGCTCCTCCTTATCGCGCACCGAGACGGTGACGATCAGGCCGAACCGCTCCAGGCCGGCACCCTGAGCCTCCTCAGCGGCGGTCTTCGCCGCCGCTGCCTGACGCTGAGCGGCGCGAGCGTCATAACGCGACTGCGAGCCCGCCCACACCGCATCCTTCTGCTCCTGCTGCACCAGCGCCGAGGTCCGCGCCGAGGGGATGGGCCGGTAGAGCAACGTGACGCGCTTGCGGAGCACATCCGCCTGGGGCTCCACGATCCGCGAGAGCGCGTTGGAACGGAAGTGCCCGTTAGGGCCCCGCCACATCGTCCACGAACGCGAGAACGCGCGGTCGTGCTGGAGCGTGTCGAATCCATCGACCATGAACGAGGGGCCGGCCTCCTCCCAGGACAGGCCGGTGCCCGCACCGTTGGCCTGCATCTCCTCCACCATCGGGGCGACAGTGGGGTCATAGGCAACGCGCGTGAAATCCACGATGTTCTGAGCCGTGCACACCTGCACGTTGCCCGCGCCCGTGCCCGCCAGGTTCGCAGTCAGCTCCGGGATCTTGTTGCCGATCTCCTCCGCCATCTCGGCCACGCCGCGATCCTTGTTCCCGCCGTCCATGCGCCGGCCGTCGAAGGTGACCGAGAGGCGCGCGACGAGCTGCGGCGCGCCCACGATGTGCGTCTCGAGGATTTCGTTCACCACCGCATCCGAGAACTCAGGTGCGCCCTCGCGTCGGTTCGTCTCCAGCAGATTCCGCACACGGAACCCTGAATCCGGTGAGGACTCGATGCACACCTGAGCGCCCCGGATGCCTTCATCGTGGCCCAGCTGCGTGAGCCAGTTCGCCCAATGAGCCACACGGGATTCCAGCTGCTCCGGGTCGATCAGGGAACCGCCGTCCGGGTATGCCTCGAACACCACCGTGTAGTGATGCACGTCGCGGGAGGAGAGACGGATCAGGCCGAAGGGGCGGCCGTAGGCGTCCAGGTGTTCGCTCAGCTCCGAGCGGGCCATGAGTCCGGGAAGGCGCGTGGCCCCGTCCGGGGTGCCGGCCCCCGTCGGGCCGGCGAGATAAATGTCCTTCTTCGCCCTCTCCTTGCGTTTCTGATTCCAGCGCACAGCGACCCTCCCAAATACCGTGCGCCCGTCGCGCACCTTGACTCTCATAAGCAGAATGACCAGGCCGGTGAAGCCGACCAATACGAATGCGACCAGAAACCGGCCCGTGGCGATCAGCGCGATGAACAGCAGTACGAGCGGGATCAACGCCGCCGACTGGAGGAACGTGAGGCCGAACAGGCCCGAGCGACGCGGGACGGTCAGATTCCCGAACACGCCTTGCTGGGGCTCACGGGTGGCAGTGCTCATTAGGACTCGTCCCCTTCTTCGGCGTCGATCATCTTGGACGGGTCCAGGCCCGCCGTGGTGGCGCGGAACTCAGCAGCTTGCCGTGCCGCATCCGCCATGCGGCCAGCCGTCTTGCGCGGGCGGCGCGGCGGACGGCTGCCGTTGCCCGTAGGGGTGCCACCAGTCGGAGCTGCGCCGCCCGTGGGGGCGGTGGCCCCCGTGGCCCCGGTGGGTCCGGTGTAGCCCGGTGCGTCCGTGGGTCCGTTGCCGCCGTCCCCGGCAGGG
>NZ_QNRG01000021.1:0-19758 GCF_003315015.1 Micrococcus sp. KT16 | reverse complement strand
CGGAGCTGCGCCGCCCGTGGGGGCGGTGGCCCCCGTGGCCCCGGTGGGTCCGGTGTAGCCCGGTGCGTCCGTGGGTCCGTTGCCGCCGTCCCCGGCAGGGGCGGTGGCTCCGGCGGCAGCTGCGCCGCCCGTGGGGGCGGTGGCCCCCGTGGCCCCGGTGGGTCCGGTGTAGCCCGGTGCGTCCGTGGGTCCGTTGCCGCCGTCCCCGGCAGGGGCGGTGGCTCCGGCGGCAGCTGCGCCGCCCGTGGGGGCGGTGGCCCCCGTGGCCCCGGTGGGTCCGGTGTAGCCCGGTGCGTCCGTGGGTCCGTTGCCGCCGTCCCCGGCATGGGCGGTGGCTCCGGCGGCAGCTGCGCCGCCCGTGGGGGCGGTGGGTCCGGCCGCAGCTGCGCCGCCCTCGGCCGTGGTGGGAGCCGAGTCCGTGCCGCCGTCCCCGGCAGGGGCGGTGGCCCCGGCGGCAGCTGCACCGCCCTCGGCAGGAGCGGTGCCCCCGGCCGCAGCTGCGCCGCCCTCGGCCGTGGTGGGAGCCGAGTCCGTGCCGCCGTCCCCGGAGGCCACGGCACCCGGGGCGTCCGCGCGGCCCCCGCTTCCGTTGCCGGAGCGGTTGGTGCCGGGGGCGCTAGAGACGCCCGAATCCATACGCGAGGGTCTGGTGCCGGATGCCGTGGTGGCAGCCGAGTCCGTGCCGGACGTAGTCACGCCGGGGGCCGTGGTGCCCCCCGAGTCAGTTCCACCCGTAGGAGTCCCGCCAGTGCCCTCCGTGGGGGCACCACCAGCGCCGCCCATGGAAGCTCCGCCAGAGCCGCCGCCCGCGCGGGAGGCACCGCCAGCCATAGCCGCCGCGCCCGCGCCACCCGCGCCGGCAATCATCGCTGCACCAGCCGCCACGCCCACGCCAGCCCCAATCAGGCCCGCGCCGGAGAAACCACTCATGCCCGTGGCAGCCACGGGCGAGAGGAACCGGACCAGCGTCGGGAGTACGAGAGCAGCCATGAGCAAGAGCAGAATGCCGCTGATCGAGGAAGCGATGACCTGCCCGAAGTCCTCCCCGCTGTCCTGCAAGAGCATGAATCCGAAGCCGTAGATTGCGGCGGTGAGAGGCTTCATGAGCAGGCATGCGATCAAGTAGGCGTTAGCCTTCCGCCACGACTGCCGCCCTGCCTCCGTGTTCGAGCCGGCCGCGATGACCGGCAGGAACACGATCAACACCAGCAGCAGGACGTTGCGGAGCAGCAGCATCAGGAAGTTGGCGATAGCGCCGATGAACAGGCACAGGGCCAGCAAGAATGCGGTGCCCGGAGACGCCAGGAACGCCTCTGCGGCCATCGGCTGCGCCAACGTGGCGAAGTCGGCGTTGTCCGTCGATTGGTCCAGGAGCCACGTCGCCACGGCGTCACCCGCGTTGAGCAGCATCGGGATCAGTGCGATGTAGACGCCCGTGGCGAGCACGATGTTCAGGAACAGCGCGCCGATGGAGACCAAGCCCTCACGGATCGAACCCGAGGTGTAGGCAGTAACCACCAGCCGACCCAGCGCGAGCAGAAAGCCGACTACGCCGAAGAACCAGACGAACCAGGAAAGATTATCCCGCATGCCCTGGACAATCGGATTGTCAAAATACGGCCCGGGGGCGGACATCCACCACGTCCCGATCTGGCGCAAAATGTTCACCGCGCCTTCAACGATGCTCTCCACGAAGTTCGTAATAGTGTCGTTGGCGAGACCCTGCACCGCATCTCCGACCACGCACCCCATGTCACCGAACTTGCAACCCTTGTTGGCCGCGTCATCCGGCGATGTTGTGGGACTAGAGGGCGCGGTCGTGGCCGCAGAGATTAGTAGAATCGAAACCACGCTCACCGCCACTTGGTGTAGTTTTCTGGGGCAGTCACCTGATACATGCTCAGATCATTCGAGGACGTGTTTAGAAGCCAATCCTGCGCGCTCTCATCCCATACCAGCGGAACACGCATGGCCGCGTTTTTGCCATCGAGCGAGAAAAGGTATTCAATGACCGCCTCATTGTCGGTGGACAGAATGATTCGGTATCCCTCTACGGTGCCGAGGCGGGCGGATTCATCGAGCTGATTGGCGCGGAAAAACGAATCCCGTTGCGCCGTGTCATTACCTGAAGTTAGGTCGCCCGTCACGAAGTTGTAGGCCCGGGAGAGACCACCCACCAGCGCACCGCTGGCGGTGCGCGAGCTGCACCGCCAGGCGTCGCCCTCCCGTGCAGTCGGGCCGTGCTCCTTGGACACAGGCACGACGCCGCCAGAGGGGTGCCGCTCCCACGAGACGGATGGGGCCTCCGTGGGGATGCCCTTGTCTTTCGTCCTCGGCGGCTTGCATGACGCAGTGGTGGCCGTGGGTGTCGCCACAGCCTCGCCCGTGGCGGCAGGCGGGGCAGACGTGGCAGCGGCGGGAGAATCCGCCGGCTGCTTGTCCACCCCGCCGCGCACGGCCAGGAACACGGCCAGGGCCAGGGCCAGGAGCACCACAGCTCCAGAGATGATCCAGCGCCGGCCGAACGGCGAAGCGGTTGGGGTGTCGTCGGTCGATGCCATCTCAGGTC
This sequence comes from Micrococcus sp. KT16, assembly GCF_003315015.1. Taxonomy (NCBI): domain Bacteria; kingdom Bacillati; phylum Actinomycetota; class Actinomycetes; order Micrococcales; family Micrococcaceae; genus Micrococcus; species Micrococcus sp. KT16. Next base: position 17,189 of record NZ_QNRG01000021.1, on the reverse strand, counting down.
TCCGATCCGTGGTTTCTAGGGGCGGGTGCTCAGATGAAGGTCTGCAAGATCACGCCGGCGGAGACGGCGAGGATGCAGACGATGATCGACAGGAACAGGCCCTTGCCGCTGTTGAACTCGCGTCCCGTCAGGGCCGCGAAGGCCAGGGTGCCGGCCGAGACGAGGAAGCCGGCCACACCCAGGATGATGACGATCCACGAGAGCCAGTTCAGGGCCGTGGTGAGGCCATCGGTGCCCGGGGGCTGCTCAGGAGTGATGTTGGGGATGTTGCCGGCCACGGTCATTGCAGTCTCGAAGAGCACGAGGCTGTCCTTTCTCAGAGATCCGCCGCTGCCTGATGCAGCGCGCGGGTGATGCGGGTGATACGACCCGGGATGCGCCCCGAGTCAGGAGAGGCGTGTCGCCACGCCTCCACCCAGGGGATACGCGTCCCCCGGGGAGTCATTTTCAGCAGGCGCTTCATCGCGCGGCGCTGGCCATCCGAGAGCGTGGGGCCATCGTCCACGATGACCAGCCCGAGCAGGACGGAGCCGGTAAGCATCCCAGCGGCCCACTGTTCCGCGAAGCGGTCTGCGGCCTCCAAGCCGCGCCAGTGACTACGGAACACCGCCACGACCCCGAGTGCCTGGCCGTCAGGGGGCTCAGGCCATGCCTGGCCGTGGTCGCCCACGCCCTCACCCATCAGGGCTGCCAGCGTCGAGGCCCCCGCGCCTCCGTGCAGACCCATCACTGTGATGCGGCTCTCAGGAATCGCGGAAATCTGTACTTTTGGCCAGGCCTTCGAGGTCACGTCTTCTGGTGAGATAGGAAGAGCGTCCGGCGAGGCCGGGCCGCTCTCCATGAGTCGCGCTCCCAGCAGGCTGTCATGCAGCACTGCCTCCTCCGGGGCCTGCGTGATCGCGGCCTCCCGCTTCACGAACGGGTTTGTTCGTCTGCTCACGATGCACCCCTCCTCTAGCCTTTACATGTCAGGTTAGACACTCTGTGTTCCTTGTGCAACGCGTGTCGTCTAAGTCTGACATGTAGCGAGTGCGCTGTATGTCGCTTGACTCGCTTATTTCCCGCATGGACTATAGAGGAGTGATTGTGAACGACGCTGCCGCCGTGGACGAGCTGCTTGCCGATCTGCCCGAGGTGCTGACTCTGGAGGAGATCGCCGACCTGCTGCGCGTCAGTACCGCCACCGTGCTGCGCTGGCAGCACAAGGCAGGGCTCAAAACCCTGGTGCTAGGCGAGCGACTGCGACGGGTGAGGAAGGCCGATCTGCGAGATTTCTTGGTCACGGCCGATGGGATCGAGGAATCTGATGCCTAACTCACTGCCCGCCGATCCCGGCTTCGACCCCGCCACGGTGCCGCCGTTCCCGGTGCTGACCCTGCACCTGGACGAAGCCGCCGAGACGGTGACGCTGGATGGGGCGCCCGTTGAGCGGGCACCCGGCCAGGAGTTGCGCGACGCCGGCATCGACGCGGTGGTCGCCCAGCTTGCGGCCCGCCAGCTGGAGGCCGTGCGAGTGCGCGTGACCACCCCGGAAGATGACGCCTGGCGCATGGTGGTCACCGCTGACGGGGACACCTACGACACAACCCCGCCCGAGGAGACCGCAACCCGCGCAGGGCTGACCCGGCGTCGCCTGCTGCTGGGAGGCGGGGCGTTGGCGCTCCTCGGTGCCGCCGGCGGCGGCGCAGCTCTGGCCCTGCCCCGGTTGCTTGCCCCCAAGGCCCCACCGGCCTGGCAGGTGCCCGGCGCGGGCGCGCAGATTCCCGTGGCCCCCCCACCCGGATTCTCCGGCAGGGCGCGATGGTCCATCCCCGTAGGCCGATCCGCTGACGTGTGCGTGCTCTCCAGCGGCCACATCGGCACCGTCTCCGATGACGGAGTGCTCACCCTGCGTCACCCTGACACCGCTCAACCCCAGTGGGCCGGCGCATCCGCCCCCGACACAATCCACGACGCCCGCCGCATCACCTGGGACGGCCAGGACTGCATCGGTGTCACCACGGCCACGCAGCTGAGCATCTGGTCACTGACCGCCCCGACCGTGGCCGGCGCGCCCGTGGCCCCGACGACCTACCGGCTCGAGCAGGGATTCCGGGCCGAGCTGAACGGGCCCGGCCCCTTCATCGAGCTACCCGATTGGTTCGTGGACTTGCCCGCCGCGCAGATGGCTACCCGGCGCATCACGATCCCCGCCGGCACCCGTGCCGGTCTGCGGCAGGCTGACGGCACCCTGCACGCCATCGGGGCCGACCGCGTTGACCACCTCGACGCCCAAGGCTCCAAGACCGGCGAGCACCGCCTCGCCCTCTCCGATGCCCCCACGCAGACGCCCGTGGCGGTATGGGCCACCGGCCCGGAAACCGTGCTCACCGCGTGGAGGATCAAGGGCGGCAGCCGCCTGGCCCTGATCCGCCCGGCCGATGGAGCTGTGCTCATGGACAAGGCCGTGCCCGAGCGCATCGACCAGAAGACCCGCACCCGCGATCTGGGGAGCTCGTTGCTGCTTGTGGGCTCCGTCTTGGTCTCCACCGGAGCACAGCCCTTCGCTCGTGTACTGGAGGACTTCACGGCCACCGCCGCAGATGGAGCCACCCTCTACGGCACGCACCAGCGTCAGCCGGCCACCCTCAGACTCAAACGTGACGCCTCCCCGACGCCGTGGCGCACGTTCACCGATACGGACGTGCCCCCGCGAGTCATCACCGAGGGAGCCGCCTACATCGTCGCCCCCACGCTCGATCAGACCGTGCTCTACGCGGCCCCCCGCGCCTGAAAGGCCCCCGATGGACGATTCCAAGGGCAAGCTCATTGCCGCCGCCGGCGCGTTGCTCCTCCTCGTGATCCTCACGCCCCTGTTCATCATCAGCCTGGCGGCAGAGGATGAGCAGAAGAAGAGCGCCCTAGTCTCCTGTGGTGCGTCTGTAAACGGTGAGCAGATGATCGTGCCCGAGGAACACAAGGCCGCTATCGCCGCAGCCGCGAAGACTGCGAACTTGCCAGAAGGCGTCATCGCCGCCCAGCTGTTTACCGAGTCCCGTTTCGATCCGAGGGCCTACCAGCCCAGTTCCGGTGCGCGAGGAATCGCGCAGTTCATCCCCTCCACCTGGGACGCCTGGGGCAACGGGGCCGACCCCTACGACCCGCTTGCCGGCATTGACGCGCAGGGGCGCTATATGGCCGAGCAGCAGCGGTTGGTCGGCCACCTCGCCAACAGCGACCAGGAGCGCATCGAACTGGCCCTGGCCGGCTACAACGCCGGGCACAACGTGGTGCTCCAGTACGGCGGCATCCCGCCCATCGAGGAGACCGTGAACTATGTCCGCCAGATCATGTCTCTAGCCCAAGCCGGGTCCGGCAGCTGCGCGATCCCCGGCGGAGACGTGATCGGAGAAGTCGGTTCCGGCAAGTGGGTTCTTCCCCTGGCCGATTCGTGGGTCACCAGCCCGTTCGGGCATCGCGGGTGCGTCGAAGGCGTGGGGTGCGCGGACTACATCGCCAACCACAACGGCCTGGACGTGGCAACCAGCGGGGGCACCGGAACCGTGGTGGCAGCCACCGATCTGGTCATCACAGAGGTAAGCACCAACTGGGACGCCGGCCTCCCCGTGATCGGACACGCCCCCGATAACCCCAGCATCGGCTTCAAGTACCTGCACTGCGCCGAGGGCAGCCATCGCGTGCGCGCCGGCCAGACCGTCGCCGCAGGCACGCCCCTGTGCACCGAGGGCCAATCGGGCGACGCCAACGGCCGACACCTGCACTTCATGATCCTCAAAGACGGCACCCCCGTAGACCCCGAACCCATCCTCCTGTCCCACAACGTCCCGCTGAGGTACCAGTGATGAAAAAACGCCACGCCGCCGCCCTCGCCCTGACCGCCCTCGCCCTGACCGGCTGCACCGCCAAGGAGCCAGCACCCGAGCCGCTGCCTACGCTCACCACAAGCGCGCCCGCCACGGCCACCGCCGAGCCGGCCACCCCCGAGCACGCTGCACACCCCAAGGTCACCGCCGAACAGCAGGCCATCGCGCTGGAAGCCGCCCGCATCATGACGACCTGGAACCCAGCCGAGGACGCGACCCAGACCCACGCTGAGCTGCGCGCCCGCCACCTGATGACCGACGAACGCGCCGCCCGCGTCATCACCCCTGAACGGCCTAGCAGCGGGGCCGAGTGGACGGCCGCAGCCAAGGAGCACGCCACCTCCGAGCCCGTGGTCAGTCTCAACACGCAAGCCGATACCCCCGGCGTGGCCGTGCGCGCCACCTGGAGCTGGAAGCGTCCAGACGGAAGCGCACTGCCCCGCGCCGGCACGCCCATCCGGTACTACACGTTCACCTTCGACCCGAACGACCCAACCAAGATCAACGACTACACCTACACCGACCGCACTACGGCGGCATCCCCGACCGAGTGACATGCCCACACACACCTATTCCCACCTCGCCCCCGGTACCGGTACCATCGGTCGCATGACGACCACACCGCGACGCCCGCGAGGCACCGACACTGTGCAGCTGCACGTGCGCGTCCGACCAGAAGTGAAGGAACGTCTGGACCAGATTGCTGACCAGACCGGCCTTCCCATGTGGGCGGTTGTCGAAGGCGCAGCCCTCTCGGGAACCCCGAATGAACACGGCATCCCCGAGGGCTGGAACTTGCCCACCCCCTCCACCGACCCCCTGCCCGGCGTCGAGGAGGCCAAGACCCCATAAGAAAAGCGGTGGCCCTCCCGGCAAGGAGGACCACCGCCTGAAATCTGGATTCCGCCACCGTCGCCAAACATCCGGCGGAATCCCCTACCGAGAGCCCCAAGACGATGCATAATCAAAAGAGGTTCCGGCGTGACTAGCGTACCAAGTCACGCCCTCATCGCCCAGCCCCCCACGTTCGTGGAGCTGGCCCCTGCCGTCGCCACACGTGTGACCGTGTGCCACGACAAGACCGCACGCGGCATCGTCCGCAAGATCAGTCACGGGATCGAGCACTTCCAGTTCGTCGATCCCGTCACCGCCGGCACCGGACGCCGCCCCGGCGGCGTCATGTGGGTGCTCACCGTGGACATGGACCACGACGACTCCCTGCTCCGCATCTTCGCCACCGACGTACCCCAGCCCTCATGGATCATCGAGAAGGGCCGCAACGGCCACGTCCAGGCCGGATGGATCATCGAGCACGTCACCGTAGGACCGAACGCCCGCCCCGCCCCCATAGCTTTCGCAGAGGACGTGCGCGCCGCCCTCACCGCCGCCGTCGGAGGTGACCCCGCGTTCACCAACCGACGCCAGTGGAACCCCACCTGGACCGGATGGGCCACCGAGGGCCGCGTGATCTGGGGACCGACCGCCCCCCGATCCCTGGGCACGCTGCGAGCCGAGATGATTGAGCACGGCACCTGGCCCTCCCCCGAGGTCCGTACAGCCACCGGCACCCGCCGAGACACCAACACCGCCCGCGCCCTCGTGAGCGCGGCCGAGGCGTCCATGACCGTGAAGCCGGGTGAACGCAACCAGTTCGTGTTCGACTACGCCCGCCTACGCCGCACCGGCACCGTGGCCCAGGCCGCAGCCCGCGCGAACGCCCTGTGCTCACCGCCCCTACCTACCGCCGAAGTCGCCGGGGTCATCCGGTCCATCGAGTCCTACGAGGCCCGTCACGGAGCGCCCTGGGAGCGCCGTGGACCCGGCACCCGAGGCCGTGGACACCTCTCCAACGCCTACCGCCGTCGCCAAGCCGAGCGCGGCCGCATCGGAGGCTCACGCGGCACCGCCGCCCAGCGTGCCCAGCGAGTCACCGCCGCCCAGCGTGCCGCCCATGTGCGCGCCCAGAAGGCAGCCGCCCGCGCCGCTGAGGCCCGCCAGCAGGCCGCAGACGGAGCCACCACCGCGCAGATCGCGGAGCGCATGGCCGTCACTGCCCGCACCGTCCGCACTTGGCTGAACCAGCCCCCCGCCCAGCGGAAATCATCGGAGCATCAGGGTGCCCTGGCGCGGCCCTCCAGGCACCGCCCCTCCCCCGCGCTGGCCCCCGTGCGCTCCGGTGTGCAGCGACTTCCCTCCGTATCGGATACCCGATACCCTGTAGGTGGACGAAAGAGGTGCCCCCATGACCCTGACCCTGATCCCCCCGACCACCTCCGACGAGGCCACCGAGCAGCTCGCACAGCTCCAGGGCATCCCGACCGCACTTGACGTGCTCCGCCGTGTGCAGCTCGTCAAGGCTGCCGACCTGGGAGTGACCCAGCAGCAGCTCGCCGGTGCGCTCGGCCGAGCCCAGTCGAGCATCAGCGAATACCTCGCCCGCGCCCGCACGAGCCTGGCCAACAGGCCCGCCACCCATCCGCTGTGGCCGGCCGAAGTCATCGACCTCTACGCGGCCGGCCTCCTGCCCCGTGACGAAGTGCTCTCCTACCTCGCCAGCTACCCCTACATCGACCCCGCACCCACCGATGACCCGGCCTACACCGTGACCCAGCCCGGTGAGTTCGGGGAGGTCGCCGCAGCCCATTGGAACGACAAGCTCTCTGACGCCGACTACGCGGACCTTTACGCTCAAATGCATGGGGACCGCTGACGATCACGAACGCACGCTGAGCGCGCTGACCGCCTCCGGCGTCATCGCACCTACCAGCTCCCTCGCCAGCACCGCCAACCCCCTGTGGTGGAACGGACGCACGCCCACTCCCCCACGTCAGCTCCTCCACAAGCAACTCGTCCGAGAGCTGTACGACGCCACCCCTGCGCTGGCCCACGACCGACAGGCGATCCTCCTTGCCGGCCCGCCCGGCGCGGGCAAGAGCACCGCGCTGGGGAACGTCCTCACCCCCGAGGAAGGCGCCCGCTACCTCCACCTGGACGCCGACCACTTCAAGACCCGACTCCTCGCCCACGCCCAGGAGGACGGCAGTCTAGAAGCCCACTACCTCGCCCACCCCGAGGTTCAGGCCGCTCGGGACCGAGGCGAACAGTTCTTCCCCCTGGAGCTGGCCGCGCTCGTCCACGAGGAATCCTCCTACCTCACGCAGCATGTGCGCGCCCAGGCCATCGCGAGTGGAGCCAACCTCTTGATCGACGGGGTCATGTCCGACGAGAACAAGACCCGCGCGCTGATGGACACGCTCAACGCACACGGATACACCGCACGGATCATCGACGTTGAAGTCCCACAAGAAGCCTCCCTGGAGCGCACACGCGGCCGCTGGCGTGCCGGCTACGAACAGGCCTTGGCTGGAGACGAGAACGCGGAACCGCGTTGGGTGCCGGCCGCTGTCGTGCACGGCGTCTACGACGAGGCCGGCCAGTCCAAGCCCCGCCGCATCTCCGAAACCGTGGCCCACGAAAGCCAGCACGTCACCGAGTTCCACCGCTTCGAGATCACTCCCGAGCAGTGGAAGGCCGGCGCTCACTCCCCCGAGGTGGTGACGCATCTGCGCCGCCCCGCTGGCTTGACCACCCTCATGGACGCTGCCCTAGCCGACACCCGAGACCGCACCCGCGCCACGACCCAAGCCCGACCCACCCTGCGGCCACCGACGAGCACAGCCACGCCCACCACGCCCCACCGGCCGCAACAGACCCCCCACCGTGAACCAGGGCTCGAACGATGAACCCCGCCATGCAACCACCCCAGCCCGCCTCCTCCACTCTCGTGGGGTACGCCCGCGTCTCCACCGCCAGCCAAGCCGAGAGCCTGGCCGAGCAGCGAGACCGACTGCACCAGCTCGGAGCCGTTCGCGTCTTCGAGGACGTGGCCAGTGGTGCCCGCGCCGACCGGCCCGGACTCGCCGCCGCCCTCGATTTCCTCCGCGCCGGTGACACCCTCACCGTCACCCGCCTGGACCGGCTGGGCCGATCCATGCTCGACACCCTCACCACGCTGCATGAGCTGGACACCGCAGGCGTGCGCGTGCGCGCCCTCGACCTCGACCTCGACACCGACACCCCCGCCGGGCGCATGGTCGTGCACGTCCTCGCCGCCCTCTCCGAGTGGGAACGCGACATGATCCGCACCCGAACCCGCGAGGGCCTGGCCCACGCCCGCGCCCAAGGCAGACACGGCGGACGCCGCCGCGTGCTCACCGACCAGCAGGTGACCGCCATCGAAGCCGCCGCCGGCACCATCTCGAACGCCGACCTCGCCGCCATGCACGGCGTGTCCCTCCGCACCATCTCCCGCGTCCGATCCGGCACCTACACCCCGACTCCCGAGTGACCGACACCCGCCCCTCAACGGCCCCAGCTCCTCCCCTCGCGTCGTCCCTGCCCCTCCCCCATCCCCACGAACAGGCGAGCGATCCCCTGAACCGCCCCCGGCCAGCCGGCCCACCGCCCGAGGCCCACACACCCACCTAGGGGATGCAGAGCGCTTGCGAGGATCTGCTCGATGAGCGCTGCGGCTGGTCTCAGTGGACACTGAGTTCGCACGACGTCCATTCCCGCACGGTCCGTGGCGTGATGGCGGCGGAGCTCGAATCTGAGGCAGAATCCTGTCCAGAGGTGCAGCAGCACGCCAGCCCAGGAGCGCAACTCCCGGTGATTGATGGGAGCCCATTGGACGTCCGAACCAACCCCGAGTACCTGGACTACCTAGCGAGCCGACTCGCCGAATTCATGAACGCTTTCGATGAACTTATGACGCATCACGTTGAGAACACGGGACTTGGCGGTTTCGCTGTAGGTGTAGCGCCAGCAGTCATCCCTAAAGAAGACGCTGACCAACCACGCGTCGCCGAACTCACCAACGAGTTGAACCGCCTGGCCGGGGCGTTGATGGACCTGAGCTCCGTTACTAGCGTTCGGCTCGGAGTGCAGGGGCATGGCTCTCTCGACCCCTTCGTCAACTGGCAACGCATGCTCGAACCGAAGCCGCTGCTTGATGCCGCGGTGGTTCGAAGCTGTTGCCTTCAAGCCGCCGGGCGACTCGAAGGGTTGAAGGCCAAGGCTGAAGCCCTGGAAACGCCATCGATCGAACCGTCCCAGTTGCACCCTTTGGTCTGGTCGGCGGCGCAGCGACTTTGGAACGATGGCCACCTGCGCCAGGCAGTCGCTGCAGCCGCCGAGGCCGTCAGCGGTCAAATGAAGCAGCTGACGCAGCGAAACAACGCGGCTGATACGTCACTTTGGCAGCAGGCGTTTTCAGTCTCGGACCCGCAGCCGGGGAAGCCTCGGTTACGTTGGCCAGGCGATTCAGACGACCAGGACGTCAAGACGATGCAAGCTGGATTGTTGAATTTCGCGCCTGGGGTCAACATGGTCATCCGGAACCCAGCGACTCACGTCTCTCACCCTTTCACGGAGCAAGATGGACTTGAACAACTGGCCACGTTGAGCGTGCTGTGTCGATTCGTCGACCAATGCGTCGTGGTCACCCGTGACAGCGATCCGAAGCCTGCATCGTAAAGTCATGACCATGGAGTACGACGAGCTAGGGCATGTCTGACAATCGTTTGGACCATGCGATCACAGCATTCAGCATCACAGCGGACCGGTAGACGATCGCGTACTTGTCATACCGGGTCGCCAGGCCCCGCCACTGCTTCAGGTGCGCGTACTGACGCTCGATGACGTTGCGGCCCTTGTAGGCGGCCGCGTCGAGGCTGATGGGGCGCCCGCCGCGGGCACCGCGCCGTCTGCGGTGGCCCTGCTGGTCGGCCGGTTCGGGGATGACCGCTTTGATCCCACGGGCACGTAGGTGGGTGCGGATCGCCCGGGAGGAGTACGCCTTATCGCCCAGCACGGCCTCGGGGCGGGTCCGGGGCCGCCCTACTGGCCGGGTCACGCGCAGCTGCGCCAGAAGAGGAAGCAGCATCGGGGAGTCCCCTGCCTGGCCGGGGGTGATCAGGCTGACCAGCGGCAGCCCGGTCCCGTCGACGAGCTGATGGATCTTCGTGCTCAGCCCGCCACGGGAGCGCCCGATGCCGTGATCGGCCGGCTCCTCACGCGGATTCTTGTAGTTCGATCCATCCCCCTGTGTGGCGGGTGATGTTCGTCGCGTGCTGGTGGGCGCGGGCGATCGTGGAGTCCACCGAGACCGACCAATCGATCAGGCCTTCGGCGTCAGCGGCGGCGGTCAGCGTGGCCAGCACCGTGTCCCATGTGCCTTTTTCGGCCAAGCGCCGATGCCAGGTCCACACGGTCTGCCAGGGCCCGTAGACCTCGGGCAGATCCCTCCAAGCGATTCCGCACCGGTACCGGTAGATGATCGCCTCCACCATGGTGCGGGCGTCGGCGAACGGCCTGCCGGCGCGGCCGGTCCGGGTCGGGAGCATCGGGGCGATCAACTCCCATTGGGTGTCAGAGAGCATCTGGAACCGGGACATGTCCCCAGGGTCTCAGCTGACTCGTGCATCTATTCTCAGACACGCCCTAGCGCCGACCGCGCGCAGCGCAGCGAGCACGGACGGCGCAGTCGGGTCCAGGGGGCGGCCCCCTGGCGCTGGGGGTGTGGGGGGCGGCGGCAGCCCCCCACGAAGTCGACCATCGACCGAGGCCCTGAGCACACGCGGCCCGCCGGTATCCCAGTATCCCGGTACTTGTGTGGGCCGGTACTCCGGTACTACACTAGGAGGGGCGGCGCAGACATGCGCCGCAGTCCTAAGCCAAGAAGGACCGGAGGAACCCCGTGAGTCAGACCAGCGACACACTCACCATCGCCGTGATGAACACCAAGGGCGGTACGACCAAGACGACGACCACCATGCTGCTCGCCCATGCGCTCAATACCGCCGGGCGCAGCGTGGAGGTGTGGGACGCGGACCCGCAGGGCAGCGCGACGGAATGGGTGGAGGACGCCACCCAGACCCACGGCGGACCCCTGCCGATCCAGTTCCAGACCATGAACCGCGCGAGCCTGAGCCGACGCAGTACCGCCGCCGATGTGCTGCTGATCGACACGCCCCCCGGCGACCCCGGCACGCAGTCCGCCGCCGCCGGACGCGCAGACCTCGTGATCGTGCCCGCCGAGCCCGCCCCTATGGAGGTCTCCCGCGTGTGGGCCACCGTGGACGCCCTAGGGCAGTCCGTGCCCGCCGTCGTGCTGCTGGCCCGCGTAGACCCCCGCACCACTCTGCTCGCGGAAACCATCGAGGCCCTGGACGACGAGGGCGTGCCCCACTTCGCCACTACGATCCCCGCCCGCACGGACTACAAGCGGATGCCCGGGACGTGGCCGACCGCTACCAGTCGCCGCGCGGCCGAGCTGCTGGCCCCGTGGGCGCAGCTCGCCGCCGAGATCGAGGAGATGAGCGCCGAATGAGCACCCCCAAGCCCGCTATCAAGCGCCGCCGCGCCAGCACGGCCCCCGCCCCGGACATGCGCGCCGCGTTCACCGCCGCCCCCGGTGGCGAGGTGAAGAACACCAGCATCGACCTACCCGTCGAGCTGCACAAAAGGCTCCGAGTCAAGGCACTACAGGACGACACGAGCATGAAGGCACTCATCATCGAGGCGCTGGAAACCGTCTACCCCGCCGACTGAATGCCGTTGTACCGGACTACCGCCGCCGGTAGTCCGGTGCGACAAGAGAGGAGCAGCAAACATGAGCACGAACAGCACCGCCCAGCAGTGGGACGAGCTGGCCCGTCGAGCGCGAGCACTGGCTGTCGAGAGCACGGAGCTGGAAACCGCAGCCGGACTCCGCGAAGTTATTCACCAGGTCTACGAGATGACGAAGTTCGATCGGCCCGGCGGTGAAGGACTGGACGGCAAGGACGGACCCGAACGGCGCGGCATCGGCTACATCCGGGACATGGCCGAGGACTACCACGTCCGCACCATGCAGAACCGCCGCGCCTAACCGCCCAGGACCACGGCCCCCGCCAGCATGGCGGGGGCCGTTGCGCGTGCAGGGGCCGGGCCGGGCCCGACCAGGCGAAGCCCTCCCCCGTCCGCATCTCCCATCCTGTCTGATCGCAGCCTGGCCTAATGGTCCAGCCACGGCATCGGATCGCGCCCCGGAAGGGGAAGCCACCGCGCCACGTCCGGCTCGATCCGCTCGATCCATCCCGCAGGCACCCACGCCGAGAGCATCGGCCCACCGGGCACGTCCTGCCACGACACGAGCACATGCGAGGCCGACCAGCGGCACGCCATCGCGTCCACGTCCTCCCGATCCGGCAGCGCCACCCGCACCAGCGGCTCACGTCCGTACCGGGCCGAGGACACATCAGCCGGCGCACCGAAGGCCGGACCCTCATACACGCGGATGCTCATGCACCCGATCCCACCACGAGGCCCGGACCCGGTAGGAAGCGGGGGCGCTCCGCCCCCCGCACCCCCAGGCCAGCGCGGCGCTGGACCCGGCGCGGGGCCGTGCTCGCTTCGCTGCGCGCGACCCCGCCAAGAGGGTGCAGCTCGCCAGGGCAACCCGTGGGCGAGGGACACAACGAGGCTACGAGACCATCCCGCCGGCGCTCGGGGCTGGGGGCGGGAGCAGAGGGGAGCACATGCAGCAGTAGGCCAAGAACGCGAACAAGTACCGGAGTACCGGGGACGGTAGTGCGGTAGCTGGGAGAGTCCGCCGGCTCACCCGCCGCCGTGGTCACCGATGGGCCTATGACGAGGGGGGGGCATGGGCGCGTGGAGACGCCCGGACGGACCCGCCACCGGAGTACCGGAGTACCGATGCCGGTACGCACGACGCCCGCGAGAAACCGCCGAAAAAAGTTCCCGGATGGGGTGGCGCACCGCCTATAGTGTGCGATACACTAGAGGGGACGGGGAGGGGAGGCCAAGCCCCGACCGTCCCGGGCGGGACCACCGCCCGGAAGCACTCACCGAAGGAGAATGACCATGCCGGAGCAGTTCAACGCCAAGGAAGCCGCCGCCGCGATCCGTAAGGCCCTGCGAGCCACCTACCCGGGCACTACGTTTCGCGTCCGCATGGGGCGCGGTACGGCGTGCGCGTGGGTGGGAGTCCAGTGGACGGACGGGCCGACTGAACTGGACGTGATGAAGCTCGTGAGCGTGTTCGAGTCCAGCCGCTACCGCGTGCCGGACCACACGGCGGCGAGCCCGTGGCGCATCCCCGAGGACGAGACCCGTTGGACGTGCGAGGGGGTCACCACGTCCCGCACGATCAGCCCGGAGGCGCGCGAGAAGGTGCAGCGCGAGCACGTCCGCCAGACCAGCGAAGGCGCGTTCTACGGGCTGATTGAGGGGCCACAGGGACGGCGCACCATCGCGGCCCCGAGCCCGTGGACGACCGCCGAGGAGATGGCCGAGCGCGTGGCCCGGTCCCTGCCGTTCGAGTCCTGACCGGCCCAGCGAACGGCCCCGCCAGCACGGCGGGGCCGTTCTCGTGTCGGTGCACCGGAGTACCGGAGTACCGATGCCGGTACGCACGCGGCCCGCGAAAAGCCGCTGAAAAAAGTTCCCAGATGGGGTGGTGCGTGGCCTATAGTGTGCGATACACTAGAGGGGACGGGGAGGGGAGGCCAAGCCCCGACCGTCCCGGGCGGGACCACCGCCCGGAAGCACTCACCGAAGGAGAACCCCGATGACCGCACAGGCCAAGACCGAGCACCCCGCCCCCGCCGACTGCCAGGAGGCAGCCGACTACGCCGAGGCCCGCGGGTTGCTGCTCGTGGTGGACGCCCCCGAGACGGACGGGATCACCTGCACCCCCGCCGAGCTGCGCGAGGCTGACGAGGAGCTGATGCCCGGCCAGTCCCTCGCGTGGGTCCGCTACGTCACGCCCGAGGAGCACGCCGAGGCCGAGCGCCAGCGCAAGGCGAAGGCCGAGGCGGCGTGTCGGGAGGCCGTGCGCCGCGAGCTGAGGGAGGAGGCGCGCCGCCCCGTTCTGGACGCCATGCGCCAGCACCCCGAGGCCCTGGCCGATGCGCTGATCGAGCTTGCGCGCGAGCTGGGCACCCCGTGGACCGCTGGCGACGTGGGGCCGCACATGCGCTGCTGTGAGGCGGACGCTGTGGCCGAGGTGCTGAGGCTGAGCGGCCACGCCGACGCGGCAGAAGCGTGGATCGACGGCCACGCGCGCGGCGACGACGACGAGGACGACGGCCACCGCGACCGCCCCACCGCCCCGGCCCTGTGATCGAGGAGGGACGGCCCCGCCGAGGTGGCGGGGCCGTCCCCGGGCGGGCGGCTCCCGTGCCAGCTGGGGGAGTCCGCCGGCTCATCCGCCGCCGTGCTCACCAAGGGGGCCTTGACGGGGGTGGTTCCCAGCGGGGTCGGCTGATCGGGGCCAGCTTCTACCCGGTGCCCATCACCTCTAGAGCGGCCTAACATCATCTGCCGGTCACCCGGGCACGGAGCGACGCGCGGGCGCGTGGAGACGCCCGGACGGACCCGCCACCGGAGTACCGGAGTACCAGAGTACCGATGCCGGTACGCGCGCGGACCTCGAAAATCCGCCGAAGAAAGTTCCCGGATGGAGTGGCGCAGTGGCTACAGTGTGCGATACACTAGAGGGGACGGAGAGGGGAGGCCAAGCCCCGACCGTCCCGGGCGGGACCACCGCCCGGAAGCACTCACCGAAGGAGAGCGGCAATGACCGTCATCACCGAGACCCCCACCGTCACCGAGCTGACCCACACCGAGGAGCGTGTGCAGTACGCCGTGGGCGACTGCTGCGCCGTTCACCTGGCCTACGGGGACACCGAGGCCCTGAACGTCTACGACGAGGACGCGGACGACGCGATCCTGCACCCGCTGGCCACGTTCGGGGACTTCGCCGGGGACGTGGTGGCCGTGGCCTACTACGACGGCGGCGGCTATTGGGACTGCGGCGTGTGCCAGGAGGTCAACATCGGGCGCGGCGTCGTGTTCGAGGGTGATCGCATCCAGCACTGACCGGCACGAGCCCGGGCTGGGGCTGCGCAAGCGGCCCCGGCCCCGGGCGGGCCGCGCGGCCCGCCCCGCCAGACCAGGAGACCCCCCATGCTGATTACAGACAACAGCGACCCCCGGTGCTTCGAGTACGGCACCGCCTACACGCCCGAGCTGAACAAGCGCGTAGACCCCATGCACCCGGACCGCCCCCACTTCAACGGCTACGGGATCAACCCGGAGAGCGCGACCACCGTGGCCGAGCTGCTGGCCTTCTATGTCGAGGGCAGGACCCACCCGCTGAGCGGCATGAAGCCGGACGCGGAGAGCATGGAGCGCGGACACCCGATCTGCGGCGACATGACCGCCCGGTGGCGCGCGTGGCGTGGTCCCGCCGGCCACTGGCCCAGGTACGAGGAGGCCGGGACGCCCTACCCCGGCCCGCGCCGCCCGAGGCTGGCTCCGGCCCTGCCCCCGCCGCCCGCCGGCCCGCCACCCGGCACGTTCGAGGATGCCCCGCTGTTCTGACTGTCAGGCTTGCCCCTCCCCTCTAGTGTGCGCTACACTAGAGGGGACGGAGAGGGGAGGCCAAGCCCCGACCGCCCCGGGCGGGACCACCGCCCGGAACCACTAGAACGGAGAACGACCATGAATGAGAAGGACCAGCGGATCAGCCAGGCCGCATGGAATCTCGCGCAGATCCTGTCCACGCAGGAGGCTGCGCGCAACCTCAGCCCGTTCCTGACGGACCAGCAGGCGCAGGCGTGCATCGACCTCCTACGGGCGCACGGGATGAATGCCGCCGCCTCCCTCCTCGGCGTCGAGCACACCCTCGCTTCGCGCCCTGCCACCGGCCCGACCGTCGCTGTCCGCGATTTGAACGCCGGGGGCGAGTGGACCATCGGGCGAGTCTCCCGCCTTTGGTGACCAACCACGGGACGTCCGCCCAGACGGCGGGCGTCCCGGCCCCTGGGCCGTAGCCACCCGGCCCACGGCGGGGGAGGCCAGGCCCCCGCCCCGACCACCACAAGACCCCAGGAGGGAACCACGATGACCACACAGACCCGCCCCCAGACGACCAAGCCCGCCGCCCTGTGGATCGCCAGCAATGGCCGGATCACGTGCGTGGAGCACGGAGGGATGGCCCTGGCCGCCGCCGTCGAGGCCCGCCCCGAGCGACTGGCGCACGTCACCGACCTGGACGACTGGCAGGCCGTCACCCCGGAGCACGTCGAACAGTGGGCCGCGCAGATGGGCAAGGACGCCGCCGCCGAGGTCGCACGGTGCGAGACGTGCCGGATGCAGGCCCCGGCGCGAGAGGATCAGCCCATGACCACCGAGCCCGCCGCCGTGATCGTCTACACCCGTCCGGCGTGCGTGCAGTGCACGAGCACGACGCGTGCGCTCGACAAGCGTGGCATCCGCTACGCGGCCCGCCCGATGACCGAGGACGACGTGGCCCGCTTCAAGGCGCAGGGGCACATGCAGGCCCCCGTGGTCGTCACCGAGGCCGAGACGTGGGCCGGATACCGGCCAGACAAGATCATCACGATCCCGGCCCCCTGAGACGAGAAGGCCCCCGCCCCCAGTCGGCCAAGACGGGGCGGGGGCAACGCCCCCGGAGGGGGGGAGGGGGCGCACTCACCGCCGTGGCAGTTAGAACGGGATCACCACGGCTACCGGCCAGCCTACGACACAACCAGGAGCAGCAGCCATGACCAACAGCACCATCCACGACATGCAGCGAGCGGCGCGCGCAGCTGATGAGGCTACCAACGCCCGCGAGCAGGCGCGCGCCGCGCGGGACGCAGCCATTCAGGATGCCCGCGCGTCCGGCAGCCGGCCCGTGCAGCTCGCCGCCGCCGCAGGACTGAGCCGCTCCACCGTTCATGCCGCCATTCGCGCAGCCCAGGGCACCGCGCGCGGCGGCGACCCGCTGGCCCGCGTGCAGCGCGCGGCGGAGGAGTGGCGCGCGGCGAAGGACGCCGAGCGCGCCGCGCACGACGCCCGTAACGCCGCCATCGCCCGCGCTCTGGACGGTGGGCAGGCTCAGCCGGCGGACGTGCGGGCTGTGACCGGATGGGCCGAGGCGCGCGTGTACCAGGCCCGTGACGAGGGCCGCGCGCTGATCGCGGCTCAGGACGCCACAGACGCCTAATCGCACCCTGTTGCGGCGCGTGAGTTGTGGCGCGTCATTTGGCGCACGACACGCCGAGCATTCCATGACACCGGGCGGCACACCGAGCAGCCGCCACAAACGACCGATAAAGGCAGTGGCCCATCGCCGTCCTTAGCGGGGGCGCGTCTCTCGGTGTGGCTTGCGCCGCTATATGGCGGGGTTCTGTCGGAGCTCAGTGGCGGCCTCCAAGCACGCGGGCAAGAGGGCGCTGCGAGTGAGGCTCACGT
>NZ_QNRG01000020.1:0-27688 GCF_003315015.1 Micrococcus sp. KT16 | reverse complement strand
CCGGGCAGTTCCCGTGGCCATCACTGGGCAGTCCTCATGGCCGTCAGCGGGTCATTCCCTGGCCACCTATGGGCAGCTTTTCATGGCCGCTTACACACAGCGACGCGGGGTCTCAATTCACCTCCATTCGCTACGGCGAACGCCTCGCCGAGATCGGAGCGACACCGTCGATCGGGACCGTCGGGGACAGCTATGACAACGCCCTGGCCGAGACCGTGAACGGCTATTACAAGGCCGAGCACGTCCGCGGACCCGCACGGCCAGGTCCCTGGCGGACGGTCGAGGACCTCGAGCTCGCGACCCTCGGGTGGGTGTCCTGGCACAACACGCAACGCCTCCACGGCTACCTCGGCGACGTCCCACCCGCCGAGTTCGAGGACACGTTCTATGCTGTCGAAGCCGGCCGCGAACAGCTGGTCGGAATCAAATAGCGCGAGTCTCCATCAGACCCAGGGGGCTTCAGGGCCAACGCTCTGGTCACCGACGAGATCGATTTTGGATCGAGCCGCTCGGCCACTGAGGAAGTTCTGAATTCCCGGGGATATAAGTCGAGCCGAACGCCGAACCGTAGGGTCTGTCTCGATCAGTTTGTGCTAAGGAATATGTCAGGCACGGAAAGAGGCCCAGGCGCTCCCCTCGAGGGAGTACCTGGGCCTCATTCCATTTTCCCTCGTCAGATGCGGACTCTGACCCGTGGGAACGTGGTCGGGCTAGCGGGATTTGAACCCACGACCTCTTGACCCCCAGTCAAGCGCGCTACCAAGCTGCGCCATAGCCCGTGGCGAATCGCGGTCATCCGCGCTTCGGCACCCGATGAGCATACCCCACCGGCACCGCCGGGCGCGAATCGGAAGCGGGCCTGCCAGGTCGTCGTTGTCAGGGGCAAACCGCGCGACACCCCCGAAACGTGAACAAGGGGCCCACGTCCTCTTCACAGACGTGAACCCCTCATCCCTTGACCGAGGGCCACCCGACCGAGAGTCCCCCAGCGACCGCGGCCCCGGCGTACCGGTGGGCCTGGCGGTCTGCACGAACCCTCTCATGACTGAGGGTGCAGTCGCGCACGTGAGAAGTGTAACACGCTGAGCCGCTCCGATCCGCCGTTCCGGGCGCGTCGCAGGGGCGTGTCGGGGGCCTCACGGAGCCCCGTCGCAGGCTCAGAACGTGAAGGTTCGGTCCCCCACGCGGAATTCGACGTCCTCCAGGTCCGGGATGGCGTCGCGCGCCCGGTCCGCCGCCTCCCGCATCGTGTCCTCGAGAACCTGGGGATCGGCCTCGAGCAGGGACTGGCCGTACTCGATGACCACCTTCCCGTCCTCCCGAAGGGCCTCGACGTCGACGATGTCCGAACCGGAGGGCAGCGATCGCGTCAGGTCCTCGACGACCTCGGCGGCGCGCTGGTCCGCCTCCTCGAGGGCGCCCTCGGCCTCCTGGCGCAGCTGCCCCAGGTCCACGCGGTCCGAGGCGTCCGCCTCCAGCTCGCTGATCCGGTCCTCGGCCTGGGCGAGCCGGTCCTCCGCGCTTTGCAGCGCGGCCCGGGTCGCGCCGTCGTCGACCGCGCAGCCGGATGCGGCCAGCGCGAGCGCGGCCAGGGTGGCCAGGGACAGGGCGGCGGGGCGACGTCGGATGAGGCTCATGCCCTCAGGCTACGAGGCGAAGGTGGACGAACGGTGGGAGCCGGCCGGGACGACGACGTCCCCCGACGCGGGTGGTCGAGGGACGTCGTCGGGGCGGGGCCGGATCAGCGGCGGCGACCGCGCTTCTCGCGCACGCGCATCCCGATCTCGAGGGGCGTGCCCTCGAACCCGAAGGTCTCGCGCAGGCGGCGCACGATGAACCGGCGGTACCCGGGGTCCAGGAACCCGGTGGTGAACAGCACGAACTTGGGCGGCCGGCTCGAGACCTGGGTCGCGAACAGGATGCGGGGCTGCTTGCCGCCGCGCAGCGGGTGCGGGTGGGCCGCCACGAGCTCGCCGAGGAACGCGTTGAGCTTGCCCGTGGGGATACGGGTGTCCCATGAGTCCAGGGCGAGGTCCAGCGCGGGGACGAGACGGTCCTTGTGCCAGCCGGTCTTCGCGGAGATGTTCACGCGCGGTGCCCACGCGACGTGCGCCAGGTCCCGCTCGATCTCCTTGGCCAGCTGGAGCCGCCGATCCTCATCCACCTGGTCCCACTTGTTGAACGCGATCACGAGGGCACGCCCGGAGTCCAGCACCATCTGGAGGATGCGCACGTCCTGCTCCGAGATCACCTGCGGCGCCTCGAGCAGCACCACGGCCACCTCGGCGCGGTCCAAGGCGGAGGCCGTGCGCAGCGAGGCGTAGTAGTCGGCGCCGTGGGCCATGTGCTGCCGTCGACGGATGCCGGCGGTGTCCACGAAGCGCCACAGCCGTCCGCCGAGCTCCACGAGCTCGTCCACGGGGTCGCGCGTGGTGCCGGCCAGGTCGTCCACCACCACGCGGTCCGAGCCGGCCAGCTTGTTCAGCAGCGAGGACTTGCCCACGTTCGGCCGGCCCACGAGGGCGATCCGGCGCGGGCCGCCGCGCGGCACGAGCCCGCCGTGGGCGGATTCCTCCGGCAGCGCCTCGAGCGCGGCGTCCAACAGGTCCGCGACGCCGCGGCCGTGCACCGCGGACACCGGGTACGGGTAGCCGAAGCCGAGCGACCACAGGGTGGCGGCGTCGGCCTCCTGGACCATGTCGTCCACCTTGTTGGCGGCCACGATCACCGGGCGGTCCTTGCGGCGCAGCATCGAGACCACGGCCTCGTCCGTGGCCGTCATGCCGACGGTGGCGTCCACCACGAACACGACGGCGTCCGCCACGTCCACGGCCAGCTCGGCCTGCTCGGCCACGCGACGGTGGATGCCCTTGGCGTCGTGCTCCCAGCCGCCGGTGTCCACCACGGTGAACTCGCGGCCGTTCCACTCGGCGTCGTAGGAGACGCGGTCGCGCGTCACGCCGGGCACGTCCTCCACGACGGCCTCACGACGGCCGATGATGCGGTTGACGAGCGTGGACTTGCCGACGTTCGGCCGGCCCACGACGGCCAGCACGGGCGGCACGGGCGCGTCAACGTCCTCGTCCGGCCCGAGCTGCCACGCGTCGAGGAGGGCGGCGTCGTCCTCCTCGAGCTCGTAGTCGGCTAGGCCTGCGCGCAACGACGCGGCACGCGCCTCGGCTTCCTCCTCGGTCATGGCGGCGAGCCGCTCGGCCACCTGATCGTCGCCGGCGGGGACGAACTCGTCCTCACCGGAGCGGTGCTGGGGGTTCTCGGTCATCGTCGGCCTCCCTTCACGGCCGGGATGCCGGCCTGGTCCTCGACGGCGGCCAGGACGGCCGCCACGGTCTGCTCGAAGTCGAGCTCGGTGGAGTCCACGAGCGCCACCCCGTCGGCGGGGCGGTCGAACGTGGACACGGTGGCGTCGCGGGCGTCGCGCCCGGCCACCTGGCGGTGCAGCGTGCCGGCGTCGACGCCGGTCTCCCCCGCCGCGGCCAACTGGCCCGAGCGGCGGGCGGTGCGCACGGCCTCGGACGCCGTGAGCAGCACGCGCGCGTGGGCGTCCGGGGCCACCACCGTGGTGATGTCGCGGCCCTCGGCGACCATCCGTCCCGCGGCGGCGATCGCCGCCCGCTGGCGACGGTGCAGCTCCTCGCGCACCGGGATGACCACGGCGACGGTGGAGACCGTGTCCGTGACCTCGGGGCCGCGGATCGCCTCGGTGACGTCCGTGCCGCCGACCCGCACGGCCTCGACGTCCGGGTCGGTGGACTGGTCCAGGTCCATGGCGACGGCGGCCGCCGCCACGGCCTCCGCATCGGCCAGGTCGACGCCCTCGTGCAGGCAGTGCCACGCCACGGCGCGGTACATGGCGCCGGTGTCCAGGTATGCGGCGCCGAGATGCCGGGCCACGGCCTTGGACACGGACGACTTGCCCGAGCCCGAGGGCCCGTCCACCGCCACCACGAGCGGCGCGGGTGCGACGTCGTCGCGGGTGTGCTCGGTCATCTCAGACCACCTTCCATCCGGCGGCGGTCAGCGCCGCCACGAGTTCATCCCTGCGGCCGGGCAGCACGGAGATCTCCACCATGCCGACCCGGTGGCCCGAGGCGTGCTCGAGCCGCAGGTCCTCCACGTTCACGTCCGTGCGGCCGACCTCGTCGAGGAGGGCCGCGATCTGCCCGGGGGCGTCGTCCACGATCACCGTGACCACCGCGAACGCCTGCGGCGGCGCCCCGTGCTTGCCGGGCACCCGGGCCCGACCGGCGTTGCCCTCGGCGATCAGCTGCGCCATGTCCAGCCGCGCCCCGGGGGCGGAGGGGTCCTCCAGGGTGCGGATCAGCCGGTCCAGGTCCGCCCGCAGCCCGTGCAGCGCCGGCACGATCCGCCCGGCGTTGCCGGAGAGGATCTGCACCCACAGCTGCGGGTCCGACGCCGCGATCCGGGTAGTGTCCCGCAACCCGTTGCCGGCCAGGGCGAGCGCCTGGTCCGGGGTGTCCTGCAGGCGGGAGGCCACGAGCGAGGCGGCGATCTGCGGCAGGTGCGAGATCAGCGCGACCGACTCGTCGTGGGCGCGGGCGGCCATCCGGTACGGGGTGGCCTGCAGCGTCAGCGCGAGGGCCCGACCGGCCGCGAGGGCGGCCGGCTGGGTCGTGTCCGTCGGGCACAGCACCCACGGCGCCTGCGTGAACAGGGTGCCGCGGGCCGCCACGGGACCGGACCGCTCGGAGCCGGCCATCGGGTGCGTCCCGAGGTACCGGTCGGCGTCCTGCGGGGCCAGGCGGCCGTCGTCGACGGCGGCGCGCACGCCCGCCGCGACCGCCTCCTTCACCGAGGCGATGTCCACCACCACGGCCGCGGGCCACCGGCGCAGCGAGTCGACCACGACGTCGGCGGTCACGTCCGGCGGCGCGGCCACGACGACGAGGCCCGGGACGGCGTCGAGGTCGTCGCCCTCGGCGTCCAGGCGGGCGGGGCGTCCGGCGCGGATGTCCGCGGCCACGGCCAGGGCGGCGGGCGAGGGGTCGTGCAGGCGCACGTCCACACCGGCCGCGCTCAGCCCGATGCCGATCGAGGTGCCCAGCAGACCGGTCCCCCGGACGAGGACGGGCTGCGGGATCCCGGCCGGGCCGTCACCGAGCGCGGCGGCAGACTCGGCGGGCGCGCTCACAGGCCGACCAGGGCCTTGAGGTGACCCAGCTCCTGCGCGTTGAGCGCGCGGACGGTGCCCTGCTTCTGGTCGCCCAGCAGGATGGGGCCCACCTTGACGCGGACGAGCCGCTCGACCGGGTGGCCGATCTCCTGGAACATGCGACGCACGATGCGGTTCTTGCCCGAGTGCAGCACGACCTCGACGAGCACGTGGCCCGGCGTCGAGTCGACGAGCTTGAACGAGTCGACCTGCGCCACGCCGTCCTCCAGCTCCACGCCCTCGCGCAGCCGGTTCGAGACGCCCTTGGCCAGCGGGCCGCGGGTCTGCACCACGTAGGTCTTGGGGACCTCGTAGCTGGGGTGGGTGAGGCGGTTGGCCAGCTCACCGTCGTTGGTGAGGATCAGCAGGCCCTCGGTCTCGTTGTCCAGACGGCCCACGTGGAACAGGTGCTCCTGCCCGGGCTTGAGATAGGTGGCGATCGAGGGCCGGCCCTCCGGGTCCACCATCGTGGAGATCACGCCGCGGGGCTTGTTGAAGACGAAGTACTGCTTGGTCACGTCCGTCTGCACGGAGATGCCGTCCACCCGGATCACGGCCCGGGCCGGGTCCACTCGCACGCCGGGCTCGGTGACGACGACGCCGTCCACCTCCACGCGGCCCTCGGCGATGAGGTCCTCGCTCACGCGCCGGGACGCCACGCCCGCCGCGGCCAGCACCTTCTGCAGGCGCTCGCCCGACTCGTCGTGGATGCGGTCGAGGTGGGCGGCCTTGGCCCGGGCGGCGCCGGCGCCGCGGCCGCGGCGACCGCGCGTGCGCGGCACGGCGTCCTCGTCGAAGGGGGCCTCCTCACGGGGGCCGGCGGGGCCGCGGCGGGCACCGATCTGTCGCTGGAAGTCGCGCTCCTGGAACGGGCCGCCCCGTCGACCGACGGCGGGGGTGCGTCCGGAGCCTCGCGGCTTGCGGGAGTTCATGGGGAGGGCGTCCTTTCGGGTGCGCGTCAACGGCGCCGGTCGGGCCGGCGGCGGACGGGTCAGGGGGTGAGGGACGGCCCGGAGACGGACACGCCCGGTTCCATTCTCGCAGATCGGCGGCGTCGCGTCTCCCGGCCACCCCTCCCCCGGCCGCGAGCGCGCAGCGAACCGGCCCGGTCCCGAGACGGGACCGGGCCGGCGTCGTCGGCGCTCAGCGGACGGTCACGGCGCGCCCCCGCGGCAGATCAGCTCGCGGGCGAGCTGCCGGTAGGCCTTGGCGCCGTCGTGGTTCTCGGCGAACAGGGTGATGGGCGTGGCCGCCACCGTGGCGTCGGCGAACTTGATGGACCGCTTGATGACGGTCTCGAACACGCGGTCCCCGAAGCCGGCCACCAGCGAGCCCACGACCTCCTTGGAGTGCAGGGTCCGCTGGTCGAACATCGTGGCCAGCACGCCGTCGATCTCCAGGTCCGGGTTCAGCCGGTCCTGCACCTTCTCGATCGTCTCGACGAGCAGGGCGACCGCGCGCAGCGCGAAGAACTCGGCGGTCAGCGGAATGATCACGCCGTGCGAGGCGGTCAGCGCGTTGACGGTCAGCAGGCCCAGCGAGGGCTGGCAGTCGATGAGGACCACGTCGTAGTCGTCGCGGACCTGGCGCAGCGCGCGCTCGAGGACCTGCTCGCGGGCCACCTCGTTGACGAGCTGCACCTCGGCCGCGGACAGGTCGATGTTGGCCGGCAGCAGGTCCATGTTCTCGAAGTCCGTGGACAGGATCGCGTCCTTCGCGGTCACCGACCGCTCCATGAGCACGTTGTACACCGTGGTGTCGAGCTCGTGCGGGTTCGCGCCCAGGCCGGCCGAGAGGGCGCCCTGCGGGTCGAAGTCCACCATGAGCACCCTGCGGCCGTAGCCCGCGAGCGCGGCGCCCAGGTTGATGGTGGAGGTCGTCTTCCCGACGCCGCCCTTCTGGTTCACCATCGAGATGATCCGCGCCGGGCCGTGCGAGGTCAGGGGCGCGGGCTCGGGGAAGTCGTGCTTGGGCCGGCCGGTGGGCCCGAGCACGGGCTCGCCGTGGATGGTCATCACGGGGATCGGTTCTCTCGAGGTCACGGCGGCGCCGGCTCCTTCCACGGTGGTCTGCACGCCCGGCCGCGGGCCGCGGCGCGCCGCGGCCGCCGTCGTCGGCGTGTCCGGATCTTCCCCCACCCTAGTGCCTGGCGTTCCCGGGACGACGGCGACGCCGGGGACGGGCCGGTGTCCAGGCTCATCCCCGGCGTCGCCGGTGGTCGACGGTGCGGCGTGCCGCGCGGGCCCGCCGCCTCCGTCAGCGGGTGGGGTTCCGGTCGCCGTCGGCGGCCATGGTGAAGTTCAGGCTGGAGTCGGGGTGGCCCTCGTAGGCCTGCTCGGCGATCGTCGGGGACTGCTGCGGGTCGTGCGCGGCGCCGTCGTGGCCGGCCACGGTGGCCTCGTCGAACTTCAACTCGCCACTGAGGACGCGCCGGGCACGCTCGCCGTCGAGCTCGCCCACCCAGCGGCCGATGAGGAGCGTGGCCACGGCGTTGCCGGTGAAGTTGGTCAGGGCGCGGGCCTCGGACATGAACTTGTCGATGCCCACGATCACGCCCATGCCGCCGAGCAGCTCGGGTCGGTGCGCCTGCAGGCCGGCGGCGAGCGTGGCCATGCCCGCGCCGGTGACGCCGGCCGCGCCCTTCGAGGCGATGATCATGAATACCAGCAGGCCGATCTGCTCGCCGAGGTTCATCTCCGCGCCCATCGCGTTGGAGACGAAGAGCGCGGCCATGGTCAGGTAGATGGCGGTGCCGTCCAGGTTGAAGGAGTAGCCGGTGGGCACGGTCACGCCCACGACGGACTTGTCCACGCCGGCGTGCTCCATCTTGGCGATCAGGCGGGGCAGGGCGGTCTCGGAGGAGCTGGTGGCGAAGATGAGCAGGTACTCCCGGCCCAGGTACTTCATGAGGGACAGGATGCTCAGGCCGGTCACGACCTTCAGGACGGTGCCGAGCACCACCACGATGAAGGCGATGCAGGTCAGGTAGAAGGCGCCCATGAGCAGCGCCATGGCGCCGATCGCGGACCAGCCCGTGGAGCCGACGACGGCGGCGATCGCACCGAACGCGCCGATCGGGGCGACCCACATCACCATCATGAGGATGCGGAACACGACGCCCTGGATCAGGGTGAGACCCCGCAGCAGCGGGGCGCCGGCCGGGCCCATCTGCTGCAGGGCGAAGCCCACGAGCAGGGCGATGAACAGGGTGGGCAGCACCGGCAGGGAGCCGGGGATGATGTCCAGCAGGAACTGGACGGTGCCGTCCGCCGCGGCCTGGGGCTTGTTCGGGTCGTAGGGCGTCAGCTTGAGGCCCTCGCCGGGGTGGATGAGGTTGCCGACGACGAGGCCGACGGCCAGCGCGAACGTGGACATCGTCATGAAGTAGGCCAGGGCGATGCCGCCCACGCGGCCGACGGTCGCGGCCTTGGCGATCGAGCCGACGCCGAGGACGATCGTGCAGAAGATGACCGGGCCGATCATCATCTTGATGAGGGAGACGAAGCCGTCGCCCAGCGGCTTGAGGGACTTGCCGAACTCGGGGAAGAGCAGGCCGACGGCGGCGCCCAGCACCACCGAGGCGATCACGGCGATGTACAGCCAGTGGGTGCGGTCCTTCTTCGTCGCCGGGGCCGGCGGGGCCGAGGTCTCGGCCGGTGGGGTGTGCGCCATCGGGCGTTCCGTTCTGTGCGGTGGTGGGGCGCCGCCGAGCGGTCCGCAGCGGCGCGGGAGGGATGTGACCACTCTCGCGGCCCCGGGTGGTGTCGGTCACGATTGCGGTCATAGTGGTCACGGCGGCCGACGGACTGCAGGATCGTGGGGGTGGACCGGCGCGTCGCCGGCCCGAGGGAGGAGAGGCATGCGCCACCCGTGGTCGATCGCCCGGCGGATCGCCGTGGTCCACGTGGCGCTCGTGGCGGCCATCGCCCTGTTCAGCGTGTGGAGCGCCTACCTCCAGGCCCGCGAGGTGGCCCAGCGCGTCGAGGAGCGCCATGTGCAGGGCGTCACCACCCTCGTGGCGCGCGACCCCGCGCTCGTCTCGGCCCTGCGGGCCGGCGACGCCCCCGCCCTGCAGGCCGGGATCGACGGCTGGATCGCCGAGGCGCAGGTCTCGTGGTTGACCGTGATGGACCCGGACGGGATGCGGTTGGCGAGCTGGCGCCCCGAGCAGGTCGGCGTCCGCTACCCGAGGCCGGTGGACGCCGTCGTCGCCGGGGACACCGTCGTGGAGCTCTCGAGCACCGGTGCGGCGGGCCGTTCGGTGCGCGCGCTCGCGCCGGTCGTGGACCCGGAGGACGGCACCGTCCTGGGCGTGGTCACGACGGGCGTGCAGATCTCCGATGTCGCCATCATGGCCCAGGCCCAGATCCCCGGCATCCTGCTCGGCTCGGCCGCCGTGGCCGCCGTCGGCCTGCTCGTCGCCTGGCTCGTGGGCCGGTATCTGAACCGGGTGACGCTCGGACGCGGCCCCGAGCAGATCGCCGAGCAGTTCCTGCTGGCGGAGACGGCCATGGACTCGCTCGAGGCCGGCGTCGTGGTCCTCGCCCCGGACGGGCGGGTCCGCCTGCACAACGACGCCGCCGCGCGCCTGCTCGGCTGGGAGGGCGCGGGCGAGCCTCGACTGCCCACCGAGCTCTCGGCGGCCCTGCCGGGCGCGGTCGGCGGTGAGGCGAGCCTCGCCGTCGGCGGTCGGGTCCTCGTGGTGCAGGAGCGTGTCGTGCGGGCGCCCGGCCGCTCCGACCCCGGCGGGTCGGTCCCGCCGACGGCCCTCGCCGCGGCCGCCCGCGAGGGCGTGACCACCGCCCCGGCGGGATCGCGCGTGCTCGTCCTGCACGACCGCACCGACCTGCAGCGGCTCGGCGACGAGCTCACCGTGGCCCACACCCTGACCACGGCGCTGCGCGCCCAGACGCACGAGCACGCCAACCAGCTGCACACCGCCCTCGCCCTCGTCGAGTCGGGCCGGCTGGAGGCGGCCCGGGCCGTGCTGTCCCGCCGCGCCGCGGACGAGGAGGCCTCCGACGACGTCCTCGCCGCCCTGCTCGACGCGAAGGCCGCCCAGGCGCGTGAGCGGGGGGTGGCGCTGACCTGGTCCGCCGAGCTGACCGCGCCCGCCCCGCTGCGCCCGCTCGACCTGCTGACCGTGCTGGGCAACCTGGTGGACAACGCCCTCGACGCCGCCGCCGCACCGGACCTGTCCGCGGCAGACCGGTGGGTCGACGTCGAAGTGGTCTCGGACGCCGCGGGCCTGGTGGTGCAGGTGGCCGACGGCGGCCCCGGACCCTCCGACGCGGACCGCCGCCGGCTCTTCGACCGGGGCTGGTCGACGAAGCCCGTCGGCGCCGCCGGACGCGGCATGGGGCTGTGGCTGACGCGGCGGATCGCGGAGGAGGCCGGCGGGGTCGTGGACGTCGCGACCGACTCGGGCACCGTGTTCACCGTCGAGGTGCCCCGCGAGCCCACACCCCAGGAGGAGACATGACCGCCCGCCCGTACCGGGTGCTCGTCGTCGAGGACGAGCAGCTGACGGCCGAGACCTACGTGGCGCACCTGGACCGGCTGCCGGGCTTCGAGGTGGCCGCGGTGGCCGGTTCCCTGCTGGCCGCGCGGCAGGTCGCCGCGGCGGGCCTGCACGCCAACGGGCGCTTCCCGTTCGACGTCGTCCTGCTGGACATGAACCTGCCGGACGGGCACGGCCTGGACTTCCTGCGCCAACTGCGCGCGGCCGGCTTCCACGGCGGGGTGCTGGCGCTCACCGCGGCCACCGACCTGCCGGTGGTGCGCCGGGCCGTCGCGTACGGGGTGACGCAGTACCTCGTGAAGCCGTTCGGGTTCGACGAGTTCGCGGACCGACTGGGCGGGTTCCGCGCCGCCTCGGCGATGCTGGCCGGCGACGGCGCCCTCGACGGCCAGGAGCAGGTGGACGCCGTCTTCCGCGTCTCCCGCGAGCGGCGCGCCGAGGCCCTGCCCAAGGGGCTGACCGAGGGCACCCTGCGCGAGGTGGTGGAGCTGCTGGGGGCGGACCCGGAGACCGCCCTGAGCGCGGCCGAGGTGGGCGAGCGCCTGGGCATCTCCCGCGTGACGGCCCGGCGCTACCTCGAGCACCTCGAGCGGATCCGCCGGGTGCGGCGCTCGGCCCGGCACGGCGGCCGCGGCCGGCCCGAGCAGGAGTACCGCTGGGCCGGCCGCACGTGAGCGGGGCTCAGCGGGCCGGGCGCAGCACCCCGGCCAGGGCCTCGAGCACGGCGGGGTCCTCGATGGTCGAGGGAACCGCGTACTCCTCGCCGTCGGCCATCTGCCGCATGGTCTTGCGCAGGATCTTGCCCGAGCGGGTCTTGGGCAGCGCGTCCACCACGACGACGTCGCGGAAGTCCGCCACCGGGCCCACCTCGCGGCGCACCGCCTGACGCAGCGCGTCCAGGAGCGCGGCCTCGGCCTCGGAGCCGGGCTCGGGCGTCTCGACGCCGGACTTGAGGACCACGTAGCCCGAGGGCCGCTGGCCCCTGAGCGGGTCCGCGACGCCGATCACGGCGCACTCGGCCACCGCCGGGTGGGAGGCCAGAGCGGCCTCGAGGACGCCCGTGGACAGCCGGTGCCCGGAGACGTTGATGACGTCGTCGGTGCGCCCGAGCACGAACACGTAGCCGTCCTCGTCCACGAGGCCGGAGTCGCCGGTCGCGTAGTGGCCGGGGAACGCGCTGAGGTAGGAGTCGATGTAGCGCTGGTCGTCGCCCCACAGGGTCGGCAGGGTGCCCGGGGGCAGCGGCAGCCGCAGGGCGATGTTGCCCTCGGTCCCGGCGGGCACGGGCTCGCCCATGGCGTCGAGGACCACGAGGTCCACGCCTGGCGAGGGCACAGACGACGAGCCGATCTTCACCGGCAGCTGTTCCATCCCCACGGGGTTCGCCGCGATGGCCCAGCCGGTCTCGGTCTGCCACCAGTGGTCGATCACCGGCATGCCCAGCAGGCCCTCGATCCACCGCTGCGTCTCCGGGTCCAGGCGCTCGCCGGCGGCGAAGAAGTGCCGCAGGGAGGACAGGTCGTGGGCCTGGAGCAGCTCGCCCTCGGGGTCGGCGCGGCGGATCGCGCGCAGCGCCGTGGGGGCCGTGAAGAAGGACCGGACCCCGTGGTCCTCGATGAGCCGCCAGAACGCGCCGGCGTCGGGCGTGCCCACGGGCTTGCCCTCGTACATCACCGTGGTGGCCCCGGCCAGCAGCGGTCCGTAGACGATGTAGGAGTGGCCCACGACCCAGCCCACGTCCGAGGCGGTGCACATCGCCTGCCCCGGGCCGACGTCGTAGATGTGCTCCATGGTCCAGCGCAGGGCGACGGCGTGGCCTCCGTTGTCCCGGACGACGCCCTTGGGCTTGCCGGTGGTGCCCGAGGTGTACAGCACGTACAGCGGGTCGGTGGCCCGCACCGGGACGCAGTCGGCCGGCTCGGCGGCCGCGACGGCCTCGCCCCAGTCCTCCCAGCTCGCGCCCCCGCGCCCGTCGGCGTCCGCGAGCGCGGTCTCGAAGCCCTCGCGGTGGTGGACCAGCACCG
Source organism: Micrococcus sp. KT16 (assembly GCF_003315015.1). NCBI lineage: Bacteria > Bacillati > Actinomycetota > Actinomycetes > Micrococcales > Micrococcaceae > Micrococcus > Micrococcus sp. KT16. The sequence goes on along the minus strand of NZ_QNRG01000020.1, from coordinate 14,952 downwards.
TGCGCACGGGGTGCGCGGCGGTCTCGAGCGCCTCGGCCACGGCGGGCAGGTATTCGACCCGGCGCTTGGGCTCGATGCCGCCGGAGCAGGTGAGCACGACGTCGGGGGCGGCGTCGTCGATGCGGGAGGCGAGCTCGCGCGGGGCGAAGCCGCCGAAGACCACGGAGTGCACCGCGCCGAGCCGCGCGCACGCCAGCATCGCGATGTGGGCCTGCGGGATCATCGGCAGGTACACGAGGACGCGGTCGCCCTTGCCGACGCCGCGCGCGGCCAGGGCGCCGGCCAGGCGGGCCACCGCGTCCGTGAGCTCGGCGTACGTGTAGCGGGTGACCTCACCGGTCATCGCGGAGTCGTGGATCAGCGCGACGGCGTCCCCGCGGCCCGCCTCGACGTGCCGGTCCAGGCAGTTGAAGGCGGTGTTCAGCTCGCCGTCCGGGAACCAGCGGTACAGGGGCGCGGCGGAGTCGTCGAGGGCGCGCGTGGGCGCGACGGTCCAGTCGATGGCGCGCGCCGCGTCGAGCCAGAACCCCTCGGGGTCGCGGAGGGCGCGGGCGTGGGCGTCGGCGTACGCGCCGGAGGGGCGGTCTTCGGTGGGGGCATGGTGGGTCGCCATGCGCCCAGGGTAGTGCCGTGGATCACAGGGGGCAAGGGATCTGTATACATTTCTTGCCCCGTCAGTGAGGCGTGGCGGCACGCGCGAGTCCCGCGCCGGGGACGCACCACCCAGCCCCCGCACGCCGGACGACGCTTTCCGTGGACGGCGTCGCCCGGCACGCGCATCGGACACAACCCCTGCCCTCGGCGGGACTGTTGTGTATACACTGGCGGCATGCGAGCGAGTGAGCGGGCGTACCAGGCCCTGAGGGCGGAGATCCTCGACTGGTCCCTCCCTCCGGGCGCGGGCCTGGGCGAGGTGGAGCAGGCCGAGCGCCTGGGCATCTCGCGCACCCCTCTGCGCGAGGCGCTCTCCCGCCTGGTGGCCGACGGCCTGGCCGAGCAGGCCCCGGGACGGGGCATCGTCGTCGCCGACCTGTCCCTCGAACAGGCGGACCAGCTGTTCGACCTGCGCATCGCCCTCGAGTCCCTCCTGGCGCGCCGGGCCGCGCAGCGGGCCACCCCGGAGGCGGCCGAGCGGTTCGCGGTCCTCGCGGGCCGTTTCCAGGAGGCCGAGGCGGCCCTGCGCGGCGGGACCGACCCGGCGGACTACTACGCGATGACGGCCGAGCTGGACAGCCGGCTGGACGAGGCCGCCGCGAACCCCTACCTCGTCTCCACCCTGCGCACCCTGCGCCTGCACCTGGCGCGCCTGCGCCGCCTGGCCGCGGACGACCCGGCCCGCCTCGCGGCCTCCGCCGCGGAGCACGCGGACATCGCCGACGCCGTCGGCTCGGGCGCCGCGGACCTCGCGGAGGCGACCACGCGGGTCCACCTGCACCACGCCTTCCACCATCTGACCCGGCGCGGCCGAGCCGAGGAGACCCCGACCCTGCTGACCCCCACCGAAGGAGACCGACCATGAAGAACCATCACGTGCGCGTCCACCGCTCCGAGGAGAACCTCGAGCGCAAGGACCAGCTGGCCTGGAAGCTGGCCGAGGTGGCCGTCGACGACGTCGAGGTGCTGCCCGAGGTCGAGGAGATGATCATCAACCGGATCATCGACAACGCCTCCGTCGCCGTCGCCTCGCTGAAGCGCGGCCCGATCGTCGCCGCCCGCGCCCAGGCCCTGTCCCACCCGGTCTCCACCGGCGGCGAGGGCGCCTCCGTGTTCGGTGTGGAGCAGAAGGTCTCCCCCGAGTGGGCCGCGTGGGCCAACGGCGTGGCCGTCCGCGAGCTGGACTACCACGACACGTTCCTGGCCGCCGAGTACTCCCACCCGGGCGACAACATCCCGCCGATCCTCGCCGTCGCCCAGCACGCCGGCCGCTCCGGCAAGGACCTGATCCGCGGCATCGCCACCGGCTACGAGATCCAGGTGGACCTCGTGAAGTCCATCAACCTGTACGGCCACAAGATCGACCACGTGGCCCACATCGGCCCCTCCGCCTCCGCCGGCATCGGCACCCTGCTCGGCCTGGACACCGAGACCATCTTCCAGGCCATCGGCCAGGGCCTGCACACCACCACCGCCACCCGCCAGTCCCGCAAGGGCGAGATCTCCACGTGGAAGGCCCACGCCCCGGCGTTCGCCGGCAAGATGGCCGTCGAGGCCGTGGACCGCGCCATGCGCGGCCAGACCTCCCCCGTCCCGATCTACGAGGGCGAGGACGGCGTGATCGCCTGGCTGCTGGACGGCCCGGACGCCTCCTACGAGGTGCCGCTGCCCGAGCAGGGCGAGCCCAAGCGCGGCATCCTGGACACCTACACCAAGGAGCACTCGGCCGAGTACCAGGCCCAGGCCTGGATCGACCTGGCCCGCAAGCTCCACAGGGAGCACCCGGAGGCCACCGACCCGGCGAACGTCGAGTCGGTGCTGATCAAGACCTCGCACCACACCCACTACGTGATCGGCTCGGGCGCCAACGACCCGCAGAAGTACGATCCGACGGCCTCGCGCGAGACCCTCGACCACTCGATCCCCTACATCTTCACCGTGGCCCTGCAGGACGGCTCCTGGCACCACGTGGACTCCTACGCCCCCGAGCGCGCCCAGCGCGAGGACACCGTCGCCCTGTGGCACAAGGTGACCACCGTGGAGGACCCGGAGTGGACCCGCCGCTACCACTCGCTGGACCTCGCGGAGAAGGCGTTCGGCGGCGCGGTGGAGATCACCCTCAAGGACGGCACCGTCATCACCGACGAGATCGCCGTGGCCGACGCCCACCCGCTCGGCGCCCGGCCGTTCGCCCGCGAACAGTACATCCAGAAGTTCCGCACCCTGGCCGAGGGCATCGTCTCGAAGGAGGAGCAGGACCGCTTCCTGGCCGCCGCCGAGCGCGTGGCCGAGCTGCAGCCCGGCGAGCTGGACCAGCTGAACATCCTGGCGGACCCGGCGTTCCTGTCCGAGGCCGACCTCGCCGCCGCCCCGAAGGGCCTGTTCTGATGCTGTACTCGACGAAGACGGCCGAAGAGAAGCGGATCGACCTGCGGCAGACCCTGAAACAGGGCGGCGCCCAGCAGTTCCCGGGCGCGTTCACCCCGCTGACCGCCAAGCTGATCCAGGAGAAGGGCTTCCCCGGGGTGTACATCTCCGGTGGCGTGCTCGCGAACGAGCTGGGCCTGCCCGACGTCGGGCTGACCACGCTCACCGAGGTGGCCGTGCGCGGCGGGCAGATCGCCCGCCTCACGGACCTGCCGTGCCTCATCGACGCGGACACGGGCTTCGGCGAGCCGATGAACGTGGCCCGCACGGTGCAGGAGTTCGAGAACGCCGGCCTGGCCGGCTGCCACATCGAGGACCAGTTCAACCCCAAGCGGTGCGGCCACCTCGACGGCAAGAACATGGTGGACCTCGACACCGCGGTCAAGCGCATCGCCGCCGCCGTCGACGCCCGCCGGGACCCGAACTTCCTCATCATGGCGCGCACCGACCTGCGTGCCGTGGAGGGCCTGGACGCCGCGATCGCCCGCATGAAGGCGCTCGTGGAGGCCGGTGCGGACGCGATCTTCCCGGAGGCACTGAAGGACATCGGCGAGTTCGAGACCGTGTGTCGCGAGCTGGAGCCCCTCGGGGTCCCGGTCCTGGCGAACATGACCGAGTTCGGCAAGTCCGAGCTGTTCACCCGCCAGCAGCTGGCGGACGCCGGCGTCGCGATGGTGATCTACCCGGTCACCCTGCTGCGCTCCGCGATGGGCGCCGCCGAGCGCGTGCTCGACGCCATCAAGGAGGAGGGCACCCAGCAGTCGCAGGTGGAGCAGATGCTCACCCGCGCCCGCCTCTACGAGCTGGTGGACTACGAGGGCTACAACGCCTTCGACACGGGCATCTTCAACTTCGACGTGCCCACGCTCGACATCGGCGCCAACCACGCCGACCTCTGACCCGTCACCGGGCCCGCCCGTGCGCGGGCGGGCCCCACTCCCCGAGGAGGGACACCATGACCGAGACCGAGATCAAGAAGGGCCTGGCCGGCGTCGTCGTGGACACCACGGCGATCTCCAAGGTCAACCCGGAGACGAACTCCCTGCTGTATCGCGGCTACCCCGTGCAGGACCTGGCCGCGCAGCTTTCGTTCGAGGCCGTCGCGCTGCTGCTCTGGACGGGCGAGCTGCCCACGGACGAGGAGCTGGCCGCGTTCGAGCGCTTCGAGCGCGCCCACCGTGCCCTCGACCCGAAGGTGAAGCAGGCCATCGACCTGCTGCCCACCGACTGCCACCCCATGGACGTCGGCCGCACCGCCGTGTCCGTGCTCGGCGCGAACCACCCGAAGGCGGAGGACTCCTCCCCCGAGGCCGAGCTGGAGAAGGCCCAGGCCCTGTTCGCGGCGTTCCCGGCCGTCGTCGCCTACGACCAGCGCCGCCGCCGCGGCCAGGACGTGGTGGAGCCGCGCGAGGACCTGGACTACTCGCAGAACTTCCTCTGGATGACGTTCGGCGAGGAGGCCGCCCCGGAGGTCGTGGACGCGTTCCGCGTCTCGATGGTGCTGTACGCCGAGCACTCGTTCAACGCCTCGACCTTCACCGCGCGCGTGATCACCTCGACGCTCTCCGACCTGCACTCGGCCGTGACCGGTGCGATCGGCGCGCTCAAGGGCCCGCTGCACGGCGGCGCCAACGAGGCCGTGATGCACACCTTCGACGAGATCGGCATCCGGAAGGAGGAGTCCCGTGAGGACGCCGCCGCCCGAGCGAAGGCGTGGATGGAGGACGCCCTGGCCCAGAAGAAGAAGGTCATGGGCTTCGGCCACCGCGTCTACAAGAACGGGGACTCCCGCGTGCCCACCATGAAGGCCGCACTGGACCGGATGATCGAGCACTACGGCCGCGAGGAGATGCTCGGCCTGTACGACGGTCTGGAGCAGGCCATGGACGAGGCCAAGCAGATCAAGCCGAACCTCGACTACCCCGCCGGCCCGACGTATCACCTCATGGGCTTCGACACCGAGCTGTTCACGCCGATCTTCATCGCCTCGCGCATCACCGGCTGGACCGCCCACATCATGGAGCAGCGCGCCGCGAACGCGCTGATCCGCCCGCTCTCGGCCTACGACGGCCCCGAGCAGCGGGAGCTGCCGGCGGGCTGAGCCTCGTGAGGGGCGGTCGGGGCGACTTGTCGGAGGTGTAGACGCAGATCACCTCCGACACGTCGCCCCATTCGCTCGCGGCGCGGTGCCGCGTGCACGACGACGGCGGGTCGCCCCGGGTGGGGCGGCCCGCCGTCGTCGTGTCGTCATCGGTGCGACGCCCTCGCAGAGTGGTCACGACACGCCGCGTGCCGGGCGCGGCGACGGCGTGTCGTGACCACTGTGTCGGGCCGGTCGTCGGCCCCTCAGCGCCGGGCCGCCGCGTCGGCGCGGCGGGCCAGGCCGGCGGCGACGAGGCCGGCGAACAGCGGGTGCGGGCGGGTCGGCCGGGAGGAGAACTCCGGGTGGGCCTGCGTGGACACGTAGTACGGGTGCACGTCCCGGGGCAGCTCCACGAACTCCACGAGGGCGCCGTCCGGGGAGGTGCCGCAGATCGCGAGACCGGCCTCCTCGAGGCGGTCGCGGTAGGCGTTGTTCACCTCGTAGCGGTGGCGGTGGCGCTCGGTCACCTCGGTGGTGCCGTAGGCCTCGGCCACCACGGAGCCCGGGCGCAGGGTCGCGGGGAAGGCGCCCAGGCGCATGGTGCCGCCGAGGTCCCCCTCGCCGGCCACGATCTGCTCCTGCTCGGCCATGGTGGCGATCACGGGCGAGGCGGTCTCCGGGTCGAACTCGGTGGAGTCCGCGTCCTCCAGGCCGAGGACGTTGCGGGCGTACTCGATGACCATGGACTGCAGGCCCAGGCACAGACCCAGCGTCGGGATCCGCTGCTCGCGGGCGTGCCGCAGCGCGCCGAGCTTGCCCTCGAGCCCGCGCACGCCGAAGCCGCCGGGCACACACACGGCGTCGACGTCCGCGAGCGCCACCGCCGCGCCCTCGGGGGTGGCGCACTCGTCCGCGGCCACCCAGCGGATGCCCACCTTGGCCCGGTGGGCGAAGCCACCGGCGCGCAGCGCCTCGGTGACGGACAGGTAGGCGTCCGGCAGGTCCACGTACTTGCCCACGAGCGCCACCGTGAGCTCGTGCTCCGGGTGGTGCACGGCGTCCATGAGGGCATCCCACGCGGTCCAGTCCACGTCCTTGAACTTCAGGTCCAGGGACTGCACCACGTGGGCGTCGAGGCCCTGGTCGTGGATGACGCGGGGGATGTCGTAGATGGAGGGGGCGTCGGCGCAGTTGACGACGGCGTCCTGCGGGACGTCGCACATGCGGGCGATCTTGCCGCGGACATCGTCGGGGACGGCCCGGTCCGAGCGCAGCACGATCGCGTCCGGCTGGATGCCGATCGAGCGCAGGGCGGCCACGGAGTGCTGTGTGGGCTTGGTCTTGAGCTCCTGCGAGGGGCCGATGTACGGCACGAGGGAGACGTGCAGGAAGAAGACGTCGTCGCGGCCGACGTCCTGGCGGACCTGGCGGGCGGCCTCGAGGAAGGGCTGCGACTCGATGTCGCCGACGGTGCCGCCGATCTCCGTGATGATCACGTCCGGGGCGGGGCGGTCGCCGCGGGGCTCCGCGGGCAGGCGCATCCGGCGGCAGATCTCGTCGGTGATGTGCGGGATGACCTGGACGGTGTCCCCGAGGTACTCGCCGCGGCGCTCGCGGGCGATCACGGTGGAGTACACCTGGCCGGTGGTCACGTTGTCCAGGCCGTCGAGGTCCTCGTCGAGGAAGCGCTCGTAGTGGCCGATGTCCAGGTCCGTCTCGGCGCCGTCCTCGGTGACGAACACCTCGCCGTGCTGGAACGGGTTCATGGTGCCCGGGTCCACGTTGAGGTAGGGGTCGAGCTTCTGCATCACCACCCTGAGCCCGCGCGCCTTGAGCAGGTGGCCGAGCGAGGAGGCCGTGAGCCCCTTGCCGAGGGAGGAGGCGACACCGCCGGTCACGAACACGTGACGGGTGACGCGCGTGGACGTCTGAGTACGAGTAGTTCGTTTCACCACGGATTTTGAGCGTATCAGGTGCGGGGCTCAGCGCGCGCGCGGATGCGCGGCGGAGTAGACCTCGCGCAGGGAGTCCACGGTGACGAGGGTGTACACCTGCGTGGTGGTCACGGACGCGTGCCCGAGCAGCTCCTGGACCACGCGGACGTCCGCGCCGCCGGCCAGCAGGTGCGTGGCGAAGCAGTGGCGCAGGGTGTGGGGCGAGACGTCCGCCTCGAGGCCGGCGCGCTCGGCCGCCCGCTTCAGCACGGCCCACGCGGACTGCCGGGAGAGCCGGCCCCCGCGGGCGTTGACGAACAGGGCGGGCGTGGAGCGTGTGACTCCCGTCATGATCGTGGGCCGTCCCCGCACCAGCCATGCGTCGAGCGCGGCGGCCGCGTAGGAGCCGATCGGCACCACGCGCTCCTTGGACCCCTTGCCGAACAGGCGGACCACGGGCTGGCCGCCGTCGTCCCCGGTCTGCGCGAGCCCCACCACGTCGTCGACGTCGAGGCCGACCACCTCGGAGATGCGGGCGCCGGTGCCGTAGAGGAACTCGAGCAGCGCGCGGTCCCGCAGTCCGGCGGGGGTGTCGACGGGCACGGCCTCCAGCAGCGCCGTCACCTGCTCCACGGGGAGCGCCTTCGGCAGGCGGTCGCCCGGCTTCGGCGGGTGGACGTCGCGGGCGGGGTCGGCGGGCGTGAGTCCCTCGAGGGCCCAGAACCGGTGCAGCCCGCGCACCGCGGCGAGCACGCGGGCGGCCGAGCGGACGGCGAGCGGGCGGCCGCCGTCGTCGCCCGTGGCGAGGGCCTGCAGGAAGCCGGCCACGTGGCCGGGGTCGACGTCCCCGGGGGCGCGCACCCCGGCCGCCTCGAGCCAGCGACGGTAGCGGGCCAGGTCGCGCCGATAGGCGGCCAGGGTGTTCTCGGCCAGGCCCCGCTCGACGGCGAGATGGTCCAGGTGCCGGCGGAAGGGTGCCGCGAGCGCCGAGGTCTGCGGCGCGTGCGGGCTCACGCGGACCAGTCCGCCCCCGGGGCCTGCCGGTCGGGGACGAACGGCGCGTCCACGGGACGCAGGCGTCGCCAGCCCTGGGCCCGGTGGGCGCCCAGGGCCAGCACGGCGACGACGGTGGATGGGTTGTGCACCCGGCCGTCCAGGACGGCGTCGGTCACCTCGTCGACGCCGACCCACACGAGCGGCATGGCGGCCTCCTCGTCCTGCCGGGTGTGCCGCTCGCCGTCGGGGATCTCTTCGATCTGACGGGCCAGGAACACGCGGATCGCCTCGCTGGAGCCGCCCGGGGTCGTGTAGTAGTCGACGAGGGTGTGCCACTCGCGGGCGCGCAGGTCGGCCTCCTCGGCCAGCTCACGGACGGCGACCTGGTGGAGGTCCTCCCCGTCCACGTCCCGCAGGCCCGCCGGGATCTCCCACAGCTCCATGCCCACGGGGTGGCGGTACTGGCGGACGAGGGCCACCTGCTCGCGGGGGCCGGTGGTGGTGAGCTTGGTGCGGACCGCGAGGATCGCCACCGCGCCCGGGTGCACCATCAGCTCCCGGGTCAGCGGTTCCCGGGACTTGTCCGCCGGGTCCAGGCGGAACGACTCCCGGGCGATGTCCCACACTCGGCCCTCGTAGACGGTCTTCGACTTCTTCACCGGGCGGGGGACGTGCAGGTCGCGCAGGGGCGAGCGTCCCGCGGACGCGGGGATCTCAGGCATGGGGCGATCCTTTCATGTCGGGGCGGCGTCCGCGGACGGGGTCAGCCACGTTCGCGGGCGGAGGACTCGAGCAGCTCCCGGGCATGCTCGCGGGCCGCCGCGGAGTCGCCGTGCCCGGCGAGCATGCGGGCGAGCTCCTCGACCCGCTCGTCGGCCGTCAGCGTCACGACGTCGGAGGTGGTCACACCCGCGGCCGGGTCCGAGTTCTTCTCCACCCGCACGTGCCGGTCCGCGTAGGCGGCGACCTGGGGCAGGTGCGTCACGGCGATGACCTGCACGTGGCGGGCGAGCCGGGCCAGGCGGGCCCCGATCCGCACGGCGGCCTCACCGCCCACGCCGGCGTCGACCTCATCGAACACGAAGGTGGGCACCGGGTCCGTGGCGGCCAGGACCACCTCGAGGGCGAGCATCACGCGGGAGAGCTCGCCGCCGGAGGCGCCGCGGCCCAGGGGCCGGGGCTCGACGCCCGCGTGGGGGCGCAGGGCGAGCGTGACGTCCTCAGCGCCGTACGGGCCGAGACCGTCCCCGGCGACCGGCGTCAGCCCCACGTGGAACGAGGCGTCCGGCATGAACAGGGCGTGCAGCTCCTCGGTCACCGCGGTCTCGAGCCGCTCGGCGGCCTCGGTGCGCAGGGCGGTGAGGGTCGCGGCCCGCTCGCGCAGCGCGGCGTCGAGCCGGTCGACCTCCGCCTCGAGCTCCTCGAGGCGGCCGGAGTCGCCCTGCAGCTCGTCCAGGCGCGGACGCTGGGTCCGGGCCCAGTCGATCACGTCGGCGAGCTCGGGCCCGTAGAGCCGCTGCAGTCGCGTGAGCTCGGCCAGCCGCGACTGGGCCGCGTCGAGGTCGGAGGCCGCGTCGGCGTCCAGGTCAGCGGTGTAGCGGGCCAGGTCGCCGGCGATGTCCGAGAGCACGACGGCGGCCTCCGCCAGGCGCGCGGCCGCGGCGGCGAGCTCGGGGTCGTCGCCGGGGGCGGCGAGCACGGCCTGCCGCGCCGCCTCCACGAGGCTGACGGCGCCGGGGGTCTCGTCCATCGCGTCCACGTCGGGGCCGGCCAGTCGGGCGTGCGCCTCCCCCGAGGCGGCGCGCAGCTCCTCGACGTCCTCGAGCCGGCGGATGAGAGCCCGCAGCTCCTCGTCCTCCCCCTCCTGCGGCTCGGCGAGGTCGATCTCCTCGAGCGAGCGCTGGAGCGCCTCGGCTTCGCGGGCCCGCTCCTGGCGGTGGGCGGTGAGCTCCTGGCGCTCCCGACGCGCGGCGGCCCAGGCGGCGTGGTCCGCGCGGTAGGCGCGCAGGGCCGCGGCGAGCTCGGCGCCGCCGAACGCATCGAGGGCGTGCCGCTGGGCGTCGGCGCCCTGGAGGCGGACCTGGTCGTTCTGCCCGTGCACGGCCACGAGCGTGGCCCCGATCTCGGAGAGCAGGCCCACGGGCACGGAACGGCCGCCGGCCGCAGCGCGGGAACGTGTGCCCTCCCCCGACGCCGTGACGCTGCGGCTCAGGACCAGGTCGCGGGTGCCGTCGTCGCCCTCGTCCACGACCGCGCCGGCCTCCTGAGCCAGGCGGAGCGCCGCGTGGTCCGCGGCCACGCGCACGCCGGCGTCCACGACGGCACGGGACGAGCCCCGGCGGACCGCGCCCGCGTCGGCGCGAGCACCGAGCAGCAGGCCCAGGGCGGTGACCACCATGGTCTTGCCGGCGCCGGTCTCGCCGGTGACGACGGTGAAGCCGGGGTCCAGGTCCACGGTGGCCTCGCCGATCACGCCGAGCCCCGAGATCCTCAGATGGTCGATCATGCGTCCTCCCCGGGGTGACACGCCCCGCGGTCGCGGTGACGCTGGATGTCCACGGGCGAGAGCACCGACAGCGGCATGGTGGCCGGTTCGACGACGTCAGGACGCGGCCCCGCGTGCCGCGGCTCGACGGTCTCCACCGCGCGGAGCACGCCCGCCCGCTCCTGGGCGGTGACGGGGCCGCGCCAGCCGTCCGTGGGCAGCCGGAACTTGCGCACCAGCCGTTCCGCGAAGGGCGTCGGGTTGAGACGGGCCAGGCGCACCGGCTCCGCCGAACGGGACACCTCGATCCGGGCCTGCGGCGGCAGTTCGACGGTCCGCCGGCCGTCGCACCACAGCACACCGGTCTCGCGGGTGCGGGTGAGCACGTCCACGCCGATCGTGGAGCGCGGACCCACCACGAGGGGGCGGGTGAACAGGGCGTGGGCGCTGATGGGCACGCACAGCAGGGCCTCCACGGAGGGCCACACCACGGGGCCCCCGCCGGAGAAGGCGTAGGCCGTGGAGCCGGTGGGGGTGGCCAGGACGACGCCGTCGCAGCCGAAGGCCGTCAGCGGCGAGTTGTCCACGGAGACGACCACCTCGAGCATCCGCTCCCGGTGGGACTTCTCCACGGAGGCCTCGTTGAGGGCCCACGTGCGGGCCACCTCGCGGCCCTCCACGTGCACGACGACGTCCAGGGCCATGCGCTCGATCACCACGTAGGACTCCGAGGCGATCGCCTGGACGGTGCGGTGCAGGTCGGTGCGCTCGGACTCGGCGAGGAAGCCGACGTGGCCCAGGTTCACCGCCAGCAGCGGCACGTTGTGGCCGCGGACGAAGTCGGCCGCCCGCAGCACCGAGCCGTCGCCGCCGAGGACGAGGCCGAGGGTGATGTCCTCGAGCTCGCAGTCGACCCCGAGGGCCTCCGGCGCGAACTCCGGGGGGTCCCCCGCGGCCGCGCGGATGGCGGCCACGTCCTGTTCGAGCATGACGCTGACCAGGCCCTCCTCCGCGAACATGCGGGTGGCCTGCAGCGCCGCGCTGATGGCGTCCTCGCGGCCCGTGTGGGTCAGGACGAGGACGCGACGTCCGGGGGTGTAGGGCATGGTTCCTTCCGCGAGCCGGGGTGCCGGGCACTGCGATCCAGGATAGCCACGAGACCGGACGCGCGAACCGGTGGCCCTACGCCCGTGGACGGGCGGCGCCCCTCGGACGCGGGTCAGGACCAGTCGATGTGGGCGCCCCGGACCCACCCGGCGGCGCGCTCGCCGGCGTCCGGGGCCGGGCTCGTCCCGCCGGCCGGATCGTCGGCCGCGGTGGCGTCGGGACGGCGGAGCCGCAGGAAGAACTCGGCGTTCCCGTCCTGTCCGGCCAGGCCGGATCGGGCGAGGCCGCGGGGTGCGAGACCGGCGCCCAGCGCGGCCGCAGCCACCCCCACGACGGCGTCGCGGCGGGCGTCGGGATCGGTCACGACGCCGGTGCGCGGCAGGGCGCGCCGCCCGACCTCGAACTGGGGCTTGACCATGAGCAGCAGCTCCGCGCCGGGTCGGCACACGCCCGCGAGCGGGGCGAGGACGAGGCGCAGCGAGATGAAGGACAGGTCGGAGACCACCAGGTCCACCGGACCGTCGATGTCCTCGGCCGTGAGGTCGCGGACGTTGAGCCCCTCGCGCACGAGGACGCGGGGGTCGGCCCGGACGGTCGGGGCCAGCTGGTCGTGGCCCACGTCCACGGCGGCCACCCGTTCGGCGCCCCGCTCGAGGAGGACCTGGGTGAATCCGCCGGTGGAGGCCCCGGCGTCGAGCGCCCGGCGGCCGGCCACGGCGACGTCCGGGAACGCCTCGAGCGCGCTGACGAGCTTGTGGGCCGCACGGGAGACGTACCGCGGGCCCGGGTCGCGCAGGCGCAGCGTGGCGTCGGCGGCCACGCGGTCGGAGGGCCGGCGCACCGGGCGGCCGTCGAGGAGGACCTGCCCCGCGCGGATGAGCGCCGCGCCCTCCGTGCGGGAGCGGGCCAGGCCCCGGGCGGCCAGGGCGACGTCGGCGCGTGCGGTCTCAGCCACGCCGTGGGTCCGCGGAGCCCTCGGCCCCGCCGGCGAGCAGAGCGGGCAGGTGCGCACGGACCCACGTGGGCCGGTCCGGCCCGGGGGCGGCGGCCGCGGTCTCGCGCGTGTCGATGCCGGTCAGGACGAGCACCGTGTCGAACCCCGCCGCGTTGCCGCCGCGGATGTCCGTGTCCAGGCGGTCGCCGACCACGAGGGGACGGGCCAGGCCGAGGGCCTCGGCCGCCGTCCGGAACAGTCGTGGCTCGGGCTTGCCCGCCGCGACGGGCGCGGTGCCGGTGGCCCGGCCCACCGCCTCGACGAGGGCCCCGTTGCCGGGGGCGATCCCCTCCGCGCGCGGGATCGAGGTGTCCAGGTTGGTGGCGACCCAGGTGGCCCCGGCGCGCACGGCGTACGCCGCCTCCGCCAGATCGGCCCAGCCGAGACCGGGGTCGAAGCCCTGGATCACCGCGTCGGGGCGCTGCGCCGCGGACGCGACCACCTCGTAGCCCCGCTCCTCGACCACGGCGCGCAGGTACGCCGAGCCGACCACGAGCACCCGGCCGGTGCGGCGGCCGAGCGTCTCCTCGAGCAGGTCGACGCCCGCCGGTGCGGAGCCGAAGACCTGCCCCGCCTGCGCGGGCACCCCGAGCGTGCGGAGATGCTCGGCCACAGACTCCGGCGCGCGGGAGGCGTTGTTCGTCACGAACCCGACCGGCACGCCCCGTTCCTGCAGCGTCGACAGCGTCTCGACCGCCCCGGCGATCGCGCCGCCTCCGGCGTAGACGACGCCGTCCAGGTCGCAGAGCAGCCCGTCGTGACCGGCGAAGAACGTGGCGCTCACCGCTCGTCTGCCTCCGGGGCCTCGAGGGCGTCGAACAGCGACAGCTGGTTCGGGTCGACCTCGTCCGGCGCGTCGACGGCGGCCGGCGGCTCTGCGGCGGCCTCCGGCCGGGGCGCCTCGGTCGGCTCCGTGGCGGCCTCCGGCTCCTCGGCCGGGGATCCGTCCGCCGTCGGCTCCGCACCGGCCTCGGCCGCATACCGCTCGTGGCGCCGGTCGCGGGGGGACGGGCGGCGGTCCCGGGGGTCCTCGACCGGCTCGGTGTCCACGTCGATGATCTCCGGGTCCGCGAACCCGCCCACGCCGAGGGCCTTCTCCGCGACGCGCACGGCACGCGCCCAGAGCCGAGCCTCGTCGCGGCGCCCCAGGGCGAGCAGCACGTCGGCCTGACGCTGGAACAGCCGGGGAGAGAAGGGGTAGCCGCGCCGCCGGTCCAGTTCCGGGATCTGCAGGGCCTCATGGGCACCCTGAAGGTCGCCGGCGTCCTCGCGGATGCCGGAGACGACCATGGCCAGCTCGGCCCGCGCCGCCCGGTCCAGACGCGAGGCATCCACCTCGGCGGCCAGCTGCAGGGCCTTCTCCGTGCGGCCGAGGGCACGCTCGCTGTCCACCTGCGCGGCGATGTGGGTGTCGTCGCCCGTCATGCGCCGGTAGGTGCGGAACTCGCGCAGCGCGTCGGCGTACTCCCCCGCCGCGTAGGCGGTGAGCGCGACTGCCTCGCGCACGCGTGAGAGGCGGCCGCCCTTGCGGGACGCGGCGAGGGCGTGCTGGAACGCCAGCGCCGGGTCGACGTCCAGGTAGCGGCCGGCCATCACGAGATGCTTGGCGACCCAGCTGGCAGGACGCTCGTCAAGGCCGTTGATCTCCTTGAGCGTGCCGCGGTCGAGCTCCTGGCCCGTCACGTCCGGGTCGATGTCCGGAGAGCGCTCCTGGTCCGCACGATTCGCCGCTCGGAGGTCACCGGGATTGTGCGCGGGTCGTTCGGCGCGGTCCTCGCGACGAGGGCCCGTCGGCGCACCGCGGCGCTCGGGGCGTCCGCCCCCCTGGCCCGGGCCGCGCCGCCGGTCCTCGTGAGGCCCGCCGGAGCGGCGCCGGTCACCGGCACCGCTGCGAGGACGTCCGTCGCGGTCACCACCACGACGCCGGCCATCACCGCCACCACGGGGCCCGCGGCCCTCGGATCCGCGGTCCTCGCGGCGCTCTCGGGGGGTGTCCTCAGCCATGGTGTCCTTCCTGGGCGTCACGCCGCGACGGTCCGCGGGAACGCGGTCTCTGTTCCTCATGTGCCGGCCTCGCGGCCGGGTCCTCAGGGGACCAGGCTAGTGCCCGGAGCCTGTGGCAGACCGTCCTTGCGGGGAAAACAGTCCAGAAATGCGGGAAGGGCCTCGCACCAACAGTGCGAGGCCCTCCCTCAAAGAATGTCCGGCGGCGACCTACTCTCCCACAACCTCCCGGCTGCAGTACCATCGGCGCTGTGGGCCTTAGCTTCCG
>NZ_QNRG01000019.1:0-31191 GCF_003315015.1 Micrococcus sp. KT16 | reverse complement strand
GATCAACTCCCATTGGGCGTCGGAGAGCATCTGGAACCGGGACATGTCCCCAGGGTCTCAGCTGACTCGTGCATCTATTCTCAGACACGCCCTAGACTGCACCGTGAACCGACCCCGCTCCGGCACCCCAGGAGGCATCATGCCCGCACCGACCCTCACCGATCTGCTCGAGGCCGGCGTCGCCGGCCGCACCGTGCTCATCCGGTCCGACCTGAACGTCCCGCTGGACGGGGACACCGTCACCGACGACGGCCGCATCCGGGCCTCGCTGCCCGCGATCCGGGACCTGGCCGAGGCCGGTGCGCGCGTGATCGTCATGGCCCACCTGGGCCGCCCCAAGGGTGAGCCGGACCCCGCGTACTCCCTCCGCCCCGTCGCCGCGCGCATGGCCGAGCTGCTGGGCACCGACGTCGCCCTCGCCGCGGACGTGACCGGGGACGACGCGCGCGCGAAGGCCGCCGCCCTGCAGGACGGCCAGGTGCTGCTGCTGGAGAACGTGCGCTTCGACGCCCGCGAGACCTCCAAGGACGATGCCGAGCGCGCCGCACTGGCCGGCGAGATGGCGGCGCTGGCCGGCGACGACGGCGCCTACGTGGGCGACGCCTTCGGCGCGGTCCACCGCAAGCACGCCTCCGTGTTCGACGTCGCGGCACAGCTGCCGGCCCACCAGGGCCCGCTGGTCGCCGCCGAGCTCGAGGTGCTCACCCGTCTGACCGAGTCCCCGGAGCGGCCTTACGTCGTCGTGCTGGGCGGGTCGAAGGTCTCGGACAAGCTGGCCGTGATCGACAACCTGCTGGACAAGGCCGACACGCTGCTGATCGGCGGCGGCATGCTCTTCACGTTCCTCAAGGCGCAGGGCCACGAGGTGGGCGCCTCCCTGCTCGAGGAGGACCAGCTCGACACCGTCCGCGAGTACCTGCGCCGCTCCGAGGCCGGGGCCGCCCGCATCGTGCTCCCCACGGACATCGTCATGGCCTCCGGCTTCGCGGCCGACGCCGAGCACGAGGTCCTGGCCGTGGACGCCCTCACCTCGGGCGCGCACGGCGCGTCCGCCATGGGCTTGGACATCGGCCCCGAGACGGCCCGGGCGTTCGCGGAGCAGATCCGCGGCGCCCAGACCGTGTTCTGGAACGGCCCCATGGGCGTGTTCGAGTTCCCGGCCTTCGCGGAGGGCACCCGGGCGGTGGCCCGGGCCCTCACCGAGGCCTCCGCGGCCGGCGGCCTGTCGGTGGTCGGCGGCGGCGACTCCGCGGCGGCCGTGCGCACGCTCGGCTTCGCCGACGACGCGTTCGGCCACATCTCCACCGGCGGCGGCGCCTCCCTCGAATACCTCGAGGGCAAGGAGCTGCCGGGCGTCACCGCCCTGGCCGGCGAGGGGCGGGCGTGAGCATGGCGGAGCAGACCACGCGCGTGCCGCTGATCGCGGGCAACTGGAAGATGAACCTGGACCACCTCGAGGCCGTCACCCTGGTGCAGCGCCTCACGTGGCTCCTCTCGGACGCGGACCATGACCAGGAGGCCGTGGAGGTCGCGGTGTTCCCGCCCTTCACGGGCCTGCGGTCCGTGCAGACGCTCGTCACCGGTGACCGCCTGGACCTCGTCTACGGCGCGCAGGACCTCTCGCCCGAGGACGCCGGCGCCTACACGGGCGACGTCTCCGGCGCGTTCCTGGCCGCGCTGGGGTGCCGTTACGCGATCGTGGGCCACTCCGAGCGCCGCACCCTCCACGGGGAGGACGACGCCCTCGTCGCGCGCAAGGCCGCCGCGGCCCTGCGCCACGGCCTCACCCCGGTGATCTGCGTGGGCGAGGGCCTGGAGGTGCGCCAGGCCGGCCGGCACGTCGAGCACACGCTCGCCCAGCTGGAGGGCTCGATCGCGGGCCTGTCGGCGCAGGACGTGGCCGGCGTCGTCGTCGCCTACGAGCCCGTGTGGGCGATCGGCACGGGCGAGGTCGCCGGCCCCGAGGACGCGCAGCAGATGTGCGCGGCCCTGCGCGCCCGCGTGGCCGCACTGCACGGCGACGACGTCGCCGCCGGACTGCGGATCCTCTACGGCGGCTCCGTGAAGTCCTCCAGCGCGCCGGCGCTGCTGGCGCAGCCAGACGTGGACGGCGCCCTCGTGGGCGGCGCCAGCCTCGACGCGGACGAGTTTGCTAAGATCGTCCGGTTCGACCAGGCCTGATCCGTCCGGCCCGACCGACCGCATTCTCCGTGACGGCCCCGGCGCGCGCCGGGGCCGCACCTCGACCCGAGGAGCCCTCCCGTGGACGTCCTGACCCTGGCCCTGCAGATCCTCGTGGTCGTGCTCAGCGTGGTCATCGTGCTGCTCATCCTGCTGCACAAGGGCCGCGGCGGCGGCGTCTCGGACATGTTCGGCGGCGGCGTGACCAGCTCGATGAGCTCCTCGGGCTCCGCCCAGCGTCTGCTCACCCGCCTGACCGTCGGCTCCGTGGTCGCCTGGGGTGTCGTGATCGCCCTGCTCGGCGTCCTGCCGCGTCTGACCATGGAGTCCTGAGGCCGCCCCGCCGGGCCCCGACGCGAACGCCCCGCACGGAAGATCCGTGCGGGGCGTTCGCGCGTCCCGGACCGGTGGGGCGCCGGGGGCCCCTCAGCGTTCGGAGGCCTGCACGGGGGAGAGGTCCGTGCGCGGCAGGCCCTGGTGGAGCACGGCGCCGAAGACCTCGTCCGGGTCCAGGCGGCGCAGCTCCTCGGCCAGGCAGTCCTGGATCGTCCGGCGTGGCAGGGAGATGCGCTGCACCGGCCGGCCCTGCTGATAGAGCCGGGCCACCTGCGACTGCGAGCGGGAGAGCACCACGTCCCCGTCCGTGCACCGCAGGCGCACCGCACGGATCCCGTGGCCGACCTTCGAGTGCGCGATCGTCACGGGCACCTTCAGGGTCAGGGTGAGCCACGCCGCGAGCAGCATGGTGCTGGGGGAGTCCGGCGCCCCGTCCACCGTCACCGAGCGCAGGGTGGCCACGTCGAGCGTGTCGAAGATCCCGGCCACCTGGATCCGCCACAGCGTCAGGCGCGTCCAGGCCAGGTCGGTGTCCCCCTCATGGTGGCCCGCGCGCAGAGCCCACAGGGCGGGCTCGGCCGCGGACGCCGAGGCCGTGTCCGTGATCCGGCGGTGGGCCAGGCGACCGAGCGCCGTCGCCGAGGGGACCCCGGGTGGCACCCCGGGCCACCACACGACGATGGGCGCATCGGGCAGGAGCAGCCCGGAGACGAGCGACTCGTCGGCGTGGGCGTTCTCCCCGGCGCACCACAGCACCACGACGTCGGAGGCGCCGGCGTCGCCCCCGACCCGGATCTCGGCGTCCAGGCGGGTGGGGGCCGCGGGGTCGCCCAGGGCCAGGACGACGATGCGGCACGGGTGTTCGAGCGAGGCCGCGTTGGCGGCCTGGACGGCGGACTCGATGCCGGCGTCGTCCGTGCTGATCACGAGCGTGAGGACGCGGCCGAGGGCCACGACCCCGCTCTTCTCGCGCAGCTGCGTGATGCGCTTGGCCACCTGGGAGGTGGTGGTGTCGTGCATGCGGATCTTCACGGGCGCCTCCAGCTTCGTCCGTCGCGGGCCATGAGGGCGTCGGCCGAGGGCGGTCCCCACGTGCCCGGGGCGTAGGGCTCGGGCTGGGTGCCCAGGCTCGCCCAGTGCTCCTCGAACGGGTCCACGATCCGCCAGGACAGCTCCACCTCGGCCTGGCGCGGGAACAGCGGCGGCTCCCCGAGGAGCACGTCGAGGATGAGACGCTCGTACGCCTCGGGGGAGTCCTCGGTGAAGGCGTGGCCGTAGCCGAAGTCCATCGTGACGTCGCGGATCTCGGTCTGCGTGCCGGGCACCTTGGACGCGAAGCGGATGGTGACGCCCTCGTCCGGCTGCACCCGGATGACGATGATGTTCTGCCCGAACTCGTCCCCGTCGTGGACGGGGAACAGCAGGTGCGGGGGCTTCTTGAAGACGACGGCGATCTCCGTCACCCGCCGGCCGAGGCGTTTGCCGGCCCGCAGGTAGAACGGCACGCCCTGCCAGCGCCGCGTGCGGATGCCCACCTTGAGCGCGGCGTACGTCTCCGTGACGGACGCCGGGTTGAAGCCCTCCTCGTCGAGGAATCCCGTGACCCGCTCGCCGCCCTGCCAGCCGGAGGTGTACTGGCCGCGGGCGGAGGCCGCCGCGAGTCCCTCGGGCGTGTCCGGGACGGTCACGGCCTCGAGGACCTTCTCCTTCTCCGCGCGCAGATGGTCCGCGTCGAACGAGATCGGCTCCTCCATCGCGGTGAACGCGAGCAGCTGCAGGAGGTGGTTCTGGATGACGTCGCGCGCCGCGCCCACGCCGTCGTAGTAGCTCGCCCGTCCACCGATGCCGATGTCCTCGGCCATCGTGATCTGGACGTGGTCCACGTGCTCCGCGTTCCAGAGCGGCTCGAACATCCGGTTGGCGAACCGGAACGCGAGGATGTTCTGCACCGTCTCCTTGCCGAGGTAGTGGTCGATGCGGAACACCGCGTCCGAGGGGAAGACGCGCTCGATCACAGCATTGAGCTCCTGCGCGCTGGCCAGGTCGTGGCCGAAGGGCTTCTCGATGACCACGCGGCGCCACGGGCCCTCGGCCGGCTGCGACCGGTCGGCCAGGCCCTGGTCGGCCAGGTGGCGGGAGACGGCCTCGAACCAGTCCGGCGGGATGGAGAGGTAGAACGCGGTGTTCCCCCGCGTGCCGCGTGAGGTCTCGAGCTCGGCGAGCACCTCGTCGAGACGGACGTAGGCAGCCTCGTCGTCGAACGCGCCGGAGACGAAGCGCAGACCGCCCTGGAACTGGTCCCACACGGTCTCGTCGAACGTGGTCCGGGAGGAGGCCTCGACGGCGGCGCGCACGTAGTCGGCGAACTCCTCGTCGGACCAGCTGCGGCGACCGAAGCCGACGAGGGAGAACGCCGGCGGCAGCAGGCCGCGTTGGGCCAGGTCGTACATGGCCGGCAGGAGCTTCTTCTTCGCCAGGTCGCCCGTCACGCCGAACAGCACGAGCGCCGACGGGCCCGCGATGCGGGTCAGGCGCCGGTCACGGGGGTCGCGCAGCGGGTTGCGGGGGGCGGTCCGGGACTCACCGGCCACGGACGGCGCTCCTCAGGGCCTCGATGCCCGCGTCGCGGCGGCGCAGGTGCAGGGTGACCACGGGGCGGCCGAGATCGCCCAGCACCCGGGCGTCGCCCGCTGCCTGCGCGGCGATGAGCCTGCCCAGGGAGAACGGGCGGCCGGGCACCTCGAGGTCCAGGCCGGCGTCGCCGGTGATCTGCAGGAACACGCCGACGGCCGGGCCGCCCTTGTGGAACTGTCCGGTGGAGTGCAGGAACCGCGGACCCCAGCCGAACGTGACCGGGCGGCCGACCAGGTCCGCCAGGTCCGCGCGCAGCTCCTCGAGCTCGGCGTCGTCATGACGGGAGAGGTAGGCGTGGACCGCCAGGTAGCCGCCCTCGGGCACCAGTGCCGCCGTGGCGCGCAGCACGCCGGCCAGGTCCGGGGCAGAGGTCACGGACGCCGGGCCGGAGACCTCGACACCCTCCACCTCGCCGTCGGCCGGCCGCTCGGCGGCGGGGCCGTCCAGCAGGGTGCGGGCGGCGGCCTTGGCGGCCTCCACGTCCGGCTGGTCGAAGGGGTTGATCCCGAGCAGGCGGCCGGCCACCGCGGTGGCCACCTCCCACAGCAGCAGCTGGGCGCCGAGCGAGCCGGCGACCTGCACGCCGTGGCCCGGGGCCGCGACGTCGTCCTCGCCGACGAGCTGCACCTGCAGCAGGTCGGGGGCGTCCCACACGGTCTCGGGGTCGCCGGGGGCGACGACGACGGGCAGCAGCCCGGTGCCGTCCTTGCCCGTGGACTCGGCGATCAGCTGCTCGATCCAGGCCGGCAGTCCGGCGATGCCGGACCCGTGGTCGGCGAAGACGAGCTTGTCGCGCAGCGGGCGGGTGCCGCCCAGGGCCGCGCCGAGCTGCAGGCCCGGGTTGTCCTCGTCGTCGGCGATCAGCAGGTCGAGCACGGCCTCCGCGTCGTCCAGCAGGGCCGCGACGTCCACGCCGGCCAGGCCGGTGGGGACCAGGCCGAACGCGGTGAGGGCCGAGAAACGCCCGCCCACGGTCGGGTCCGCGGTGAAGACGGCGCGCCAGCCGGCGGACTCGCACGCGGCGTGCAGCGGTGAGCCCGGGTCCGTGACGGCGACCAGGCGGGTGCGGGGGTCGATCCCGGCGTCGCGGAACGCGGCCTCGACGACGCGGCGCTGCGAGTCGGTCTCCACGGTGGAGCCGGACTTGGAGGAGACCACCAGCACGGTTCGCTCGAGGTCGCGCTCGAGGGCGCGGGAGACCTGGAGCGGGTCCGTGGAGTCCAGGACCTCGAGCTCGACGCCGGCCGTCGCCGCGATCACCTCGGGGGCCAGGGACGAGCCGCCCATGCCCGCCAGGACCACGCGGTCCACGCCCTCGGCGCGCAGCTCCCGGGTCAGCTGGGCGATGTGCGGGACGAGGGCGCGGGAGTCCTCGAACAGGTCGATCCAGCCGAGCCGCTTGGCGGCCTCGTCGCGGGCCGGCGCCCCCCACAGGTCGGCGTCCTGCGCCCCGAGGCGGGAGGCGACGCGGTCCTGGAGGAGGGCGGGCAGATGGCGGTCGATCGCCTCGAGGGCGGCTCCGGTGGCGGTGAGGCCGAGGGTGCTCATGGGGGGTCCTTCCGTGCGCGTGGCGAGCGGGCGGCGGGGTCGGGGGGCGGGTGCGGTCAGCGATGGGCGTCGAGCCCGGAGCGGACCGAGCCGAGCAGCTCGTCCCACGCGGCCTCGAACTTCTCCAGGCCCTCAGTCTCCAGCACGTCCACGACGTCCTGGTAGGACACGCCTGCCGCGCCGACCGCGTCGAGCAGGGCATCGGCCTCGGCGTAGGCGCCCGTGACGGTGTCCGCCGCAATCACCCCGTGGTCGGCGACCGCCTCGAGGGTCTTCTCCGGCAGGGTGGTCACGGTGTGCGGTGCCACGAGTTCGGTGACGTACAGCGTGTCCGGCAGGGCGGGGTCCTTGACGCCGGTGGAGGCCCACAGGGGCCGCTGCACGGGGGCGCCGGCCGCCTCGAGCAGGCGCCAGCGCTCCGAGTCCAGGGCCTGCTCGAAGGCTCGGTAGGCCAGGCGCGCGTTGGCGACGGCGGCCCGGCCGGTCAGCGCCTCGGCCTCGGGGGTGCCGATCGCGCGCAGCCGCGCGTCGACCTCCGTGTCCACACGGGAGACGAAGAAGGAGGCCACCGAGTGGAGGCGGCGGACGTCGTGCCCGTTCGCCCGGGCCTTCTCCAGGCCGGTGAGCCAGGCGTTGAGCACCCGGCGGTAGCGGGGCAGGGAGAAGATCAGGGTCACGTTCACGCTGATGCCCGCGCCGAGCACGTCCGCGATGGCGGACAGGCCCTCCACGGTCGCGGGGATCTTCACCATGAGGTTGGGACGGTCGACGGCCGCCGCCAGCTCGCGGGCCTGCGCCACGGTGCCGGCGGCGTCGCGGGCCAGGCGCGGATCGACCTCAAGGGAGACGAAGCCGTCCGCCCCGCCGGTGCGCTCGTGGACGGGCGCGAGCACGTCGGCGGCGCGGCGCACGTCCTCGGTCGTCAGGGCGACGACGGCCTCGTCCACCGAGGCGCCGGCCGCGGCGAGGTCGCGCAGCTGTCCCTGGTAGGCGCCCGCGTCCGCGAGGGCGACCGCGAAGATGGACGGGTTCGTGGTGACGCCGGTGACCGAGCGGGTGGCGATCAGCTCTTCGAGCGTGCCCTCGTCCAGCCGCGTGCGGGAGAGGTCGTCGAGCCAGATCGACACACCGGCCTGGGCCAGCGCGGCGGTGTTCGGGTTCTGCGGGGTGCTCATGGTCTGCGGGTGCCTTCCCTTCGGGGTGGACGTGCTCGGGGCGCCGTGGGCGCCGGGCCTCAGAGGAGGCCGCGGGTCACCTCGGCGACGTGCTCGCCAGTGAATCCGTACTTCTCCATCAGGCGGGCGCCGTCGGCCGACTCGCCGTAGTGCTCGAGGCTCACGCGGGCGCCCGGGGAGGAGGCCGTCACCGTGTGCTCGAACCACGGCATCGCGATGCCGGCCTCGACGGAGACGCGGACCGGGGCGTCGGGGCCGTCGGGCAGGACCTCGGCCCGGTAGGCCTCGTCCTGCTCGGCGAACCACTCGAGGCAGGGGGCGGAGACGACGCGGGTCGGGACGCCGTCGGCCTGCAGCAGCGCGCGGGCCCGCACGGCCACGGAGACCTCGGAGCCGGTCGCGATCAGCAGCGCGCGGGCCGGCGTCGGCGCGCCGTCGGCATCCGTGGCGTCGATGAGGACGTAGGCGCCGCGGGCCACGCCCGAGGCGGGGGCGAAGCCGTCCGTGTCCCGGGGGAGCACGGGCAGGCTCTGCCGGGACAGGACGAGCCCGGCCGGGCGGTCCCGGTGCTCGAGCACCGTCCGCCACGCCCACGCGGTCTCGTTGGCGTCGGCCGGGCGGACGACGTCGAGCCCGGGGATGGCCCGCAGGGCGGCCAGGTGCTCCACCGGCTGGTGCGTGGGGCCGTCCTCGCCGAGGCCGATGGAGTCGTGCGTCCACACGTACGTGCTCGGGGTGCCCATGAGGGCGGCCAGGCGGACGGCGGGGCGCATGTAGTCGGAGAACGTCAGGAACGTGCCCACGTACGCGCGGGTCAGGCCGCCGATCGTGATGCCGTTGACGATCGCCCCGGCCGCGAACTCGCGGACGCCGAAGTGCAGGGTGCGGCCGTACTCGTGGCCCTGCCACGTGGCGGTGGAGCGGCGGGCCGGGATGAAGGAGGGCTCGCCCTTCATGGTGGTGTTGTTCGACCCGGCGAGGTCGGCCGAGCCGCCCCAGAGCTCGGGCATGACCGGCGCGAGGGCCGTGAGCACCTCTCCGGAGGCCGCGCGCGTGGCCAGGCCCTTCTCGTCCGCGTCCCAGGACGGGAACGCGTCCGCGAAGCCAGCGGGCAGCTCTCGTCCGGCCAGTCGGTCGTACAGCCGCGCGTTCTCCGGGTTCGCCTCGCGCCAGGCCTGGAACGCCACCTCCCAGCCGCGGCGGTACTCTGCCGAGCGCTCGGCGATGGACCGGGCGCGGGCCAGGAGCTCGGGGTCGACGTCGAAGGTCTTGGTCGGGTCCAGCCCGAGGCTCTCCTTGAGGCCGGCGACCTCGTCCGTGCCGAGCTTGGAGCCGTGGATGCCGCCGGTGTTCTGCTTCGTGGGGGAGGGCCAGCCGATCACGGTGCGCAGCTTGATCAGCGAGGGCCGGCCGGTCTCGGCCTTGGCCGCGACGAGGGCGTCGTACAGGGCCTCCACGTCCTCCGTGTACTCGGTCACGGCGTGGCCCTGGGCGCCGTTGGTCCAGTCGACCTCCTGCACGTGCCAGCCGTAGGCCTCGTAGCGGCGGACCACGTCCTCGGTGAACGCGATGTCCGTGTCGTCCTCGATCGAGATGCGGTTCGCGTCGTAGACGACGACCAGGTTCCCGAGCTCCTGGTGCCCGGCCAGCGAGGAGGCCTCGGCGGCGACGCCCTCCTGGATGTCCCCGTCGGAGGCGAGCACGAACACGTGGTGGTCGAACGGGGAGGTGCCGGGGGCGGCGTCGGGGTCCATCAGCCCGCGCACGCGGCGCTGCTCGTACGCGAAGCCGACGCCCATCGCCAGGCCCTGGCCCAGCGGACCCGTGGTCACCTCGACGCCGTGGGTGTGGCCGTACTCCGGGTGGCCCGGGGTCCTGGATCCCTCGGTGCGCAGCCCCTGGATGTCCTCGATCTCGAGCCCGGCGCCCGCGGCGAACAACTGCAGGTACTGGATGAGCGAGGCGTGGCCCGCGGAGAGGATGAAGCGATCCCGGCCCTCCCAGCGGTCGTCCGTGGGGTCCAGGTGCATGACGTTCTGGTACAGCTGCCACGCCACGGGGGCCAGCGAGATCGCGGTGCCGGGGTGGCCGTGCCCGGCCTTCTCCACGGCGTCCGCCGAGAGCGCCTTGAGCGTGTCCACCATCCGGCGGTCCTGCTCCGAGTAGACGAACCCGCGGGCCGGGGCCACCCGGTCCAGGGTCGGGGGGGTGGACGGCTGCGCGGCGTCGGTCACGGGTTCTCTCCTGGCGGATCGGGAGCGTCGGGGTGCGGCCCCGGCCGACGCCGGGGCGTCGCGGCGCGGGGCCGTCGTCCCAGCCTAGCCGCGCGACGGCGGGGCGGGCCCGACCGGGCGCCTCATGACATGCTTCGCCCCCGGGCGAACAGCCGTTGACACGAGTAGACTGGGTCAAGGCCTGACCGCAGGCGGACCGCCCGAGTGGCCGATCCGAACCCCGGGACGGGCACGCCCACCGTCCCCTCACCGTGAGAAGCAGATGTCATCCTCCCTGGAGTCGCCGTCCGCCGCCCGCGTCGCCGCCGCCGAGCCCGGCGTCGTCGACCGGTCCCCGCTGCCCCTGCGCCGCAAGGTCCGGGCGTACGTCGAGCTGACGAAGCCCCGGGTGATCGAGCTGCTGCTGGTGACCACGCTGCCGACCATGATCTTCGCGCAGCGCGGCTTCCCGGACGTGCTCACCATGATCGCCACGCTCGTCGGCGGTGCGCTCGCCGCCGGCGCCTCCGGCACCTTCAACTGCTACATCGACCGCGACATCGACCGGGTCATGAAGCGCACCGAGAACCGGCCGCTCGTCACCGGCGAGGTCACCCCCCGCGAGGCCCTCGTGTTCGCGTGGGTGCAGACGGTCGTGTCCATCCTGATCCTCGGGTTCGGCGCCAACTGGCTGGCGGCCGGCCTGGGTGTGGCCGCCATCTTCTTCTACGTGGTCGTGTACTCGCTCGTGCTCAAGCGCCGCACGGAGCAGAACATCGTGTGGGGCGGCATCGCCGGCTGCTTCCCCGTGCTGATCGGCTGGGCGGCCGTGCGCGGGACCGTCGAGTGGCCGGCCATCGTGCTGTTCCTCGTGGTCTTCCTGTGGACGCCCCCGCACTACTGGCCGCTGTCCATGAAGTACAAGCGCGACTACCAGCAGGCCGACGTGCCGATGCTCGGCGCCATCGCCTCCGCGCGCCACGTCTCCAACCAGGTCGTGCTCTACGCGTGGGCCACCGTGGCCTGCTCCCTCCTGCTCGTGCCGATGGGCTGGGCCGGCATCGTCTACACCGCGGTCGCGCTCGTCGTCGGCGGCTGGTTCATCTGGGAGTCCCACGTGCTGCAGGTGCAGGCCCAGCGCGAGGACTTCGAGGACCGCAAGGCCATGAAGGTCTTCCACCTCTCCATCACCTACCTGACGCTGCTGTTCATCGCCCTGGCCGTGGACCCGTTCGTGGGTGCGCCGCTGATGCACTTCGGCGCCTGAGCGCCGGTCCGCCCCCAGCGCTCCCCGGGACGCCGACGACGACGGCCCCGCACCAGCCGGTGCGGGGCCGTTCGCGTGCGCGGGGCGTCAGCCCGCGGCGACGGTGCGCGCGGGCGTGGCGGTCTCGACCGCGGCACCGGGTCCGGCCGTGACGTAGCGGGCGACCTGCCGGTCCCAGGCCTCCGTCGCCGACGCCACGAGCAGTGCCGAGCCGAGCATGTGCAGCAGGACCACACCGATCGGCAGGCCCGTGAAGTGCTGGGTGTAGCCCACGGCGGCCTGGAACACGAGGGCGAGCAGGAGCCGCAGCACGGCGGCGCGCTGCAGGCGGGAGGCGCCGGCCGCGCGGCGCACCGTGAAGAACAGGACCAGGGCGGCCGCCAGGAGCAGGTACACCGGGATCACGTGGATCCGGGTGACCAGCAGCGGGTCGAACTCGTGGCGCGGCGAGCCGGGGTCGCCGGAGTGCGGGCCCGTGCCGGTCACCACGGTGCCCAGGTACACGGCGGCCCACGTCAGCGCGAACGCCGCCCAGGCGGCGGCACGGGACCGGACGGTGGTGGCGCCGTCCACGAGGGGCACGCCCGCCCGGCCGGCGCGGCGCTCGGCGGCGATGCGCACCACGAGCAGGGTCGCCACGGCGACCATGATCGAGGACACGATGAAGTGACCGGCCACCCACCACGGGTTCAGATGCGTCAGGACCACGACGCCGCCCACGAGGGCCTGCGCGGGGATGCCGGCCAGCAGGCCCACGGAGAGCCAGAAGGGGCTCCGGTGGGTGCCGCGCAGGTTCCACAGGGACAGGAACATGGCGGCGGCGATGACCACCAGGACGAACGTCAGCGTCCGGTTGCCGAATTCGATGTAGCCGTGGATGCCCATCTCTGGGGTGTTGGTGAGGGACTCGGGTGAGCACTTGGGCCACGTGGGGCAGCCCAGGCCGGAGCCGGTGAGGCGCACGGCGCCGCCGGTGACGATGATGCCGATCTCGGACGCCAGGGACGCCACGGCGAGGGCCATGGTGGCCTTCGTGAGGCGCTGCGGCAGGCGGGCGGCGAGCCCGGCCGGGGCGGTCCCGGCCGCGGGGGTGGTGGTGGACACGGTGTCCTTCCGATCGTTCGATGCAGGGGGACGGGGAACGGCTCAGGGCCGCCAGCGGAACCAGCGGAGCGCGGCCGCGACGGCCACGGCGCCCCACAGGGTGAGCACGAGCAGGGGGACGGGCGACCAGGCCCCGTCCAGGAGGGCGGCCCGCAGGGCCGTGCCCAGCGCGCCGGAGGGGAGCAGGTCCACGCCGGGCACCCGCGCGGGGAACACCGTGCCGCCGACGGCGCCGAACAGCACCCACAGCAGGTTGGCGACGGCGAGGGTCGCCTCCGGCCGGGCCGTGCCGGCGAGCAGCAGCCCGAGGGCCGTGAAGGCGGCGGCCCCCAGCGCGAGGGCGACGAGGGCCGGCAGGATCCCCTCGGGGTCCGGACGCCAGCCGAGCGCCAGGCCGACGCCGCCGATCACGCTCACCTGCACCAGCAGGAGGGCCACCACCGCCAGGGCCTTGCCGGCGACGAGGCCGAGCGTGCCCAGCGGGGTGGTGGCCAGGGCGGCGAGCACGTCGTAGCGACGCTCGAAGCCCGTGGCGATCGCGGTGGCCGTGAACGCGGAGCTGATCACGGCCAGGGCGAGCACGCCGGGCACGGCCACGTCCAGGCCCGAGCGGCCGGGGGCGTCCAGCAGGCCGGTGACGTGCACGCCCACGAGCGCGAGCAGGGGCAGCACCACGGTGACGAGCAGCTGCTCGCCGTTGCGCAGCGCGGTGCCGGTCTCGTAGCCGGCCTGACGCAGGACGCGGGCGGCCAGCGGGGCGGCGCCGGCGTGGGCTCCGGTGCCGGCCGGGGCGCGGTGGTCGACGACGGGCGTGCTCATGCGGCGGTCTCCCGGAGGATCTGCTCGAGGCGCAGTCCGGCGCGCTCGAATCGGGTGGGCATCAGGGCGTGCTCCCGCCAGCTCGCGGCGAGGACGGCCAGGTCGTCCGGGCCGCGGACGCCGGCCACGCGCAGGCGGGCGGACTCGTCGAGGCCGGCCGCGCGCAGCGGCGCGGGCAGGGTGTCGGCCCAGGCGCGGACGGCGTCGGGGGAGGCGTCGCCGAAGTCCACGTCGACGACGTCGCCCTCGGCCACGCGCGTGAGCTCGGCCAGCGAGCCGGAGCGCACCACGCGGCCGGCGCGCAGGATGGCGACGTCGTCCGCGAGCCGCTCGGCGTCGTCGAGCAGGTGCGTGGTCAGCAGCACGGCGGCGCCGCGGTCGGTCTGTTCACGCACGACGTCGTGCACGACGGGCCGGGTCTCCGGGTCGAGGCCCGCGGTGGGCTCGTCGAGGAACAGCATGTCCGGCCGGCCGACGAGGGCGGCCGCGAGCGCGACGCGCTGGCGCTGGCCACCGGAGAGGCGGCGCAGGGGGCGGCCGGCGACCTCGGCGATCAGCAGGCGCTCCAGCAGCGGCTCGACGGGCAGCGGGTCGCGGTACAGGGACGCCACGTGGCCGACGAAGCGGCGGGCGGGGATCGCGGGCGGCAGGCCGCCCTCCTGCCACATCACGCCGATGCGGGCGCGCAGGTCGGCGGAGGCCCGCCACGGGTCTGCGCCGAACACGCGCACGGTGCCGGCGTCGGGCCGGTCCATGCCGTGGCAGAGGCCGAGGGTGGTGGACTTGCCGGCCCCGTTGGGGCCGAGCAGCACCGTGACGGCGCCGGCACGGGCAGTGAGGTCGACGCCCCGCAGGACGGGGGTGCGGGACCGGCCGCGGCCGAGGCTCCGGTGGACGTCGCTCAGGCGCAGGACGGGCTCGTCGCGCGGCACGGGATCCGGGGTCAGGGGAGGTCGGGGCACTGTGCCAGTCTAGTCCTCGGGCCCTGCGACCCCGGCTCGTGGGGCCGGGGGTGCCCGGGCCTGCGGCGGGTTCCGCCGTGGGCGTCATCAAGCCAGGTGAGCCTCACTTGAACCGTTCCAGATCAATAGGTCATGATGGCGTGGTGTATTCGGATCAGTCTGCGTCGCCCCCCGCTCCGGCCCCGGCCGAGGGCACGCGCGAGCGTGTGCTGCAGCTGGTCCTGACGCGTGGACCCGTGAGCGCGGCCGAGATCGGCCGCGAGCTGGAGCTGACCGCGGCCGCCGTGCGCCGCCATCTGGACGCGCTCGAGGAGGACTCGCTCGTCGAGGTCAAGCGGGTCACCGCGGCCCGCGGCGCGGGACGGCCCTCCCGCCGCTACGTGGTCACCTCGCACGCGCAGGAGCACCTGCCCAAGGACCACCTCGCCGTCGCCCTGGACACCCTGGCCCGCCTCGAGGAGCTCGGCGGGGAGGAGGAGGTGCGCCGCACCGCGCGCCACGCCTTCCGCGAGATCGAGGAGCGCTTCACGGCCGCCGTCGACGGCCGGGAGACCGCGCTGCAGGACCGCACCCGGATCCTCGCGCGGGTCCTCGACGAGGCCGGCTACGCCGGCACGCTGCGCCACTTCGGCGCGGGCCTGGCGCCCACCCTCCGCGCGGACCAGGTCTGCCAGGGGCACTGCCCGTTCCAGGGAATTCCCGCGCGCCATCCGGAGTTCTGTGAAGAGGAGACCGCGCTGTTCGCCCGCCTGCTCGAGGTGGACGTGCGCCGGCTCTCGACCCTCGCCGCCGGCGCCCACGTGTGCACCACACATGTGCCGCTGGGCCGCGACTGAGCCGCGCGGGCCTCGCCCCGGCTCCCGCCGACCACCCGACCGACCCCGACCGCAGTGACTAGTGAGAGAGGCTGAGATGACCGACCAGATCGTCCAGCGGGACTCCGCGGAGACCGCCGACCCCGGCGTGATCCAGGAGATCCTCGACAAGAACCCCGAGCTCAACGCCATCGGCGCCTACCAGTACGGCTGGGCCGACTCCGACGCGGCCGGCGAGAAGGCCGTCCGCGGTCTGAACGAGGACGTCGTGCGCGACATCTCCGGCAAGAAGGACGAGCCGGAGTGGATGCGTGACCTGCGCCTCAAGGCCCTCAAGTACTTCGAGCGCAAGCCGATGCCGGCGTGGGGCCCGGACCTGTCCGGCATCGACTTCGACAACATCAAGTACTTCGTGCGCTCCACCGAGGGCCAGGCCAAGACCTGGGAGGACCTGCCCGAGGACATCCGCAACACCTACGAGCGCCTGGGCATCCCCGAGGCCGAGCGCGAGCGTCTCGTGGCCGGCGTCGCCGCCCAGTACGAGTCCGAGGTCGTCTACCACCAGATCCGCGAGGACCTGGAGGAGCAGGGCGTCGTGTTCCTCGACACCGACACCGCGCTCAAGGAGCACCCGGAGATCTTCGAGGAGTACTTCGGCACCGTGATCCCGGTCGGCGACAACAAGTTCGCCTCCCTGAACACGGCCGTGTGGTCCGGCGGCTCCTTCGTGTACGTGCCCAAGGGCGTGCACGTGGAGATCCCGCTGCAGGCCTACTTCCGCATCAACACGGAGAACATGGGCCAGTTCGAGCGGACGCTGATCATCGCGGACGAGGACTCGTACGTGCACTACATCGAGGGCTGCACCGCCCCGATCTACCAGTCCGACTCGCTGCACTCTGCCGTCGTCGAGATCGTGGTGAAGAAGAACGCCCGCGTGCGCTACACCACCATCCAGAACTGGTCCACGAACGTGTACAACCTCGTGACCAAGCGCGCCGTGGTCGAGGCCGGCGGCACCATGGAGTGGATCGACGGCAACATCGGCTCCAAGGTGACCATGAAGTACCCGGCCGTGTACCTGACCGGCGAGCACGCCACCGGCGAGACCCTCTCCGTCGCGTTCGCGGGCAAGGACCAGCACCAGGACACCGGCTCCAAGATGGTGCACATGGCCCCGCACACGAACTCCTCGATCGTGTCCAAGTCCGTGGCCCGCAGCGGCGGCCGCGCCGCCTACCGCGGCCTGGTGCAGATCGCCGAGGGCGCGAACGGCTCCGCCAACTCGGTGGTGTGCGACGCCCTGCTCGTCGACACGGTCTCCCGCTCCGACACGTACCCGTACATCGACATCCGCGAGGACGACGTGACCCTCGGCCACGAGGCGACCGTCTCGAAGGTGTCCGAGGAGCAGCTCTTCTACCTCATGAGCCGTGGCATGTCCGAGGACGAGGCCATGGCCATGATCGTGCGCGGCTTCATCGAGCCGATCGCCCGCGAGCTGCCCATGGAGTACGCGCTCGAGCTCAACAAGCTGATCGAACTGCAGATGGAAGGATCGGTGGGCTGACATGACCGACACCGTGGAGAACACCCAGCGGACCATGATCCCGGGCATGGGCGAGGAGGGCGAGAAGCTCACCGCCGCGCAGAACCCGGCCGCCCGGGCCGGGGGCCGGGAGCGCAACGCCGCGGGCTCGCGCGCCGATCGCCTCAGCTCCTTCGAGCTGTCCGACTTCCCCGTGCTCACGGGGCGCGAGGAGGACTGGCGCTTCACCCCGCTCAAGCGCCTGGGCGGGCTGCACCTGCCCGAGGGCGACGACGCGCGCCTGACCGGTGCCGCCCCCGCCGTGACCGTGGCCGAGCAGGCCGGCGTCACGGTGGAGACCGTGGCCCGCGACGACGCCCGCGTCGGCTCCGTCCTGACCCCGGACGACCGCGTGTCCGCCGCGGCCTGGAACTCGGTCTCCGAGGCCACCGTCGTGACGATCTCCGGCGAGGTCGCCGAGCCGGTGCGCATCGACGTCGTCGGCTCCTCCGCCGACCCGGCCGCGATGCACCTGACCGTGCTCGTGGAGGAGAACGCGCAGGCCGACGTCGTGATCGCCCACCGCGGCACCGCCGTGCTGGCCCAGAACGTCGAGTTCGACGTGCGCCGCGACGCCCGCCTGAACGTGGTCGCGCTGCAGGCCTGGGAGGCCGACGCCGTGCACGTCTCGGCCCAGCAGGCCTCGGTCGCCACGAACGCGCACTTCAAGCACGTGGCCGTGTCCTACGGCGGCGGCGTGGTGCGGCTGACCCCGACCGCGCGGTTCGCCGCCGAGCGCGGCGAGGCCGAGATGTACGGCCTGTACTTCGCCGACGCCGGTCAGCACCTCGAGAACCGCCTGTTCGTGGACCACAACCAGCCGGACTGCGTCTCGAACGTGCTCTACAAGGGCGCCCTGCAGGGCACGGACGCGCGCACCGTGTGGGTGGGCGACGTGCTGATCCGCAAGGAGGCCGAGGGCACGGACACGTACGAGAAGAACCAGAACCTGCTGCTCTCCGACGGGGCGCGCGCGGACTCGGTGCCGAACCTGGAGATCGAGACCGGCGTGATCGAGGGGGCGGGCCACGCGTCCGCGACCGGCCGCTTCGACGAGACCCAGCTGTTCTACCTGATGGCCCGCGGCATCTCCGAGACCGAGGCCCGCCGCCTGATCGTGCGCGGCTTCCTCAACGAGATCATCCAGAAGATCGGCATCGGCGACGTCGAGGACGAGCTGACCGCCGTCATGGAGGACGAGCTGCGCATCGCGCAGCTCTGACCGACGCCCCGCAGACCCCACCGCCTTCCACCCGAGGAGAACCACCATGGCAACCCTGCAGATCACCGACCTGCACGTGCAGATCGAGACCGAGAACGGCCCCAAGGAGATCCTGAAGGGCCTCTCCCTGACCATCGAGACGGGCGAGACCCACGCGATCATGGGCCCGAACGGCTCCGGCAAGTCCACCCTGGCCTCGACCATCGCCGGCCACCCGCGCTACGAGGTCACCTCCGGCTCCATCACCCTCGACGGCGAGGACGTCCTGGAGATGGGCGTCGACGAGCGCGCCCAGGCCGGCCTCTTCCTGGCCATGCAGTACCCCGTGGAGATCCCGGGCGTCACCATGACCAACTTCCTGCGCACCGCGAAGACCGCGCTCGACGGCCAGGCCCCCTCGCTGCGCACCTGGACCAAGGACGTCAAGGGCGCCTTCGAGGCCCTGCAGATCGACCCGGCGTTCATGAACCGCAACGTCAACGAGGGCTTCTCCGGCGGCGAGAAGAAGCGCGCCGAGATCCTCCAGCTCGAGCTGTTCAAGCCCACGTTCGCGATCCTCGACGAGACCGACTCCGGCCTCGACGTCGACGCGCTGCGCATCGTCTCCGAGGGCGTCAACCGCGCCCAGGCGAAGAACGAGATGGGCACCCTGCTGATCACCCACTACACGCGGATCCTCAACTACATCAAGCCGGACCACGTGCACGTGCTGGTGGACGGCCGCGTCGCCGAGTCCGGCGGCCCGGAGCTCGCCGAGCAGCTCGAGGCCGAGGGCTACGCCCGCTTCGAGAAGGCCGCGGCGGGGGCCTGAGATGACGGAGACCACGAACCAGGCGCCCACGGAGGACATCCGTGAGGCCCTCAAGGACGTGATCGACCCGGAGCTGGGCGTCAACGTCGTGGACCTGGGCCTGCTCTACGGGCTGCACTACGCCGACGACGGCGCGCTGCTCGTGGACATGACCCTGACCACCGCGGCCTGCCCGCTCACGGACGAGATCGAGGACCAGGTCTCCCGCGCCATCGGCACCATGGTGGACGAGTGGCGGCTGAACTGGGTCTGGATGCCCCCGTGGGGCCCCGAGCGGATCACCGAGGACGGCCGCGACCAGATGCGCGCCCTCGGCTTCAACATCTGATCCGGCCCGGACCACGACGGCGGCCCGTCACCTTCTGCGCGAAGGTGACGGGCCGCCGTCGTGGTGGGGGAGCGCGGACGGGCCGGCAGGCGCCCCGGCGCTCCCGGCTCAGATGTCCAGGGAGGAGGCCCGGAACGTGTCGCACTGGCGGATGTCGGGCTCCTGCTGGGAGCTCTGGTAGCCGCGCATGAACCAGGCCATGCGCTGCTCCGAGGTGCCGTGCGTGAACGCCTCGGGGTCCACCCGGCCGGTGTGGGTGGACTGGATGCGGTCATCGCCCACGGCGGAGGCCGCGTCGATGGCCTGGCGCAGCTGGTCCTGCGAGATCGGCTTCAGGAACGGCGCGCCGGACTCGGGGTCCACGGTGGAGGCGGCGTGCCCGGCCCACATGCCGGCGAAGCAGTCGGCCTGCAGCTCCGCGCGCACGGCGCCGGAGGTCGGGCCGGTGGTCCCGTCCCTGGAGTGCTGCAGGTAGCCGGTGACCTGCTGGACATGGTGGCCGTACTCGTGCGCCACGATGTACTCCTCCGCCAGCGGTCCGCCCTCGGCGCCGAAGTCGGTCTGCAGCGTCTCGAAGAACGCGGTGTCGAAGTACATGGACTCGTCCGCCGGGCAGTAGAACGGGCCCGTGGCCGAGGAGGCGCTGCCGCAGCCGGTGCTCACGCCGCCCTGGAACAGGGTGAGCTGTGGCTGGCGCCACTGGATGTCCGAGAACTGCGCGAGGTACTCGCCCCAGAACTCGTCCGCGGCCTCGGTGGTCGCGACGACGCGGCAGTCGGTGTTCTGGTTGGCGTCCGCACCGCTGGCGCACTCCTCGTCCGAGAGGGGCTGGCTCTGGCCGCCCGAGCCCGTCTGCTGCTGGTACTGGCTCTGGCCGACGGACCCGCCACCCGTGTCGATCCCGAGCTGCTCGGCCAGCCCGGGGGCGAAGATCGCGAGCAGCACCGCGAGCAGGCCGCCGCCACCGCCGATGGCGATGCCCCGGCCCCCCAGCCCGCCGCCACCGCCCGATCGGGCCCGGCCGGCGTCGATCTGCACGTTCTCGTTGAAGCTCATGGGGCCAGAGTGTAGACGGACTAGACTGGCCCGGCACCGCGCTGGCCCCCGCCCGTCGAGATCGGCCGGGACCTGCCGATGCACCCCTGTTCTTCCCTCGACCCCTGGAGTCTGACACCCCCATGCTGACCGTCACCGATGTCGAACTGCGCGTGGGCGCCCGTCTCCTCATGGACGAGGTGAACTTCCGCGTGGACAAGGGGGACAAGGTCGGCCTCGTGGGGCGCAACGGCGCCGGCAAGACGACGCTGACCAAGGTGTTGGCCGGCGGCGGGCAGCCCACGGCGGGCACGGTGACCCGGACCGGGCGCATCGGCTACCTGCCCCAGGACCCCAAGGTCGAGGACATGGACCAGTCCGGCCGCGACCGCATCCTCTCCGCCCGCGACCTGGACCAGACGATCCGCCGCATGCGGGAGGCCGAGGCCGGCATGGCCGCCGTCGACGACGCCGAGCGGGAGCGGGCGATGAACCGCTACTCCCGTCTGGAGGCGGAGTTCGAGGCCCGCGGCGGCTACGCGGCCGAGTCCGAGGCCGCCCGGATCACGTCCAACCTCGGCCTGCCGGACCGCGTCCTGGACCAGCCGCTGCACACCCTCTCCGGCGGCCAGCGCCGCCGCGTGGAGCTCGCCCGCATCCTCTTCTCCGACGCGGACATCCTGCTGCTGGACGAGCCCACCAACCACCTCGACCACGACTCGATCGTGTGGCTGCGCGACTACCTGAAGACCTACTCCGGCGGCCTCCTGATGATCTCGCACGACGTGGAGCTCATGGAGATGACCGTGAACAAGGTCCTCTACCTGGACGCGAACCGGCAGACCATGGACGTCTACAACATGACGTGGAAGAACTACCTCGCCCAGCGCCAGCAGGACGAGGCGCGCCGCCGCCGGGAGTTCGCCAACGCGGAGAAGAAGGCCTCGGCCCTCATGGCCCAGGCCGAGAAGATGCGTGCCAAGGCGACCAAGGCCACCGCCGCGCAGAACATGATCAAGCGCGCCGAGCGGCTCATGCGCGGCGTCGAGGGCGAGCGCGCGGTCGACCGCGTGGCCGCGATCCGCTTCCCCACCCCGCAGGCCTCCGGCAAGACGCCGCTGCGCGCCGAGAACCTCTCCAAGTCCTACGGCTCGCTCGAGATCTTCACGGGAGTGGACCTGGCGATCGACCGCGGCTCGCGCGTGGTGATCCTGGGCTACAACGGCGCCGGCAAGACGACGCTGCTGCGCATGCTTGCCGGGGAGGAGACCCCGGACACCGGCGAGGTCCAGGCGGGCCACGGGCTCAAGCTGGGCTACTTCGCCCAGGAGCACGACACCCTGGACCAGGACGCGTCGGTCCTGGACAACATGCGCCACGCCGCCCCGCAGCTCGGCGACACCCAGGCGCGCACGCTGCTCGGATCGTTCCTCTTCCAGGGCGACGACGTCGACAAGCCCGCCCGCGTCCTCTCCGGTGGCGAGAAGACCCGCCTGGCGCTGGCCACGCTCGTGGCCTCGAGCGCGAACGTGCTGCTGCTGGACGAGCCCACGAACAACCTCGACCCCGCCAGCCGCGAGGAGATCCTGAACGCGCTGCAGCAGTACGAGGGCGCCGTGGTGCTCGTGACCCACGACGAGGGCGCCGTCGAGGCGCTCGACCCCGAGCGCGTGGTGCTGCTGCCGGACGGGGTCGAGGACCTCTGGAACGACGACTACAGGGACCTCATCACCCTCGCCTGAGTGCGCGGGCCGCCGAGGCGGAGGGCGGGCTCAGTCGAAGAGCGCGTCCTCGGCCTCCTCGTCCGTGAGCCGCCCGTCGCGCCGCCGCCGGGCCGGCTTGGCGCGGGGGACCCGGTGCGCGGAGAGCAGCCCCTCGTCCGCGGCGTCGTCGAGGGCGTCGGCCCGGTCGTTGCGGGCGCGCATCCACGCGGAGTACCCCCACACCCCGAAGCCCATGGCCGCGAACAGGTACCACTGGATCGCGTAGGACAGGTGCGGGCCCTCGTCGAGGGTGGGCTCGACGAGCTTCTGCGGCATCGGCTCCACCGCCGGGTCCTCCGTGACCATGATCCCGTAGGCAGTTCCGGCCACGGGCCCGCCCACGGTGTCGGCGATCTCGGCGAGGTCGATCGAGGGCACCTGACCGTCCGGGGCGTCGCGGTCCAGGGCCGGCTCCCCGGGCTTGACCCGCACCACGACCTCGGCGTGGCCGGCGGGCGGGGTCGGCACGGCGTCCGGACGACCCGGGCTGTTGCCCACCGGGAGCCAGCCGCGGTCCACCACGACGACGGGGCCCTCGTCCGTCCGGAACGGCACGAGCACCTCGTAGCCGGGCTGGCCGGCGCGGGGACGGTTGCGGACGATGAGCGTCTCGTCGACGAGGTACTCGCCGGTCAGTGTCACGGGGGTCCACTCATCCTCGGTCTGGAACGCGGTGAACAGCCGGGAGGCCGCGGCGAACGGGACCGGGTCGTCGTCGTAGTTCTCCAGGACGCGGTTGACGCGGTGCTGGACCTCCACGCGGCGGTCCCACTGCCACTGGGCGAGCGCGTGGCACAGGAAGGCGAAGAGGACGCACACCACGAAGCCGAGGATCCACGGGCCGGTGGCGAGGAAGCCGAAGCGCAGGGGAGGCAGGCGTTGGGCGTCGCGGGCGGTCGGGGCCGTCATGGGGGCGGGGGTGCTCATGGGCGCGGGGGCTCCTGCGGGGTCTCGGGCGTGTCGACCTCGGGCGCCTCCGTGGCGGGCGGGTCGAGCGGGCGGGAGCGCCGCAGGAAGCCGCGGGCGCTCAGGAAGTCGTCCAGGAAGGACCGATGGTCCGCGCAGGCCAGCCAGGTCTTCACCCGGTCCGGGGCGTGGACGCGCGGGTTGTTCCATTCCAGGGCCCAGGCGGCCTCCGCGGTGCAGCCGCGACGCGAGCAGACCGGCCGCTCGGGCCCGTCCGCGGCGGCGTGCGGGGATCGGGCGGTGGAGGCACCGGCGGCGGGGTCGAGGCGGCCGGACGCGAGGGCGCCCAGCAGGTCCATGCCCGGCTCGCCCGGGACCGCGCCGATCACGCGGCGCCCCGTCCGGGCAGGCCGGGACCGCCGGCGGACGAGGACCCTCGGCCCAGCGCCCGGGGCGCACGGTCGCGCGGGTCGTCCACGAGGTCGCCGGTGAGCACGACCGGCTCGGGCGCCGCCGTGTCGTCGGGGCGGGGCGCCAGGGCCGGTCCCTGGGCGGGCACGGCCCGCAGGGTGCCGGCCTGCTGGGGGCCGGTGTTGTTCACGCGCACGACGGCGACGTAGGGCAGCACGACCGCGCCGAGGATGAACCCGAGCTGCCACCAGCCGTGGGCGAAGAGCGCGGCGACGAAGCAGGCGGTGCGGACCAGCATCTGGACCAGGTAGACCCTCATGCGCGCCTCCCGGTCCGCGCTGCGGCCGGCGGCGGCGGTGGTGACCCCCTGGACCTCCGGTGTCGCCCCGCGCCCGGCGCGGGCGGGACGGCCGGCTCGGGAGCCGGCGGCGGAGCTGGTCATGGCGCATCCTCCTGGCACGTCGCGCCCTGCGGAGGGCCCCCGCGCGGCCGCGGACGTAGAGTGGTGGTTCACATGCCGGCGCGCCCGCCCTCGGCGGCGTCCCGCAGGACGGCGTCGACGGCGCCGCGCCGGTGCTCCAGTCTAGTCCCGTCCCGTCCGGAAGGTGTTCCCATGGCCGATCAGACCACCACGCCCGCAGCGGACGCGCAGGCCGCCGGCCGCAGCGTCCTCGTCACGGGGGGCAATCGCGGCATCGGCCTGGCCATCGCCCGGGCGTTCGCCGCGAACGGCGACCGGGTGGCCATCACCTCCCGCTCTGGGGAGGGGCCGGAGGGGGTCCTCGCGGTCCGGGCCGACGTGACGGACGCGGCCTCCGTGGACGCGGCCTTCCGCGAGGTCGAGGAGGCCCACGGCCCGGTCGAGGTGCTCGTGGCCAACGCGGGCATCACCCGCGACCAGCTGCTGCTGCGCATGTCCGAGGACGACTTCACCTCGGTGATCGACACCAACCTCACCGGCGCCTTCCGCGTGGTGCAGCGTGCCACCAAGGGCATGATGCGCCTGAAGCGCGGTCGCATCGTCCTGGTCTCCTCCGTGGTGGGCCTGCTCGGCTCGCCCGGCCAGGTCAACTACGCCGCCTCCAAGTCCGGCCTCGTCGGGATGGCCCGCTCGATCACGCGCGAGCTCGGCGCGCGCGGCGTGACCGCGAACGTCGTGGCCCCCGGCTACATCGACACCGAGATGACGCAGTCCCTCGACGACGAGCTCAAGGCCCAATACAAGAAGTCCATCCCGGCCGGCCGCTTCGCCGCCCCGGAGGAGGTGGCCGACGTCGTGCGCTGGCTGGCCTCGGACGAGGCCGCGTACATCTCCGGGGCCGTGATCCCCGTGGACGGCGGCCTGGGCATGGGCCACTGACGACCACCGACCGCTGAGCAGACAGGAAGCACAGAACATGACCGAGCAGGACCTGGCCGGACGCGGCGTCGTCGTCACCGGCTCCTCCCGCGGCATCGGAGCCGCCACCGCCGAGCTGCTGGCCGCCCGCGGCGCGGGCGTCGTGGTGAACTACCGCCAGAAGGCG
Organism: Micrococcus sp. KT16; assembly: GCF_003315015.1. Taxonomy (NCBI): domain Bacteria; kingdom Bacillati; phylum Actinomycetota; class Actinomycetes; order Micrococcales; family Micrococcaceae; genus Micrococcus; species Micrococcus sp. KT16. The sequence goes on along the minus strand of NZ_QNRG01000019.1, from coordinate 6,547 downwards.
CCGCGCGCGAACAAGGTGGTGCAGAAGATCGAGGAGGCCGGCGGCCGCGCCGTGGCCGTGGGCGGCGACGTGACCGTCGCCGAGGACCGGGCCGCGCTGCTGGACGCTGCCGTGGAGCACTTCGGCTCGCTCGACGTGCTCGTGCTCAACGCCTCGGGCGGCATGGAGTCCCAGTTCGGCGAGGACTACGCCCTGAAGCTCAACCGTGACGCCCAGGCCGCGCTGGCCGACGCCGCGCTCGAGCGCATGGGCGCCGGCGGGCAGATCGTGTTCGTGACCTCCCACCAGGCGCACTTCATCGACGAGGTCGCCACGATGGACTCCTACGAGCCCGTGGCCCGCTCCAAGCGCGCCGGCGAGGACGCCCTGCGCGAGCGCATCCCCGCGTTCACCGAGAAGGGCGTGGGCTTCGTGGTGGTCTCCGGCGACATGATCGAGGGCACCATCACCGCCACCCTGCTCGACCGCGCCGAGCCCGGTGCCATCGAGGCCCGCCGCGAGGCCGCCGGAAAGCTCTACTCGGTGGAGGAGTTCGCCGCCGAGATCGCCTCCCTCGTGGGCCGCGACGACCTCGAGGTCGGCCACACCGAGCTCGTGGGCGGCGCCGAGGACTTCCTCGGGCAGGACTGAACCGCACCACACCCCTGACGACGTGGGCCGGATCCGTGGGATCCGGCCCTCGTGACCTCCGGGCGCGGGCGCCTCAGAGACCCAGGAGCCACCGCAGGGGGGTGAAGGAGGGCACGTCGACGACGACGTCCGCGTGCTCCCGGAGGATCGGCTTTGCGCACAGCGCCACGCCGCAGCCGGCCGCCTCGAGCAGGTCGATGTCGTTGGCGCCGTCGCCCACGCCGACGGCCTGCTCGGGGGTGAGCCCTGCGTCCTCGGCCCAGGCGCGCAGCATGGCGGCCTTCGCCGCGCGGTCCACGACGTCGCCGAGCACCCTCCCGGTCAAGTGCCCGTCCCGCACCTCGAGCTCGTTGGCGCAGTAGGCGTGCACGCCCCACGCCTCGGCCAGCGGGGCGAGCACCTGGGTGAAGCCACCGGAGACCGCGCACACCCGGCCGCCGGCCGCGGTGACGGCCTCGATCAGCGCGAGGGCTCCGTCGGTGGGCCGGATGGCCCGCACCACATCCGCCACGACGCCCACGGGCAGCCCCGCGAGCGCCTCGACGCGCGCGTGCAGCGAGGCGGCGAAGTCGAGCTCACCGCGCATCGCCCGCTCCGTCACCTCGGCGACCTCGGCCTCGCGGCCGGCGTGGGCGGCGAGCAGCTCGATGACCTCCTGCCGGATCAGCGTGGAGTCCACGTCCGTCACCACGAGGGGCACCGGCGCGGCGGCGACCGCCGCCGGCAGCGTGAGCACGTCCCACCCGGAGCTCGGCTCCGGGGCCGCCGCCCACTCGTCCGCGGCGAAGCGCCAGCCCAGCAGGCCGTCGTCGATGAGCCGTTCGGCGTCGTCCGGCACGCCGACCGGGGGCGCGTCCGTGACGAGGAGGGCGGGGTCGGCGGTGACGACGAGGCGACGCAGGGTGCTCATGCGCGGCATCCTAGGCGGGGGTGTGGGCGCGGCCGGGCGTGCGTCGCATCGGCGACGCACCGGCCGGCCGGACTAGGCTGGCCCCCATGACCACCCCCGCGCCTCCCGACGACTGGTTCCTCCCGGATGAGGACGCCGTGCTGCAGATGCGCCGCGTGCGCGTGCGCCGCGGCACCACCGACATCCTCGGCCCCCTGGACTGGACGGTCCGCGCGGGGCAGCGGTGGATCGTGATGGGCCCGAACGGCGCGGGCAAGTCGACGCTGCTCCAGCTGGCCGCGGCCCGCCTGCACCCGACCGCCGGCGACGTCGGCGTGCTGGACGAGGTGCTCGGCGCCGTCGACGTGTTCGAGCTGCGCCCGCGCATCGGCCTCTCCTCCGCCCAGCTCGCCGCCCAGGTGCCCGCGAACGAGACCGTGCAGGACGCCGTCGTCACCGCCTCCTACGGGATCACCGGCACGTGGCGCGAGCGGTACGAGACGGAGGATCGCGCCCGCGCGCTCGGCCTCGTGGCGACCTGGGGGCTCTCCCGCCTCGCGCACCGCGCGTTCGGCACCCTCTCCGAGGGCGAGCGCAAGCGCGTGCTCATCGCCCGCGCCCTGATGACCGACCCCGAGCTGCTCCTGCTGGACGAGCCCGCCGCGGGCCTGGACCTCGCCGGGCGTGAGGACCTCGTGCGCCAGCTGACGGCGCTCGCCACGGACGAGGACGCGCCCGCGCTGGTCCTCGTCACGCACCACCTCGAGGAGGTGCCCCCGGGCTTCACGCATGCGCTGCTGCTGCGGGCCGGCGGCGTCGTGGCGGCCGGGCCCATCGAGTCGACGCTCACCGAGGAGCACCTCTCCGCGGCATTCGGCACGGACCTGAAGGTGACCCGCACCGGCGGTCGGTACACCGCCGTGGCCCGGTGACGGGGCTGCTGACCGCGCAGCTGCTGGGCATGGAGCTGTGGCAGGTCCTGATCGTGCTGCTCGCGGGGTTCTGGGCCGGCACGATCAACTCCGTGATCGGCTCGGGCACGCTCGTCACCTTCCCCACGCTCGTGGCGGTCGGCTTCCCGCCCGTGACGGCGCAGGTCTCCAACGCGATGGGCCTGGTGGCCTCGGGCTTCTCCGGCACGTACGGCTACCGTCGCGAGCTGGCCCAGTCCCGGGTGCTCCTGCCGAAGCTGACCGTCGCGTCCCTGCTCGGCGCGATCATCGGCGCCGCCCTGCTCACCACGCTGCCCCCGGCCGTGTTCGGCTACGTCGCGCCGGTGCTGCTCGTGGTGGCCCTGACGGTTGTCGTCCTGCAGCCGCGCATCCAGCGGTGGGTCCGGCGTCGGGCGGAGGACCAGGGGCCGACCCCCGGCGCGGACTCTCCCGTGCCGGTGGGCCCCGTGACCCCGACGCTGTGGACGCTCGTGTTCCTGACCGGCATCTACGGCGGCTACTTCGTGGCCGCCCAGGGCGTCATGCTCATGGCGATCTTCGGCGTGCTGCTGGTGGGCGGCACCCTCGTGCACGCCAACGCGGTGAAGACGTGGCTGTCGCTGGTGGTCAACCTCACCGCCGCCGCGTTCTACCTGGTCTTCGCCTTCGACCGCATCGATTGGCGGGCCGTCCTGTTGATCGCGCTCTCCTCGCTCGTGGGCGGGCTCGTGGGCGCGCGGATCGGCCGGCGCATCTCACCGACGGCCCTGCGCGTCACCATCGTGATCGTGGGCCTGGTCGGGCTGGTGGTCATGGTGATGCGGCAGGTCTCGGGTGGGTGAGGGCGGGACCCGCGAGGTGCGCCTGGAGCGGATCGAGGACCTCGCCGACCCCCGCCTGGCCCCCTACACGACCATGACGGACGCGGCCCTGCGCCGTCGCGTCGACGCGGAGCACGGCGTCTTCCTCGCCGAGTCATCCCAAGTGGTCCGCCGCGCGCTGGACGCCGGACACACCCCGCGCTCCTTCCTGCTGGGGGACCGCTACCGCCGGTCCTTCGCGGACGTGCTCGCCGCCCATCCGGACGTCCCGGTCTTCACCGGACCCGACGACGTGCTCGAGGCCCTCACCGGGTTCCACCTGCACCGCGGCGCCCTGGCCGCGATGGACCGCCCCGCACCCCGGCCGCTCGCCGACGTCCTCGCGGACGCCCGGCGCGTGCTCATCGCCGAGGACGTCGTGGACCACACGAACGTGGAGTGTTCCAAACCACCGCAGGCTGGCGAACGTTCCTCGGATACCAGCCGACCTTGGCAGCCCAAGGTAGCAAAAAGCGAGGTCGACGATACGTTCGAGCTCAACTCTCGCGTGTCCAGTGGTGAGGAGCGGCGTAGGACGGGAGTTCCTGGCGAGAGTCCAGGGGGCCGACACGATCGTTCTGTCTCGAGTACGAAGCGCCGCTCGCGGATCGCTGTGCTTGAGGGCTTGGTGGATCATACGAACGTTGGGGCATGTTTTAGATCAGCTGCGGCACTGGGTGTCGACGCGATCCTGGTGACGCCGACGTGTGCTGATCCGTTGTACCGGCGGTCTGTCCGTGTGTCGATGGGTACGGTCTTCCAAGTGCCGTGGACTCGCGTTGATGACTGGCCTGCCAGCATCCAGGTGCTTAAGGACGCTGGATATGTCGTGGCGGGCATGACACTGGGGGAGGGCGCAATCACGCTCGATGAGTTGGTCGCCGAGGACCACGACAATCTCGCACTAGTATTCGGCAGTGAGGGGCATGGGCTGACGCCGCAGACCGACAGACTGCTTGATCGGCGCGTGACGATTCCGATGATGCATGGCGTGGACTCGCTGAACGTTGCGGCGAGCTCAGCGGTGACGTTCTACGCGACGAAGTAGTTCAAGGATTCAGCTATCCGATCCAGCCGACGTCCTGCGTGCCTTTATGGCATGGTCGGGTGGAGCTCACTTAGTCTGGTGGCTGTTAGATGCGCGCGAAGGAGACAGCATGGCCCGCCGGAAAATGAATGCTCAATCTACGACCCTGTACAGATTGAGGCATACCGCCAAGCTCGAACATGCTGTCAAGAAGAAGTACCGCGATGAACGCTCCGTCGTCACCGAGCCCTGCAAGGTGGCGGATCGTGACGCCCTCCTCGTATATGGCCATGTAGGGGCCGATGGCCCCGTGAAGTGGGCAAGTCGCGTCCACCAACTCACTGGCGTGACAGTGGAAACAACCAACACAACGGCAGCAGGCGTTCTCTTGCTTCGCGCGAATGATGAAGCTGATACGCCTACCTGGGGATTGTGTTGGGGTATGGGTTGGCTGCTTTTGGATCAGAGTCACGTCGACGGCGCGTTCGGACAGAGACTCGCGCTGAGATCCGTTGATCCGGACCTGCTGAGCTCCCTGACTCGGACAGTACTTGACGAGAGGGCAAAGATCGATCGGTCGTCCATTCCCGCAGGTGCAGGACTGACTGGATTCGGCATCGGTGGTTTCGGTGAGCTGGTCACTCGAGTCGTTGGAAAGGCCGAGATCAAGGGTCTTACCATCGACAAGCCGTTTCGCGTGAGAGGGGCGGACGCCCTCTCGGTGCCACTCGGACTCACCCCCACAGAGCTGGTTTCGGATCTTAAGGTGCTCGAGGCCCTGCTCTCTCAAAAGCCTCGCGCAGAGCTGCAAGTGCTTGAGCAGCTCGTACCGGTTAAGAAGAAAACCTCGTTACATGACAAGCTGGAAGAGCACCTTCGAGCCGAGCTAAAGAAGTCCCCCGACGTATCTAAGATCGCCGTTACGTGGCCCCATGAACACCTAAGCGAGAATAAGCCGCCCGAAGCGTTCCGAGTAAAACGAGGCGGAGGCACCGCTCTGCGCGCCGGCCTACCTACTGCGGCACTGATCATCGACTTGATGAAAGACCGCGAAATTTCGTTCATGGATACCATTAAAATCCAGCTGTTCGGTGACGCGGAGGGCGAGGAGCCCGTAAGTAGTGATATCCCGCTTCGAAAGTGGGTGGCCTTTGAGAAGGAAGAGTCTGGGCGTCGCTACTTCCTGCATAACGGGCAGTGGTATGCGATGGACCTTGACTACGCGAAGCAGCTCGACGACCACGTTAGGAACATCTTTGCGAAACAGGCTGGCGTGGCCATGCCAGCTTGGTATGCGCCTGATGACGAGGAGGCTTATAATCGTAAGGCTGCGCAGGCGCTCGGCGCGGTGTTGATGGATCGGAAGCTCGTGCAGACAACTCAGAATAAGCGGGGCTTCGAGCCGAGTGACCTCATTACGACGAACGATGTGTACGTGCACGTAAAGTCGGCTTCCTCCTCCGCGCCGCTGAGTCACCTCTTCGCCCAAGGCGGCAACTCCGCCCATGCACTGCAGTACGACGAAGAGGCACGCAAGCAACTGCGCAGCCGGGTCCAGCAGCGCGGCGGCAATGAGGATCTGATTGGCGCGAAACCACGAAAGGTCGTGTACGCCATTCGCTCGAAACGCATAGGCGAATCACTTACAGCGGACGACCTCTTCAGCTTTAGTAAGGTCTCACTGGTCAGAGTATTCGACGAGCTGGAAGCCCGCGGTATCGAAGTGAGAATCGCAAGTATTGACTACCTGCCAGAAGAATAGTCAATTACGCTTGGGCGTTGTGGAATCTACGTTCAGGCTCGTCGACTTGTGAAAACGGTCGCGATGGTCGTGGGGTGTCGAACCAAAGAATTAGCCGGTCTTTCCTAGCTAAGTATGTGTAGTGCCACGGTCCCATCGGCCTGACGTGCCGTTCGCTCTAGACCGTTCCGCATCTCTGGTAGCCCCATGCCGTGGTACGACGCGCCGGACCCGACCGATGAACCCGGAAGTTAAGCAAGGGGCATATCGAGACATACTCGGGATCCGTCCTCCAGTTATCATCGGCTTGACTGAGCCGCCCCCTTCATTCGGTCCGGACGTTCTGTGAGTCGTCGGTTTCCATTTGATGGGTGTGAGCCGCCCCCTTCATTCGGTCCGGACGTTCTGTGAGTCGCCGGTTTCCATTTGATGGGTGCACTGCCGAGCGTACTCGGCTGGGGTTAGGTA
>NZ_QNRG01000018.1:0-32019 GCF_003315015.1 Micrococcus sp. KT16 | reverse complement strand
GAAGCAGGCCCTCGCCCAGCTCGCCGCGGCCTACCCCGACCGGATCAACCCCTACCTGTGACCACCCCGCTTACACAGACAAGTTGACACGCCCGACTAGGCTGAGCACAGGGCGACACAAAGTCGCCCCGGCCCAGGGAGGAGGCGGTCCATGCCCACGGTGCGCGTCGACGTCGAGCCGGCCGTCCTGCGCTGGGCCCTCGAACGTGGGGGCATCGACCTGGCCAGCGCTACTACCGCACACCCCGACCTCGAGGCCTGGCTCAGCCGGACGAAGAAGCCCACCATGAAGCAGCTGGAACGGTTCGGGCAGAAGGTCCATGTGCCCTTCGGCATGCTGTTCCTCAGCGCTCCCCCGGCGCCGGCACCCATCCCCATCCCTGACATGCGCACGCCGGGCAGCCAGGGCGTGGATCACCCCTCCGCCGAGCTGGTGGACGTCCTGCGGGAGTGCCAGCTCCGCCAGGACTGGTACCGGGACCACATGCTCGCCATTGGCGCCAGCCCCGTGCCCCTCGTGGGCAGCGCCACGCTCCAGAACGATACAGAGGATGCCGGAACACGCCTCCGGGAGATCCTCCACTTGGACGCCCTGTCCGGCGCCGGTGACGCCTTCCGCAGCGCGCTCGTGGGCGCCTTGGAAGAGGCGGGGGTGCTGGTGATGATCAGCGGCTACGTCGGCAATGAGACCCGAAGGCCCCTGAACCCGGACGAGTTCAGGGGCTTCGCCCTGGCCGACGACCTCGCTCCACTGATCTTCGTCAACGGAACCGAGGCCAAGACCGCCCAGCACTTCACCCTCCTCCACGAGACCGCTCACCTGCTCCTCGGACACAGTGCGCTGTCTGATGCCCGCCCCGGACGCCACGCACCCTACGAGGAGGCCTGGTGCAACCGGGTGGCCGCCGCAGCCCTGGTGCCCCGCGTCGTGCTGGAGCAGCAGCAGGAGCGACTCAGCACGGAGTTCGACGAGGTGGTCGCCGATGTGGCCAAACGCTGCCAGGTGAGCCGCGCCGTCGTGGTTCTCCGGATGAAGACCTGCGGACTGATCACCCCTGCGGCCGCCGACGCGCAGCTCGCAGCGCTGGCCCGCATCCCTCACCCCCAGACCCCGGCGCCGAAGGGCGGAGGGGGCGATTATTACCGCACCGCCCGCTACCGCCTCGGCGTCCCGTTCACCACTGCCGTGGTGGCCAGCGCCCGGGAAGGCGGAACCAGCTACCGGGACGCGTTCCGCCTGCTCGGAACCCACAAGCGTGAGGTTATGGACACCCTGGCTCAGAAGATGGCCGCCGCATGATGTTCCTGCTCGACGCCAACACCTTCATCACGCCGAAGAACAGTTACTACGGGTTCGATCTCGCCCCGGGGTTCTGGACGTGGCTGGAGCGCGCTCATGCGGCAGGCTGGGTCGCCAGCGTGGAGGCCGTGCGGCAGGAGCTATGCCGGGGCGGGGATGAACTCGCCACCTGGGCGTCAAACCATCCGCAGCTCTTCCTCCCACCCACGTCAGAGGTGCCCCAGCGCATCGGCGAGTTGGCCCAGTGGACCCTGACCCGTCAGCCCGCGTATCAACAGGCCGCGCAGGACGAGTTTCTGGATGACAGCGCCGATCTGCTGTTGGTGGCGCAGGCTGCATGCATGGACGCCACCGTGGTCACCTTCGAGGTGCCCGCCCCTCAGGCGCGCAAGCGCGTGAAAATCCCTGACGCCTGTGCCGCTCTGGAGACCCGCTGCGTCGACCTGTGGGAATGCATGCGCCAGACCAGACCCCGGTTGACGCTCGACCTCGTGCCCTGAAGAACGATGCACGTCACTGATGCCGTCAGTCGACACAGTGAGTGCCTCACTCGAGTGAGTGACAGGCTCTCTGCACTCACTGACGGGGCGGTTTGGCGTCAGTGACGGCCGTCAGAACCCACCCGGGCCACCACCCGCATCACTCGCCAGGTTCGAGAACCGCGAATAGTGCCCCTGGAACCCCACCACAATGGTCTTCGTGGGCCCGTTCCTGTGCTTGGCCACGATCAGGTCCGCCTCGCCGGCGCGGGGGGACTCCTTGTCGTACACGTCCTCGCGGTGCAGCAGGATCACCATGTCCGCGTCCTGCTCGATCGAGCCCGACTCGCGCAGGTCGGACACCTGCGGCCGCTTGTCCGTGCGCTGCTCGGACCCACGGTTCAACTGGCTCAACGCGATCACCGGCACGTCGAGCTCCTTGGCCAGCAGCTTGAGGGCACGGGAGAACTCGGCTACCTCCTGCTGACGGGACTCGACCTTCTTGCCCGAGCTCATGAGCTGCAGGTAGTCGAGCACCACCATCTTGAGGTTGTTCTTCTGCTTGAGCCGCCGGCACTTGGCGCGGATCTCCATCATGGTCATGTTCGGGGAGTCGTCGATGAAGAACGGCGCCTCGTTCAGTCGCCCCACGGTTGCCGCGATCTTGGACCACTGGTCGTCCCGGATGGTGCCCTTGCGCAGGTCCTGCAGCGCGATCGTCGCCTCGGCGCTCAAGAGCCTCATGGCGATCTCGTTCTTGCCCATCTCGAGGCTGAAGAACACGGTGGCCATGTTGTGGTGGATGGCCGCGGCTCGCGCGAAGTCGAGCGCGAGCGTGGACTTGCCGACGGCGGGGCGCGCCGCGATCACGATCATCTGCCCGCCGTGCAGGCCCTGCGTCAGCTCGTCGAAGTCGTAGAAGTCGGTGGGGACGCCCGTCAGGCCCTCCCCCTGGTTGCCGGCCGCCTCGATCTCGTCGACGGCGTGCTCCATGATCTCCGCGAGGCGCACGTAGTCCTCGGACTGACGGTTCTCCGCCACCTTGTAGATCTCGGACTGCGCCTCGTTGACGATCTCCTCGACCTCGCCGTCGCCCTGATACCCCAGCTGGGTGATCTTGGTGCCGGCGGTCACGAGACGCCGCAGGACGGCTTTCTCCGCCACGATCTCCGCGTAGAAGCTCGCGTTGGCGGCGGTGGGCACGGACTGGATCAGCTCGTGCAGCACGGCGGGGCCGCCCACGCGGCTGAGCTCCTGGCGCTTGTTCAGCAGGTCCGCCACGGTGACGGCGTCCGCGGGCTCACCGCGGCCGTAGAGGTCGATGATCGCCTCGTAGATCATCTCGTGGCTGGGCCGGTAGAAGTCGTGGCCGCGCAGCAGCTCCACCACGTCCGCGATCGCGTCCTTGGAGAGCATCATGCCGCCCAGCACCGAGCGCTCCGCCTCCAGGTCCTGGGGCGGCAGGAAGCGTTCAGAGGAACGGCCGCCGTCGTAGGAGCCCGAGTCTCCGTAGTTCTCAGTCAACGTCCGGAGACTCCCTTCCCACAGCCCGCACGACGGCGGCCCTCGCCGGTCTTCCCGGCCCTGATTCCTCTGTTGTCACCGCCCGTGCCGCCGCACCCTCCTGCAGGCGGACGGTGCGACGGTCCCCGGGGCGACGGTCCGAGCGGATGCGCGCCTGTCAGTGGTCACCTGCGGCCAATACCCGCCCTCGCGTTGGGGATACCACGCGACACTACGCGCGCCGTGGAGGCTGGGCAACCGCGTTTCCCACAGGCCTTGTGGGCAACGTGTGGATTCGGCGGCGTGTCGTGTGGATCGCCTGGGGACCGCGCTGGGGACAACCGCTCGGCCAGTCCCAGAATCCGGCTCTGACCTGGGACGATGCGATCCCCAGAGCTGTGGAGGAAGATTCTCCACTCCCCTTTCGACCCGCCCGCCGGACTTGACAGCACCCCCGTTTGCGCCCTCATCACACCGCCTGGTACACGCCTATCCACACCGTCGTCCACACCCTCCACATCTGTGGACAACTCCTGTGGACAAGATGCCCGGATCTGGGGACGGCGGAGTTGACAGCCTCTGCCCGCGGCCCCGGGTCCTCCCCGTGCCCACCTCTCCCGGCCGCCCCGGGCCGCCCCGCACCGATGACTCCCGCGCATCAGTGGGCCGCCCAAGAGTCATTGGACGGAATGAAAGCACGGTGCTTGGGTGGGATGCATCATCGTGTCGTCCGCCACAGTGAGGAGCCCGCCGTGCCCCCGGCCACCACCGCCCCCTCCCCGGCCTCGCTCCCCCTCGACGGCGTCCTCGTCGCCGACTTCTCCCGCGTCCTCGCCGGCCCGCTCGCCACCATGACGCTGGCGGACCTCGGGGCGCGCGTCATCAAGGTGGAGCACCCCGTGCGCGGCGACGACACCCGCGGCTGGGCTCCGCCCCGCTCGGCGACGGGCGCCACCTACTTCGAGTCCGTGAACCGCAACAAGGAGTCGGTCGGCTGGGATCTGAAGGACCCCGAGGATCAGCGGCGGGCCGCCGCCCTGGCCGCCCGGGCCGACGTCGTGGTCCACAACCTCAAGCCCGGCACCATGGAGCGCCTCGGCCTGGGCTACGACGACGTCGCGCGGCAGAACCCGTCCGTGGTCTACGCCGCCGTCTCCGGCTTCGGCGACCGCGAGGGCCGGGACCTGCCCGGCTACGACTTCATCGTCCAGGCCGCGGGCGGGCTCATGAGCATCACCGGCGAACCGGACGCCCCGATGAAGGCGGGCGTCGCCCTCGTGGACGTGCTCACGGCCAAGGACCTCACCGCCGGCGTGCTCGCCGCCCTGCTGCGCCGCGAGCGCACCGGAGAGGGCGCCCACCTGCGGCTGAACCTGCTCTCCTCGCTGCAGGGGGCGCTCGCCAACCAGGGCCAGGCCTGGCTCGGCGCCGACGTCGTCCCGCGGCGGATGGGCAACGACCACCCCTCGATCACCCCCTATCAGCTGCTGGCGTGCCGGGACGCGCCGCTCGCCGTCGCCATCGGCAACGACGCGCAGTTCCGCACCTTCGCCGCGGCCCTCGGCGTCCCCGAGCTCGCCGAAGATCCGCGCTTCACCACGAACACGGACCGGGTCGAGCACCGCGAGGAGCTGCGCACCGCCCTGGAGGACGCGCTCTCGGCCGAGACGGCCGCCCACTGGCGGGACGTGCTGCAGACCGAACGGCTCCCGGTCGGCCTCGTGTCCACCGTCGCCGAGGGCGTCGAGCTGGCCGAGTCCCTCGGCCTCGAGCCGACCGTCGAGGTCCAGGACCGCTCCGGCGCCCCCGCCGGCCGGCAGTTCCGCCACCCGGTGCAGTGGGACCCGCCCGTCGCGCACCCGCGCCACGCGCCGCCCGCGCTCGGCGCGGACACGGCGGCCGTCAACACCTGGCTCGACGCCCGCTGACCACCCCGCAGAGAGGACCCCCGCCATGACCACCCCGTTCCACGCCGAAGCCGACTCGTTCCTCGGCCGCGCCGACGTCGTCGGCCTGGACTCCCTGTTCTCCGCCGAGGAGAAGGCCGTCGCGCTGCAGGTGCGCGGCTTCGTGGACGAGCACATCCGCCGGCACATCGCCCGCTGGTACGACGACGCCGTGTTCCCGCGCGAGATCGTCCCCGAGCTGGGCCGTCTCGGCGTGCTCGGCATGCCCTACGAGGGCCACGGCATGCCCGGCCGCTCGGCGGTGGAGTACGGCCTCGCCGCGCAGGAGCTCGAGGCCGGCGACTCCGGCCTGCGCACCTTCGTCTCCGTGCAGGGCTCGCTCGCGATGGGCGCGATCCACAAGCACGGCTCCGAGGAGCAGAAGGCGCAGTGGCTGCCGCGCATGACCGCCGGCGAGGCGGTCGGCTGCTTCGGCCTCACCGAGCCGGGCGCCGGCTCGGACCCGGCCTCCATGACGACGACGGCCCGCCAGGAGCCCGGCGGCGACTGGGTGCTCGACGGGGTCAAGCGGTGGATCGGGCTGGCCACGCTGGCCGACGTCGCGATCATCTGGGCGCAGACCGGCGAGCCCGGCGACGGGCGCGGGGTGCGCGGCTTCGTGGTCCCCACGGACACCCCCGGCTTCCGTGCCGAGGCGATCACCCAGAAGCTGTCCATGCGGGCCTCGGTGCAGTGCGAGATCCACCTCGACGGCGTGCGCCTGCCCGCCTCCGCGATGCTGCCGGCCGACTCCGCCGTCGGGCTCAAGGGCCCCTTCCAGTGCCTCAACGAGGCCCGCTACGGGATCATCTGGGGTGCGATGGGTGCGGCCCGCGACTCCTTCGACGCCGTCCTCGACTATGCGATGGAGCGGCAGCAGTTCGGGGTGCCGCTGGCCTCCCACCAGCTGACGCAGGCCAAGCTCGCGGACATGGCCGTGGCCATCGGCAAGGGCTACCTGCTGGCGCACCAGATCGGCCGCGCCAAGGACGCCGGCCCGCTCACCCCCGCCATGATCTCCGCCGGCAAGCTGGACAACTGCCGCGTGGCCATCGGCATCGCGCGGGAGGCCCGCGAGATGCTCGGCGGCAACGGCATCACCCTGGAGCACTCGCCGCTGCGGCACGCGAACAACCTCGAGTCCGTGCGCACCTACGAGGGCACGGACGAGGTCCACCAGCTCACGCTCGGTCGGCACCTCACGGGCATCGGCGCGTTCGCCCCGGCCCGCTGAGCCCCGCGCCCGGGCTCAGGCGTCGTCGGCGGGCGCCTCGGGCGCCGGGGCCTCCTCGGCGACGGACGCGAGGATCGGGGTGGCCGGCAGCCTCCGCACGCGCTTGGGGCGGCGGGCGCGGGCGGGGATGAGGGCGCGCATGTTCTCGGTCTTGCCGAAGCAGAGCAGCCGGTCGCCCTCCTCGAGGACCTTGGTGTCCGCGGGGTTGGGGAACACGCAGGTGCCGCGGTGCAGGGTGAGCACCTGCAGGTCCTTCGCGAGCAGCCCGGAGTCCTCGATGGACTGGCCCACCCAGCCGGAGCCGGCGTGCACGGTGATCTCACCGACGCCGTACCCGGTGGACACGGCCAGGCGCTGGCGCACGTCGATGTCCGGGAAGCCGGCCTGGTCCGCCACGTAGTCGATGATCGCGCCGGCCACGTCCAGGTCCGTGGCGGCCTCGATGCCCTGCAGCCCCGGCGAGGAGTTCACCTCCATGACCAGCGGACCGTGCTCGCCCTCGAGCATGTCCACGCCGGCCACGCGCAGGCCCATGATGTGGGCCGCCCGCACGGCGGTCTCCGCGTACTCGGGCGAGAGCTCGACGCGCTCCACGGTGCCGCCGCGGTGCACGTTGGAGCGGAACTCGTCCCCCTGGGCCCGGCGGCGCATCGCGGCCACCACGCGGTCCCCCACCACGAGCGCGCGGATGTCCGTGCCCTTGGACTCCTCCACGAACCGCTGGATGAGCACCTGCTGGTTGGTGCCGTGCAGCGTCTCGATGATCGCCTCGGCCACCTTCTTGGTCGGCGCCAGGATCACGCCGATGCCCTGGGTGCCCTCGAGCAGCTTGATCACCACGGGCGCCCCGCCCACCATGTCGATCGCTGTGGAGACCTCGCCGCGGTTGCGCACGAACACGGTGGCGGGCATGTCGATCTCGTGGCGGGAGAGGATCTGGGTGGCCCGCAGCTTGTCCCGCGAGTTCATGATCCCGGCGGCCGTGTTGGGCGTGTAGACGTCCATCTGCTCGAACTGGCGCACCACGGCGGTGCCGAAGTAGGTCACCGAGTTGCCGATGCGCGGCAGCACGGCGTCGTAGCCGGAGAGGGGGCGGCCGCGGAACATCAGATCGGGTTCGTTCGAGCTGAGGTCGATGCCGAAGCGCAGGGTGTCCAGGACCTTCACCTGGTGGCCGCGCTCGAGCGCCGCGGTCTTGAGGCGCTGCGTCGAGTAGGCGCGCAGGGAACGGGAGAGGATGGCGAGCTTCATGACCGCTTTCCTGGGAGGATGAGGGGCGTGTCTGAATCTAAGCACACGGCCCCGGCCCCCCACGGCGTGCCCCCCACCGACGACGGCGCCGCTCGCCCGGGTCTGGTGGGCTGGCGCGAATGGGTCGGCCTGCCCGCCGCCCACACCCCCTGGATCAAGGCCAAGATCGACACCGGCGCCCGCACCTCGGCGCTCCACGCCTTCGGCATCGAGCGGTTCACCCGCGACGGCGCCGCGTGGGTCCGGTTCGAGGTGCACCCGTGGCAGACCTCGGCCGCGGACGCGCGGACGGCCGAGCTGCCGGTGGCCGATCTGCGCACGGTCCGCTCCTCGAACGGCGAGGCGCAGGAGCGCGTCGTCGTCGTGATGCCGCTGACCCTGGCCGGCCGCACGATCGAGGCGGAGGTGACCCTGACCCACCGGGACGAGATGGGCTTCCGCATGCTCGTGGGGCGCACCGCGCTGGCCGCCGGCGGCCTCCTCGTGGACCCCGCCGCCTCGTACGTGGGCGGGCAGCCGCCGCGCGGCGTGCGCCGCCGGAACCGGGGACGCGCATGAGCCGTCGCCCCGCCCGCGCCCCCTTCGCGTTCGGCGGGGTCGAGGTGGCGGCCGGCCGCCGCCACGAGCTGTCCCTGCCGATCTCCCAGCTCGTCACCGGCGCGGACGTCACCCTGCCCGTGCACGTGCTGCACGGCCGCGAGGACGGGCCCACCGTGTGGGTCTCCGCCGCGATCCACGGGGACGAGGTGGCCGGCGTCGAGATCGTCCGCCGCGTCATGGAGCGGCTGCAGCCCAAAAACCTGCGCGGCACCCTGCTGGCCGTGCCCATCGTCAACGTGCTCGGCGTGATGGCCGGGGACCGCTACCTGCCGGACCGCCGCGACCTGAACCGCTCCTTCCCCGGCTCTGCCCGGGGCTCGCTGGCCTCGCGCATCGCGCACCTGATGATGACCGAGGTGATCGGCCGCTGCACCGTGGGCATCGACCTGCACACCGGTGCGGACCGCCGCTCCAACCTGCCGCAGATCCGCTGCGACCTGGAGGACCCCCAGACCCGCGCGCTCGCCGAGGCGTTCGGCGCGCCCGTGCTCTTCCACGCCCGCCTGCGGGACGGCTCCCTGCGCGCCGCGGCCCGCGAGACCGGCGCGCGTGTGCTGCTCTACGAGGCCGGTGAGGCCTGGCGGTTCGACGAGTACGCGATCGCCCCCGGCGTGGACGGGGTCCTGCGCGTGCTCGCGGCGCTGGACATGGTGGATCCCGCGGACGTCGGGCTCACCGAGCCCGGGCCGGACGCCGTCGTCGACGCCCCCGGTCCGCTGCCCGGCGAGGTCCCCGAGGAGCGGACCACGGACGTGCCCGAGGCGACCGACGCCACCGGCGAGGACACCGCCGCCGTGCACCCCGACGTCGTCGACGGCGAGCAGGACTCCCCGTACCTGGTGTGGCAGTCCACGTGGGTGCGCGCCCGCGCGGACGGCCTCGTGCACCTGGACGTCTCCCTCGGCGAACGCGTGAGCGCCGGGGACCGGATCGGCGCGCTCTACAACTCGTTCGGCCGCCGCCTCGCGCACGTGAAGGCCGAGCTGACCGGCGTGGTCATCGGCCGCACCGAGGCACCCCTGGTGCACCGCGGCGACGCCCTCGTGCACATCGGGGGATGGGACGCATGAGCAGCGGCGGGGCGCCGTCCGCGCGTCGGAGCCGCCCGGCTCAGGCCGGGGACGGGCGGCGGGCGATGGCCCGGCCGCCGTGCACGAGCCGGTAGTAGAGCAGCAGCGCCACCCCGACCCCGCCGGAGAGCAGGTACATCACCGGGATCCCGACGGCGGCCACCACCGCGCCGAGCACCATGGGGCCGAGGCCGGTGCCGAGGTCCAGGAGCAGGAAGAACGTGCCCGTGGCGACGCCGATCTCGGTGGGCCGGACCACCTTGATCGCGATGGTCTGGAACACGCTCACCACGGGCCCGTAGGTCAGCCCCAGCAGGGCGCCGGCCACGAGCATGCCCGCCGGCTCCCGCCACAGCGCCAGCACCGCGTAGGAGACGGCCATGCCCGCGAGGATCGGGTAGACGACGGCGTTGTCCCCGTGCCGGTCGTGCAGCACGCCCAGGACGGCGCGGCCCACGATGGTGCCCGCGGCGAAGAGCAGGAAGAACAGGCTCGGCACCATCGCCGGGTAGCCCTGCTGCTGCGCGAACGTGGCCATGAACGCGAGGATGCCGCCGTACATGAACCCGGAGGCCAGGGCCACGCCCGCCGCCGGCGCCACCTCCGCGGAGAACACGTCCGCCCGGTGCAGCCGGAACCGGCCCGTCAGCGGCGGCTCGGGCACGCGCAGGAACAGTGCGATCAGCAGGGCCATGCCCGTGAAGCCGATGCACGCCCAGAACAGGGCGTCGTAGCCGAGGGTGGTGCTCAGCTGCAGGGCCACCATCGGCCCGACGGCGCCCGCGAGCGTCATGGACGTGGAGAACCAGCCGGTGCCCTCGGAGCGGCGCACGGGCGGGACGATCCGCTGCACGGCCGTGGCCAGCACGGTGCCGGCCACGCCGAAGCACATGCCGTTGAGCAGCCGCACCGCGGTCAGCGTGGCCAGGGAGTCCGCCCAGAGGTACGCCGCCGTCGTGAGGACGTAGCAGGCCAAGGCGACGAGCAGGACCCGCCGCCGCCCCCACGCGAAGGTGGCGGGCGTCGTCGTCATGCGGGTGAGGACCGCGCCCAGCACGAACGCCCCCACCACGACGCCGGCCTCCGCGTCCGACGCGCCGAAGGACGTGACGGCGTAGAGCGCCATGGCGGTCATGAGCGTGTAGAAGATCATCGCCACGAACAGGTAGGTGGCGCTGACGAGGATGAACGGGCGCGTCCACAGCGGCGGGCGCGGGGCCGCCGTCGAGCCGGCGGGGTCGGAGGACGGTGGGGCGGAGGGCATGACCTCCATGTTCCCCCACGGCACGAGGCCCCGGCCCGCTCGTGAAGAGCAGACCGGGGCCTCGGGTGCGTCGCGTGCGCGACGGGCTCAGAAGCGGATGATCACTTCTTGGCCTTGGCGGCCACGACCACCAGCTGGACGGTCGCGATGACGTCCTCGTGCAGGCGGACCTGGGCCTCGTGGTTGCCCACGGACTTGATGTGCGCCGGCAGGGTGATCGAGCGCTTGTCCACGGAGCCGAGGCCGGCGGCCTCGATCGCCTCGGCGACGTCGGCGGTCTGGACGGCGCCGAACAGGCGGCCCTCCGCACCGGCGGTGCGCTCGAGCTTCACGGTGGCGGACTGGAGCTGCGCGGCCTGGGCCTGCGCGTCCTCCAGGTTCGCCACGGCGCGGGCCGCGCGGGCCTTCTGCAGGGACTCGACCTGCTTCTCCCCGCCCTTGGTCCACACGGTGGCGAAACCGCGCGGGAGCAGGTAGTTGCGGGCGTACCCGTTCTTGACCTCGACCACGTCACCGGAGGTGCCGAGACCGGCCACTTCCTGGGTCAGGATGAGCTTTGCCATCTGGGTGTTCCTTCCTTCGCTCGCTCGATCAGCCGCGGCCGGCGCCGGCGTAGGGCAGCAGGGCCACCTCGCGGGCGTTCTTGACGGCCTGGGCGATCTTGCGCTGCTCCTGGACGGTCACGCCGGTCACGCGACGGGCACGGATCTTCCCGCGGTCGGAGATGAACTTGCGCAGCAGGGCCACGTCCTTGTAGTCGATCTCGGTGATCTTGGCGGCCTTGAGCGGGTTGGACTTCGGTTTGGGCTTGCGGAGTTCAGCCTTCGCCATCGTGGTGCTCCTTCAGAGTTCTCTGGAGCCCGCAGAACGGTTCTGCGGGATGGGATCACGCGGCGTCCCGTGCGGGACACGGGGCCGTGTGCAGTGCGGCCCGGCGGTGCCGGCTCGCGGGTGGGATGGGCCGCCGGGGCGGCCCTCCGGGCGACGTGCGCCCGGACGGAGAGGTCCGTGGTGTTCCGTGTCCGTCGCGGCCGTGGGGGCCGCACCCGGTCAGTGCAGGATCAGAACGGGGGCTCGTTGGAGGACGGGGTGTCCCATCCGCCGCCACCGCCGCCGGACCAGGGGTCCTGCGGCGCGGCCTGGCCGCCGCCCTGCTGCTGGCCGCCCCAACCGCCGCCCTGCTGGGCGCCGCCGAAGCCGCCGTCGTTGTTCCCCCCGAAGCCGCCGCCGGCCGGGGCGCCGCCGAAGCCGCCCCCCTGCTGGCCGCCGCCGAAGCCACCGCCGCCGCCGCCGCGCTGGGCGCGGGTGACCTTGGCCGTGGCGAACCGCAGCGCCGGGCCGACCTCGTCCACGTCCAGCTCCCAGCTGGTGCGACGATTGCCGTCCCGGTCGTCGTAGGAGCGCGCCCTGAGGCGGCCCTGCACGATCACGCGCATGCCCTTGGTCAGCGACTCCGCCACGTTCTCCGCGGCCTCGCGCCAGACCGAGCAGCGCAGGAACAGCGCTTCGCCGTCCTTCCACTCGTTGGTCTGGCGGTCGAACGTGCGGGGCGTGGACGCGACGGTGAAGTTCGCGACGGCCGCGCCGTTCGGGGTGAAGCGCAGCTCCGGGTCGGCGGTGAGGTTGCCGACCACGGTGATGACGGTCTCGCCTGCCATGGTCACTCCTGTCTTCGGGGGTTCTGCCGGTCAGTGACCGGATCCGGGGATCCGGGACTGCTCAGCGGGGTTCCGGTGGGGGCGTCGGGGACTGATCCGATGCTCTCAGACCCTCCGGACACGGTACGAGGATCACTCAGCGGTGATCTTCTGCTCCTCCGGACGGATGATCTTGGTGCGCAGGATCGTCTCGTTGAGGTTCAGCAGACGGTCCAGCTCCTGGGTGGCGGCCGGCTCCGACTGGAAGTTGACGACCACGTAGATGGCCTCGGACTTCTTCTGGATCTCGTAGGCGGTCTTGCGGCGACCCCACACGTCGATGTTGTCGACGGTGCCGCCGGCGTTCGTGACGACCTCGAGGTACTTCTTCAGGGTCGGCTCCACGGTGCGCTCGTCGACCTCAGGGTCGATCAGCACCATCAGCTCATAAGCACGCATGCGAACCCACCTCCTCTGGGCTTGCGGCCGCGGTCTCTCCGCGGCAGGAGGTTCTGCGTTCTCCCCTTACGCATGCATCCGCACTCTTCGGCGGCACGCAGGGGATCCCGTCAAGAATACCAGCATTGCGCCTCCGCAGATGAGGTGCCACCCCTAGGGGGCCGTGGGGTGGCCGGGGCTTGCCCTCGGTCGACGACGACGTACCTTGGAAGGAGGACACACATCCTGTGTCACACCCCTCTCACGTTTCGGAGCATCCATGTCAGAGTCCACGTCGGCAGCGCCCCAGCCGTCCCAGTCCGTCCCCTCCCGCCGCCGAGTCGCCAGCAGCCTCGCGTGGGCGGTGCCGACCGTCGTCGCCGCCGCCGCTGCCCCCGCCGAGGCGGCCAGCCCTCCCCCGCGGATCGACCGCGTGTTCCAGCTGACCCTCGCCCCCGGGGTGCCCTGGACCGAGCCGAAGGTGTCGCCCTGCGCCTCGACCCTGTTCACGAATCCGACCCGCTTGAGCGTCACTACGGACAACAGCGCCTTCTACTACCGGATCACCAATCTGCGAGCCGACTCCACGGTGACGGACGTGACCGCCTCCGTCCTGGTGCAGAAGAGCGTGGTGGATAAGTTGTCTAATGGCCTCACCTGGACGAGTGAAACGAAAGACTGGAGCAACCCCACCCTTGACGTCTCCGGCGCCAAGTACATCGACAACGGCATCGAGTACTACCGCTACTACAGCACGCTGAGAACCGCGGTACCCGCCCCCGTCTCAGGCACCATCACCCTGCCGCGCATCCAGTGGTACAGCAACTGCAGCACGAACCTGCTCACCCAGGCCCAAAGCACCGGCGTGATGGCCAACGGCCGCGGCAGTGCCGTCGTGAACGGCACGCCCTTGGTCAATGTCGGCACCTATGTAAGGCTGACCCCCCGCCCCGCCGGCTGACGCAGCCCCGCGCACGCCGCTCGCGGCGCCCCCCCCACGCGCAGCCTCACACCCCGCGGAAGAACTCCCGCACGGCCGCCGCCAGGTGCTCCACGTCCCGCACGCCGCACATCTCGCGCGCCGAGTGCATGGACAGCAGGCCCAGGCCCACGTCCACGGTCCGGATGCCCAGGCGGGTCGCCGAGATCGGGCCGATGGTGGAGCCGCAGGGGACGTCGTTGTGGGAGACGAACTCCTGGAACGGCACCCCCGCCACGCCGCACCAGCGGGCGAACGCGGCCTCTCCCCCCGCGTCGGTGGCGTAGCGCTGGTTGGCGTTGATCTTCAGCAGCGGGCCGTGGTTCACGCGCGGGTGGTTCACGGGATCGTGCCGCTCGGCGTAGTTCGGGTGCACCAGGTGGCCGGCATCCGCGGACAGCAGCCAGGACCCCGCGATCGCCCGCGCCCGGCCCTGCCCGGCCACGCCGAGCGCCTCGAGCACGCGCCCCATGACCTCCTCGAGCAGCGGACCGGCCGCCCCGGACCGCGACGCCGACCCCAGCTCCTCGTGGTCGAACGCGGCGAGCAGCGGGATCACCGGGGCGCCGGCCGCCTCACCGGCCACCCCGTCCGCGACGGTCCCCTCGTACGCGATCGCCCCCTCGGCGCCGCCGTGTTCGCGCGCCAGCTCCTCGAGCGCCACGAGGCCCGCGTGCACCGAGCTCAGGTTGTCCAGCCGGCCCGACGCGAAGAACTCGCCCGCCAGCCCGAAGAGTCCGGGCGCCTGGGCGTCGGCCACCACGACGTCGTGCCCGCGCACCGTGGCCGGGTCCACGCCGGCGGCGGCCGCGAGCGCGGTCAGCACGTCACCGGGCACGCGGGCGGCCAGACCGTCGGCCTCCGCCTCGTCGGCGCCCTCGCCGCGCGGGGCGAGCGCCCCCACGACGGGGTTCGTGTGCCGCTGCCGCTTCAGCGTCAGCCCCTCGTTGACCTCGCGGTCCAGGTGGATGGCCAGCTGCGGGATGCGCCCCACGGGCCCGGTCGCGGCGAGCACCTGCGTGCCGTCGTCGAGGGCGAGACGCCCGGCGAACCGCAGCTCACGGTCCAGCCACGAGTTCAGCAGCGGGCCGCCGTACACCTCGACGCCGGCCTGCACCCAGCCGTCGGCCGTCACGGTGGCCGGGTTCGGCTTGAGCTTGAACCCCGGCGAGTCCGTGTGCGCGCCGAGCACGCGGAACACCGGCACGACGGCGGCGCTCTGCCCCGCCTCGTCCGGCCCGGCCGCGCGCGCCTCAGCACCCTCGTGGCGGCCCAGCGCCCCGGCACCCGTCGGCACGATCCAGGCCACCGCCGCGCCGTCGCGCACCACGACGTAGCCGCCCGGGGCCGCCGGGAAGTCGACCGCCTCGTCCAGACGGGTGAAGCCGACGGCCTCCAGGCGGCGTGCGACCTCCTCCGCGGCGTGGTAGCTGGAGGGCGAGGCGGTCACGAAGTCGGCCAGGTCCCGCAGGTGGGCGGGCAGCTCGGCGGCGGTGTCACGGGTCACGGGGGTCATGCCCCGACCGTACCGCCCCCACCACCCCGTCCGACTACCCTGGCCCGCAAGCGGGCCCGCCGCATCGCCCGCCCCGTCAGCGCAGGAGGAGCCCGCCGTGGACATCATGATCGCCGTCGCCGTGGGGGTCTTCCTCCTGATGGCGTGGACCGTGGGCGGCTGGGCCATCGTGCGGATGGGCTTCACCCGGGACGGGGACGCGGCCCGCGCCCCCGCCCACGACGACGGCGCCGCGCGTCCGGCGCACCCCGGCGCGGCCGCGGACCCGGCCACCGACCCCCACGTGATCTGGCGCGAACAGATGAAGGCGGCCACGGCCGCCTCCGGGGCGCAGTGCGTCTGCCCGCCACCCCGCGAGGGCGGCGCCGCCGAGGCGGGGACGAGCACGCCGCCGTCGTCCCCGGACTGCCCGATCCACCGCTGGGACTACGCCTGAACCGCGGCCGGCTGGCCTGAGCGCCCCCGGGCCGGGCCGGCGTACGCGCCGGCGAGCGGGTCGGTGTCCGGGTGGCCGCCGTGGTCGCGCTTCACGAGGTCCTCCGCCGGGTGCAGCATCTCCCACACGACGCGCCCGCACAGCCACAGCACCGCGAGCATGTGCGCGAGGATCGCGGCCACGTAGACGGAGTCGTCCATGGAGTGCTGCGGCGGGGTCTCGGCCACCCCCTTGGCCAGGTACATCCACACGGCGAAGAAGTGCAGCGCCTCCACCGTCTGCCACACCCAGAAGTCCCGCCAGCGCGGCAGGGCGAGCGCCAGGAGCGGGATCAGCCAGACGACGAACTGCGGTGAGTACACCTTGTTGGTGAGCACGAACGCCGCCACCACCAGGAACGTCAGCTGGGCCAGCCGTGGGGTGTGCCGCACCCGCACGCCGAGCACGAAGATCCCGAGGCAGCACACCGCGAAGGTGCCGTAGGCCAGCAGGGTGAGGGAGTCCTCCGGCACGAACGCCCACCCGGCCTGCGCGGCGGTCACGTCCCACGCGTGCCACACGCTGGACAGGCCCGGCCCGCGCTCGCCGGAGAAGGTGAAGAACACGGACCACGCCTGGAAGTTCACCGCCATGAGCGGCACGTTGACCGCCGCCCACGCCGCCACCGTGCCCCCGGCCGCGAGCAGGAACGGCCGCCACCGCCGCGAGCGCACCGCCAGGATCAGCAGCGGCCCCAGGATCAGCAGCGGATACAGCTTCATGGCCGCGCCGAGGCCGAACAGCACCCCCGCCGTCAGGGACCGGCCGCGCGACCACGCGTACATGCCGCACGCCAGCAGGGCCACGGCCCACAGGTCCCAGTTGATGGTGCCGGCCAGCACGATCCCCGGGGCCACGGCCACCATGAGCCCGTCCGTCCACCGGCGCCCCGCCATCCGGACGGTCAGCACCGCGACGACGGCCCACAGCACCACCACGAACCCGAAGTTCACGAGCCAGAACACCACCGTGCCCTGCTCCGGCGAGAACGGCAGCGCCTGCGTGATCCAGGCCGCCACCGAGCCCACGACGGACATCAGCACGGGGTACTCGAACGTGGAGCCCGCCCGGAACGGCGCCCACGGGTCCGCCGCGAACCCGCGCCCGCCGTAGAGCGCGGCCCAGTCCGAATAGCAGCCCGCGTAGTAGACGTCCGGGGCGCCCCAGCCGTGCAGCAGGCACGGCGACTTCTGCAGCACGGTCACGACGGCGGCCAGAGCCACCAGCAGCCCCGTCAGCGCCACGGGCCCGGCCCAGGAGCCGGTCCCCCGTCCGGGGCCGTTCGCCGCGAGGCCGCCGGCGAGCTGGAAGCGTCCGCCGCGCTCGCCGGGGGCGGGCAGGGTCCCGGACGGTGCGCTGTCAGCGGAACGCCCGGCGGGGGCACCCGGGTCGGCCACGGCGTCGCACGGGGCGCCGTCCGCGGCGTGAGTAGGCGGCTCGCTGGGGGTCGCGGCATTCGCGGGGGCCGGTCTCATGCCCCCATCCTAGGAAGCCGCCCGGACACCGGACGGGCGGGGCCGCCGTCGTCGGTCGTAGACTGGCGGGGTTGATCCCCGGGTGAGCGCCCCGCCGAACGGTGTGGGCCCCCTGCGCGCGCTCCGCGTGCCCGCACCCGTTCCGGACAGTCGAGGAGAGAACCAGACCGTGGCCACCAACCCCATCCGCGTCGCCATCGCCGGCGTGGGCAACTGCGCAACATCCCTCATCCAGGGTGTGGAGTACTACCGCGAGGCGAAGGCCACGGACACGGTCCCGGGCCTGATGCACGTGCAGTTCGGCGACTACCACGTGTCCGACCTCGAGTTCGTGGCCGCGTTCGACGTGGACGCGAAGAAGGTCGGCCTGGACCTGTCCGAGGCCATCACCGCCTCCGAGAACAACACCATCAAGATCGCGGACGTGCCCCACGCGGACGTCACCGTCCAGCGCGGCCCCACCCTGGACGGCCTCGGCAAGTACTACGCCGAGACGATCGAGGAGTCGGAGGCCGAGCCCGTGGACGTGGCCCAGGCCCTCCGCGACGCCGAGGTGGACGTGCTGGTCTGCTACCTGCCCGTCGGCTCGCAGCGGGCCACCGAGCACTACGCCCAGGCCGCGATCGACGCCGGCGTCGCGTTCGTGAACGCCCTGCCCGTGTTCATCGCCGGCACCCCGGAGTGGGCCGAGAAGTTCACCGCCGCGGGCGTGCCGATCGTGGGCGACGACATCAAGTCCCAGATCGGCGCCACCATCACCCACCGCGTGATGGCCAAGCTGTTCGAGGACCGCGGCGTCACCCTGGACCGCACCTACCAGCTCAACGTGGGCGGCAACATGGACTTCAAGAACATGCTCGAGCGCGAGCGCCTGGAGTCCAAGAAGATCTCCAAGACGCAGGCCGTCACCTCCAACACCTCCGCGCAGCTGGGCGAGAAGGACGTGCACATCGGCCCGTCCGACTACGTGGCCTGGCTCGACGACCGCAAGTGGGCGTTCGTGCGCCTCGAGGGCCGCAACTTCGGCGACGCCCCGGTCTCGCTCGAGTACAAGCTCGAGGTGTGGGACTCCCCCAACTCGGCCGGCGTGATCATCGACGCCGTGCGCGCCGCGAAGATCGCCCTGGACCGCGGCATCGGCGGGCCGATCCTCTCGGCCTCGTCCTACTTCATGAAGTCCCCGCCCGTGCAGCACAACGACGACGCGGCGCACGAGCTCGTGGAGGCCTTCATCCGCGGCGACATCGAGCGCTGACCCGCCCGGTCCCGCGGACCGCGCACGACGCCGGCCCGTCACCTTCCCCGTGGAGGTGACGGGCCGGCGTCGTCGTGGGGGCGCGTGCCGCCCCGGCCACCGCGCTCAGCGCCGCGTGCCGAGCCGGTCCTCGATGGTGAGCCGGACGAGCTGGGCGTACATGGCCTGGCCGTCGGCGCGGGGGTGCACGCCGTCGGCGGAGAAGTCCGTGACGTGCTGCTTCGCCGCGGCGTCCCAGTCCGCCAGGACGATCCGGTCCGGGTGGGCCGTGGCCTGCGCCTCCATCTGCACCTGCACGTCCGCGATCCAGTCCATCGGGCCGTGCGGCACCACGAGCACGAGCAGCCGGTCCTCGCCGACGGCCGCCAGGATCTTCTCCCAGTCGCCCCGATGGGTGGTGCCGTTGGCGCCCAGGGCCACCACGACGACGTCGCTCAGCTGGCCGTCCGCCTTGAGCTTCTCGAGCTCGTCCGCGGCGTCCCAGATCTGGTAGCCCACCTCCGCCTCCAGCAGCATCCCCGGCAGCTGCTCCAGGAGCGTGGGCGCGGCCGAGAGCGAGACGGAGTCGCCGATCAGGGTGACGTCCGGGCCGAGCTCGGACGGCGGCAGGGCCGCGGTGAGCTGCTCCTTGGAGTACGTGGGGCGTGTGACGGCCGGGTCGCCGAGCCCGAGCCCGGACGGCTCAGCGGACGATCCGGGCGAGGACGTCGCGCCGGCGGAGTCCTCCGCGTCCCCGGGGGCGGCCGAGCCGGGCGAGGCCGAGGCCGACGCCTCGGCCCGCTTCGACTGCTCCGCCGCGCGGGACTCGCGGGCCGCCTGCTGCGCCGCCTCGGCGGCCTTGAGGGACTCCTCCGCCTGGGCGATGTCCTGCTCCAGCTGGGTCTGCGCGGGCGAGTGCACCACGGCGGCCACGGCCGCCGCGGGCACGGCCACGAGCCCCAGGGCCGTGGCGGCGGCCGCGAACCGGCCGATCGGCCCGGCCCCGCCCGTGAACGCCCGCCGAGCGGCCGCGCCCCAGCGGCCGAAGGCGCCCCTGAACCCCTCGTGGAGGATGGGCTCCTCGATCAGCCGGGTGCTCAGGTCGGCGATCAGGGCGGTCAGCAGCAGGATCGCGCCGGCGGCCACGGGCTCGACCCACCCGGGGGCGTCCACGGGCACCATCACGCGCATGATCACGAGCAGCGGCCAGTGCCACAGGTACGCGGCGTAGGAGCGGCGCCCCCACCAGCGCAGGAACCCGTTGCCCAGCACGCGCGAGAGCGAGTCGCGCCGGTCACCCTGCACCACGTGCCAGACGATGAACGCGACGACGGCGGACAGGCCCGCCAGCACCCCGCGGTACGTGCTCGCGTGGCCGCCGTCGACCAGGGCGAAGCCCGCCGCGAGCACCGCGACGGCGCCCCACGCGACGGCCACCCGCCTGGTCGAGGTCCGCGGCTCGGGGCCGCCGTGCTCGGGCCGGGGCACGTGGGCCAGGCCGATCGCCACGCACGCGCCGAACAGCAGGCCGAAGGCGTGGGTGTCCGTGCCGAAGTAGAGGCGGGCCTGCTCGAACCCGTGCCACGAGCCCCAGGCCATCCACGCCGCGGAGGCCACGGCCGCGACCGCGACCGCGAGGATGCGGCGTCGGTCCGCCACCCGCCCCGAGTTCACCGTGCTGCGCGGCGGCCAGGTGAGCAGGAGCAGCCCCCAGAGGAGCAGGGGCCAGAGGATGTAGAACTGCTCCTCGATCGCCAGGGACCACAGGTGCTCGAACAGTGGCGGCGAGGCGCGGTTGAAGTAGTCCCCGCCCTCGAGGATCATCACCCAGTTGCTGGTGTAGGTCAGGGCGCCGAACCATTGGCGGCCCAGGCCCGCGGGGAACTCGTCCACCGCCAGCCACGCGAGCGCGGTGGTGCCCACGAGCGCCATCAGCATGGCCGGGATGAGTCGTCGGACGCGCTTCATCCAGAAGGTGCCCAGCGCCACGCCCCGGCCCGCGTCCACACCGCGGACCAGGCCGGTGGTGATGAGGAAGCCGGAGAGCACGAAGAACATGTCCACGCCCACGAACCCGCCGCGCAGGAAGGTGGGCCAGGCGTGGAAGACGAGCACGGCGAGCACCGCGATCCCCCGCAGCCCGTCGAGGGCGGTCACCCGGCCGGGGCCGCGACTGACCCGTGTGCCGACCTTGACGGCGGGCACGCCGTCCTGGGGCGACAGGGCATGGCGGGGCACGGGCGCGGTGCGCTGGTCGGAACTCACAGCGGTCGATCATCCCATCCGGACCTGGATGGGCCAAAGCCTCCGGCTATCCCCACCCGCCCCACCGCGTTGGGGGCGGTTTCCGGTGGTATTCCACTCCCAAAGCACCGGGTTCCGCCCCCGGAAGCGGGGGGCGGGCGCCGGTCAGTGGTCGCGCAGCGCCTCGATGAGCTCGTCCTTGGTCATGGTGGAGCGGCCCTCGATGTCGAGTTCGCGGGCCCGCTTCGCGAGCTCGTCCTTGGTCCAGTCCTCGTAGGAGCCGGCCTCGCCGCCGCGCTCGGCGACCTCGTCCCGGCCGTCCCGGGCGGACGCGTTGGCGATCCGCGCGGCCTTCTCCTCGCTCGCGCCCTCGCGGCGCAGCGCCTCGTAGACCTCGGGGTCCTTGATGCTGGAGGTGCCGGGGCCCATGGGGGCGCCGTTCTTCTCGGTCTTCTTCTCAGCCATGCGGCCAGTGTGGTCCCGGCCCGACGACGGGTGGAAGGCCCGCCGCGCCGCCTCAGTCCTGCTGGGCCTCCGGCTGCTCGGCCCACCAGCGCCGCAGCTCCGCCTCGGCCTCGGCCGGCTCATGCGGCCCCTCGTCGAGACGCCACTCGAGCAGGTGGGTGTACGCCCGGCCCACCACCGGGCCCGGGCGGATCCCCAGCAGCGCCATGATCTGCTGCCCGTCCAGATCCGGCCGCACGGCGGCGAGCTCCTCGGCCTCGGCGATCTCGGCGATGCGCCGCTCGAGGTCGTCGTACGCGTGGGCCAGCCGCTCGGCCTTGCGCCGGTTGCGGGTGGTCACGTCCGAG
This sequence comes from Micrococcus sp. KT16, assembly GCF_003315015.1. Lineage (NCBI taxonomy): Bacteria > Bacillati > Actinomycetota > Actinomycetes > Micrococcales > Micrococcaceae > Micrococcus > Micrococcus sp. KT16. Next base: position 10,562 of record NZ_QNRG01000018.1, on the reverse strand, counting down.
CGGGTCAGCGCGTGCAGGCGGGGCAGCAGGTCGCCGGCGTCGTGCGCGTACCGGCGGACGGCGGAGTCGGTCCAGCCGGCGTCGCCGTAGCCGTAGAACCGCATGTGCAGCTCCACCAGACGGGCCACCGCCTTGATCGTGTCGTTGTCGAACTTCAGGGCACGCAGCCGCTTGCGGACGAGCTTGGCCCCCACGGTCTCGTGGTGCCGGAAGGTGACGGCCCCGCCCTTCTCGAAGCGGCGCGTGGCCGGCTTGCCGACGTCGTGCAGCAGCGCCGCCAGGCGCAGCACGGGATCGGGGGTCGACGGCGCGTACTCGCCCTCCAGCTCCATGGCCTGCTCCAGCACGGTCAGGGAGTGGGCGTAGACGTCCTTGTGGCGGTGGTGCTCGTCCGACTCGAGCTGCAGGGCGGGCAGCTCGGGCAGGACGTGGTCGGCCAGGCCGGTGCGCACGAGCAGGTCGAGGCCGGCGCGCGGGTGCGCCCCGCACACGAGCTTGACGAGCTCCTCGCGGACGCGTTCGGCGGAGATGATCGTGATCCGCTCGGCCATCGCGGTCATGGCCTGCTCCACCTCGGGGGCCACGGCGAAGCCGAGCTGGGAGGCGAACCGGGCGGCGCGCATCATGCGCAGCGGATCGTCGGAGAAGGAGTCCTCGGGGGTGCCGGGGGTGCGCAGCACGCCGGCGTGCAGGTCCCGCATGCCGCCGAAGGGGTCCACGAGCTCGAGGGCGGGCAGGCGCAGGGCCATGGCGTTGACGGTGAAGTCGCGGCGCAGCAGGTCGTCCTCGAGGCTGTCGCCGAAGGCCACCTGCGGCTTGCGGCTGGCCGGGTCGTACTGCTCGGCCCGGTAGGTGGTGACCTCGAGCTGCCAGCCGGCCTTGCGGAAGCCGATGGTCCCGAACCGCCGCCCCACGTCCCACGTGGCGTCCGCCCAGCCGGCGCCGACGGCCTCGGACGCGTCCGGGTCGGCGTCCGTGGTGAAGTCCAGGTCCGGCGACGGCCGTCCCAGGAAGAGGTCGCGGACCGGGCCGCCCACCAGGGAGAGCTCGTGACCGGCGGCCTCGAACCTCCGCCCCAGCTCCACGACGACGGCGGGCAGGGTGGCGTCCGCGGGGAAGCCGGGGGGCAGCGCGTGGGTGGCGGTGGTCAGATCCATGATGCCTACAAGGGTGCCAGACGGTCCCGGCACGGGCCCGCGCGGGCCGGGCTAGAGTTGACGGCATGACCCGCCCCGATCCCTCCGCGCACCGGGGCGCCCCCCTGCCCTCCGCGCTGGGGGCGTGGCGTCGCCGGCCGCAGCCGCCTCTGCGCCCCGTCACCTCGGCCCCCGCGGGACCCCGTTCCGCCGGTGCCGCCTCCCTGCCCACGGTGGAGGAGGTCTCCGCCGGCGGCGTCATCGTCCGCGAGCACGACGGCGGCCTCGAGGTGGCCGTGATCGCCCGCTACAACCGCGGTGGCCGGCTCGAGTGGTGCCTGCCCAAGGGCCATCCCGAGGGCGAGGAGGACCACCGGCAGGCGGCCGTGCGCGAGGTGGAGGAGGAGACCGGGATCGCCGGCCACATCCTCGAGCCGCTCGGCGCGATCGACTACTGGTTCACGGTCGCCCGGCACCGCGTCCACAAGACCGTGCACCACTTCCTGCTGCGCGCCACGGGCGGCGAGCTGACCACGGAGAACGACCCGGACCACGAGGCCGTGGACGTCGCGTGGGTGCGCCTCGAGGACGTCGCGCGCCGCCTCTCCTTCGCCAACGAGCGCCGGATCGTCGACCTGGCCCGCCAGGTGGTCGACCAGCACTTCCCCCCGGGCGGTGCCCGGGGCCCCCGCCCCTGATCCACCGCCCCCGGCACGGGGCCTTCCGACCACGATTGGGTGACCCTTGAGCAGCAGACCCGCCCCGCGCCGAGCGCAGGACCCCGCCCACGCCGGCGTCGCCGACGAGGAGCCGACGACGACGGACCCCGCCCCCGCCACGGATCCGGCCGCCGTGGACCCCGCGGACGAGACCCCCGAGGGCGAGCGCCGCGCCGGCCGGTCCACCGCGATCATGGCCTCCGGCACGCTCCTCTCCCGCGTGCTGGGCCTCGTCCGTGCGACGCTGGTGACGGTGGCGATCGGCCTGTCCGCGGACATGGCCGACATCTTCGAGATCGCCAACTCCCTGCCGAACGTGATCTACCTGCTCCTGGTGGGCGGCGTGTTCAACGTCGTGCTCGTGCCGCAGCTGATCAAGCACGCCCGCGACGCCGACCGGGGCGCGGACTACACCTCCCGCCTGATGACGCTCGGCACGCTCGTGATGCTCGCCGGCACGGTGGTGGTCATGCTGGCGGCGGCCCCGCTCATGACGGCCCTGACCCGCGGCTGGTCGCCGGAGAAGCTCGAGATGGCCACCGTGTTCGCCCTGTGGTGTCTGCCCCAGGTGTTCTTCTACGGCATGTACGCGTTGGTGGGGCAGGTGCTCAACGCCAACGGGCGCTTCGGCGCCTACATGTGGGCGCCGGTGCTGAACAACGTCGTCGCGATCGGCGCGATCGTGCTGTACCTGGGCATGTTCGGGGCGTACCGGGCCGGGGACGACCTCGCCGGGTGGACGAGCGCACAGACGGTCGTGCTGGCCGGCGGCCACACCCTGGGCGTCGTGCTGCAGGCCGTGATCCTCTTCCTGCCGCTGCGCGGGCTCGGCCTGGGTCTGCGCCCGCGGTTCGGCTGGAAGGGCATCGGCCTGCGGGACACCGGCCGGATCGCCGGGTACACCCTGATCACGATGGTCGCCACGAACGTGGTGCTCCTGCTGTGCCAGCGGTACGTCACCTCCGCCACGGAGGCCCGCGACCGCGGCGAGCTGCGCATCCCCGGCACGGAGACCTGGAGCGCCGAGATGGCGCAGGCGGCCATCCCCGGTGTGGCCGCGTACAACATGGCGATGCTGATGGCCGTGCTGCCCCATTCGGTGTTCGTGCTCTCCCTGGCCACCGTGCTCTTCAATCGGTTGGCCCGCGCCATGGGCCGCCAGGACATGTCCGCGGTGCGGCGCACGACGGCGCAGGGTCTGCGCGCGTTCACCGTGCCGCTGATGTTCTGCCTCGCCGGCGTGGTGGTCCTGGCGGGCCCCCTGGGCCGCGTCTTCGGCTCGACGGCCGAGACGGCGATGGTGGCCGGCGTCGCGGTGGGCTCGGTCCTGCTCGCGCTGGCGCTGTCCATCCCGTTCCGCTCGGGCTCCTTCTACCTGCTGCGCGTGTTCTACGCCGCCGAGGACGCCAAGGTGCCGATGGTGGTCCAGGTCAGCGGCTCGCTCCTGATGCTGCTGCTCTCGTGGGCGGGCGCGATGCTGCTGCCGCTGTGGTCCATGGCCCTGTGGGTCGCGGTCGCCTCGTCCGTCTCGTACGTGTACCAGTTCGTCCTGACCCATGTGCTCACCGTGCGCCGGTTCGGGGACTACGGCCTCGCATCCGTGCTGCGTGCCCACGTCCAGACCGGCCTGGCCGCGCTGGCCGCGGCGGCCGCGGGCGTCGTCGTCGTGTGGCTGCTGGGCGGGTACACCGGCGGGTTCGCGTGGAACTCCATCGGGACGGCGCTGCTCACGTGCGCGGTGGCGGCCGTGGCGATGGGTCCGGTGTACCTGATGGTGCTGCGGGCCATGCGGTTCCCCGAGCTGGACGACGCCCTCCGGCCGCTCGTCGCCCGCGTGCCGGCGCTGGGTCGTCTGCTGCGCGTCGGCTGATCTCTGGCCGCGACGGCCACGCCACGTATCATCGGATTCCGACCCCGTCGTCAGGAGAAGAGCCCGTGCCCCAGCCCATCGCCGTCGGCGCCGTCCTGGGCGGCCGCTATCGCATCACCCAGCACGTGGTGACGTCCGCGGACCAGGACATGGTGTTCCTGGGCACGGACCAGGTGCTCAACCGCCGCGTCACCGTGCTCGTGGCCTCACGTGAGAACGCCACGCAGGTGGCCTCGTCCGCGCGGGAGCTGGCCACGGGCGAGCGCACCGACGACGTGCAGGTGCTCGACCTGGGCCTGTCCGAGGGCCGCACGTACCTGATCGCCGGCGGGGACCCCGACCCGGACGTCCTGCTGGGTCTGGCGTACCCGCAGGAGCTGTACGTGGAGCCGTTCCAGACGGACAGCCTCGGCTCCGAGCTGTTCGGCGAGTCGCGGACCGGAGACCCCCACGCCTACGACGACGACGAGGCGTACTACACCGACCTCGACCGCCGGCTCCGCGCGGACGAGGACGAGGCCCAGCGTCGTCCCGGGTTCCTGAACCGCCTCTCCGAGCGCCTCGCCGAGCGGGTCCGTCCTTCCGACGGCACCGCGGCGAAGGCGGCCGCCGGGGCGTCGGCCCTGGCCGCGGCGGACGCCGCCACCCGGAAGCAGCAGGAGGAGCGCGAGCGCGCGGAGCGGGAGGCCGCCGAGCGCGCAGAACGCGAGCGCAAGGAGGCCGAGGAGAAGGCACGCGCCGAACGGGAGGCCGCGGAGCGGGCCGAGCGGGAGCGCAAGGAAGCCGCCGAACGCGCAGAACGCGAACGTCGGGAGGCGGAGGAGCGTGCCGAGGAGGAGCGCCGCGCCGAGGCCGAGCGCGCCCGTCGCCAGGCGGAGCAGGAGGCTGAGGAGCGGGCCGCGCGCGAGCGGGAGGCCGAGCAGGCCCGGCTGGCCGCGGAGCGGGAGGAGGCCGAGCGCCGCGAGCTCGAGCGCCGGGCCGAGGCCCGCCGTCGTGCCGAGGAGGAGCGGGCCCGGGAGGCCGCGGAGCGCGAGGCTGAGAAGCGCGCGGCCCAGGAACGCGAGGCCGCGGAGCGCGAAGCTGAGAAGCGCGAGGCCCAGGCGGGCACCGCCGCACTCCCGGCTGTCGCGGCGGGGGCCGCCGCCGCGCAGGCCACCGACGCCGATGCCGACGGGGCCACGCCGCCCACCGAGCCCGTCGAGCCCGTGGCGGCCGAGAAGACCGACGCGCCGGAGCCGGTCGCCCCGGACACCGAGGCGATCCCCGTGCGGCGCCAGCGCCCCGTCCCCCGCCGAGCGATCGTGGCCGAGTCCGCGCCGACCGCCCACGAGGAGTCCCGCGGCACGGCGGCGCCGGTGGCTGCCGGGGCCGGGGTCGCAACGGCAGCAGGCGCGGCGGCTGCCGGTTCGACGGCCGCCGCCGCGGCTCCGGATGCCCAGGCCGCCCCGGCCACCACCGGGGGCGGCGACGGCGCCACGGTGGCCGACCCGGGCGACGGCAACGGCCGCACGCGCGGCGGCGGTCCGCTGGCCCTGCTCCTCGTGCTCGGCCTGCTGGCCGCACTCGTCGTGGGCGGGGTGCTGCTGACCCAGAACCTGCGCGGCGGGCCGGCCCCGCAGGCCGCGGCCGCGTCGTCCGAGTCTGAGTCTGCGTCGTCCGAGTCAGCATCGGACACCCCGTCGCCGTCGGAGAGCACCAGCCCCTCCCCCACCCCGACCAGCGAGAGCGCCGCGGCCGCCCCGCAGCCCGTCCAGGCCCTGCGCTCGGTGCCGGACCTGCCGGAGCACGAGGCCGAGCACGACGCGGACCTGAGCAACCTCATCGACGGTGACCCCACCACCGTGTGGCGCACCTTCGCCTACGCGAGGCCAAACTTCGGCGGCTATGTGGAGAGCATGAACCTCGTGGTCCAGCTTGAGGACCGCACCGAGGTGAACGAGGTGACCCTGCAGAGCACGGGGGCCACCGGTGGCGCCTGGTTCGCCTACATCGCCGACTCCCCCGAGGGCGCGAACGCCCAGGAGATCGGCAACGGCACCTTCGACCAGGACACCGTCTCCATCCCCGTGCCGTTCGAGGGCACCGAGGCCGAGGCCGAGTACGTGATCGTCAGCCTCACCTCGCTGCCCCAGCTGGAGGGCACGACGTCGGACCTCCCGTTCGGCCTGCGGCTCGGCGAGATCGCCGTCCGCTGACCCCGCGCCCAGGCGACGGCGCGCCGGACCTTCCGGCCGCCGTCGCCGGACGTCGCTGCACCGCGGCCCGACACCGCGGAATACCCGCCCGTGGCTCCGCCGTTGTCCTGGAGGAGCGTCCACCACCCCGATCCCCTGGAGGAACCCGTGGCCCCCACCGCCCAGGACCCGAGCGTCCACAACGTCGTGATCGTCGGATCCGGCCCCGCCGGATACACCGCGGCGATCTACACCGCCCGCGCCGACCTCTCCCCGGTCCTGGTGGCCGGGGCGGTGACCGCGGGCGGCGAGCTGATGAACACCACCGAGGTGGAGAACTTCCCGGGCTTCCCGGAGGGTGTGCAGGGGCCCGAGCTGATGGCGAACCTCGAGGCCCAGGCCCGCCGGTTCGACACGGAGGTGGTCTACGACGACGTCGTGCAGGCCGACCTGACGTCGAACCCCAAGGTGCTCACGCTCGGCGACGGCACCCAGCTGCGCACCCACGCGGTCATCCTCACGACCGGCTCCGCCTACCGGAAGCTCGGCGTTCCCGGCGAGGAGCGCCTCTCCGGCCACGGCGTCAGCTGGTGCGCCACGTGCGACGGCTTCTTCTTCCGCGAGCAGGAGATCGCGGTCGTGGGCGGCGGCGACTCCGCCATGGAGGAGGCCCTGTTCCTCACGAAGTTCGCGTCCAAGGTGACCGTGCTGGTCCGCAAGGACGAGCTGCGCGCCTCCAAGGTGATGGCCCACCGCGCCATGGAGAACGAGAAGATCGAGTTCCGCTGGAACACCGAGGTCACGGAGGTGACCGGTGACGACAAGGTCAACACCCTCCGCCTGCGGGACACCCGCACCGGCGAGGCGTCCACGCTGGACGTGACCGGCCTGTTCGTGGCCATCGGCCAGGACCCGCGCACGGACCTGGTGCAGGGCCAGGTGGAGCTCACGGAGCACGGCACGATCCGCATCGACCATCCGTCCTCCCGGACCTCCCAGCCGGGCGTCTTCGCCGCCGGCGACGTCACGGACCACACCTACCGCCAGGCCGTCACCGCCGCCGGCTCGGGCTGCGTGGCCGCCCAGGACGTGGAGCACTACCTCGCGACCGTGGCCGATGTGGAGGAGGCCGCGCCGGCCGGCCCGGAGTCGGACGCGAACCCGGCATGAGCCACTGACTCATGACCCCTGACGGAGCGTCATGAATCATGTCGATAACACCCCTGTCCACCCTCGTCAGACACAGAACAAACCCCAGGAGGCTGCCATGAGCACCATCACCGTCACCGACGCCGACTTCGACCAGAAGGTCCTCCAGTCCGAGCTGCCCGTCCTCGTGGACTTCTGGGCCGAGTGGTGCGGCCCGTGCCGCATGCTCGGACCCGTCCTGGAGGACATGGCCGTGGAGCACGAGGGCAAGGCCGTGATCGCCAAGCTCAACGTGGACGAGAACCCGGCCATCGCCGCGCGTTACGGCGTCACCTCCATCCCGCTCGTCGTGGGCTTCCAGAACGGCGAGAAGGTCGCCGAGTCCGTGGGCGCCAAGCCCAAGGCCGCGCTGGAGAAGGAGTTCTCGGCCCTGCTCGGCTGAGCCCCTCCCCCACTCACCACGACGGCCCCGTCACCCCAGAGGGTGACGGGGCCGTCGTGCGTTGATCTTCAGGACCAGCGGCGGGTGCCCGTGGACGCCGTCCGCGGGAACTCCGGATCAGGACTTCTTGCCCTTCCCCTTGCCGTCCTGACCGCCCTGGATGAGGTCCATGATGCGGTTCAGGTCCTCCACGGTGGTGAAGTCGATGGCGATGCGGCCCTTGCGCGCGCCGAGGGTGATCTTCACGGCGGTGTCCAGGCGGCTGGTGAGCGCGGTGGCGTAGTGGTCCAGGCGCTCGTGGCGGGCGTCGTCCGTGCTGCGCCGCGGCGTGCGGCCCGGCCGGAGCCCGCCCTGCAGCTGCGCGACCGCCTCCTCCGTGGACCGGACGGACAAGCCCTCCGACTGGATCCGCTGCGCCAGACGCTCCATGTCCGACGGGTCCGTGAGACCGAGCAGCGCACGCGCATGGCCGGCCGAGAGCGTGCCGGCGGCCACGCGGCGCTGCACGAGGGGCGGCAGCTTGAGCAGCCGCAGCGTGTTGGAGATCTGCGGACGAGAGCGGCCGATGCGCTGGGACAGTTCCTCCTGCGTGCAGGCGAAGTCCTCCATGAGCTGCTGGTAGGCGGCGGCCTCTTCGAGCGGGTTCAGCTGGGAGCGGTGCAGGTTCTCCAGCAGAGCATCCCGCAGGAGGTCCTGGTCCGGGGTCTGGCGGACGATCGCCGGGATGGTGTCCAGGCCGGCCTTCTGGGTGGCGCGCCACCGGCGCTCTCCCATGATCAGCTCATGGGGGGTGGGGCCGTCCACCTCGCGCACGACGATCGGCTGCAGGATGCCGACCTCGCGGATCGAGGTGACCAGTTCCGCCATGTGGTCCTCGTCGAACACCTCACGCGGCTGCCGCGGGTTGGGGTGGATGTCCCCCACCGGGATCTCCCGCAGGACCGCGATGTCCGCGGACACGGTCCCCTCGGTCGCGGCGGACTCAACGCTCGAGTCCCCCGGTTCCTTCCTCGACGACGTCGCGGAGGTGGCACGCTTGCTGGGCGCCTTCACCGTCGGCATGGCCGGACGCCCCTTGGTCGGCCGCGCCGCGGGTGCATCCTCGGACTCTGCGGAGAAGAACACGTCGACGGGACGCTGCGCGGGTCGCGAGGCACGCTTCGACGAGGTGGGCCCTGCCTTCGTGGCGGACGTGGCGTTCCTGCCAGTCGCAGCCGTTGATTTCCCGGCCTGTGTCGTTCGGCCCGCGGTCTTCCGCTGCGAGGCCGACGGGGCGGGCTCGTTGGACCCCCCTGGCGTCTCGGTCGTCGCGGTGCTCCGCGTCGATGTCGTGGTGGCCTCCGCTGCCGCGGCAGCCTTCGGGCCGCTCTTCACCGGCACCGCAGAGTCCTTCGGGGAGGTGGCCTCGGCGTTCTCTTCCGGGGCTTCTACAGTGCTCTGGATCAGGGCGCCGAGGCCTCGCCCCAGGCCTCCTCGACGGCTCGTCTTCAACGGGTCCTCCTGCAGTGAGTGGGTCTGGGATCAGTGTAGGTGAGCGGCCTGGTCTCGATGGTCCCGGGCGGCGGGAAGACACTTCTCAAGGTGCTCTGGCCCTGACCGCCGGGGGGCGCGCGAGGGCCTGACACGTGCAAGGGGCGCGGCGAGGTTCGGGCCTCGGTTCTGGGGTGAGACGTCCGTATTGGGCCCGGACGGCAGGATGTGGGCGCGCGGACAGCACCTGCCGCGAGCGTGAGTGTTTCACGTGGAACACTCATAGTGGGGGCGCTTCGGAAGGGTGCCGCTGCAATCCTCAAGACCTCCTCGTGTTCCCTCTCGAAGTTCACTCGTTTCACATGAAACGCGAGCCCGCGTCGACGAGCGGACGGTATCAGAATCACGGCTGTCAGTTTGTTGTTCGTGTTCTCCCCGGCCGATCAGCCCTCCGTGCGGACGGTACTCAGATCGCTGGCTACCCGCATGATGTATGTGCTTCATCGGACGCGCAATGGCGGACCAGCAGCGAAGCACTCGTGCCACTTCCCCGCGGTGTGATGTGAACACTCGAATCGCCGAACGGATGAGCTCGGCCTACTCGTCGCTTCGCCGTCAGTGCTTCCTTACACCCGCGCAGCTCACGAATTGAACGCTGCCTCACCATCCGCGTTTCACGTGAAACACGGACGAGTCTGTCATCCAAGTACGACATGAGTTCGGGTAACCCACGTGCTCGCTCACCCGCGAGTCAGTGCCACATTACTGCGCCATTCTCGGTCAGCTCGCTCCCGGCACGGATCGTGTGCTCCCTGGATCGCCTGGGATTGTGACCTCGCGGCACGGCGCTTTCACCCGAAGCTCATTTCACGTGAAACGTATCGTTCGAAGATTCGACCATGCACTCGTGCCACGGAAGTCCGCCCACGAGCGGGTTGCATTCAGATACTGGCGTCCATAGGAGGCGTGAGATGCGTTCGAGGTTCAGACTCCTCGCGCTGCTGACGTCGTGACCCGGGCGCGTCGAGCGCCGGACGTCGGTCGTTCGGTTTCACGTGAAACGTGGCGGCGTACTGGGCACGAACGCCGGGTCGCGGGTCCCATGTCGCGCAGCTTGCACCGACTTGTGCCGTTGACCGTACTGTTCGATGTAGTCGCTGCCGTCAGCAGCGGCCGTACAGACATATGGCAGGCCGTTCCGCCCGACAGACCGGGCCCATTCCTCCCGTCTGCCCATTTTGCCCATTAAGTTTCACGTCCGACTCGTGTGGAACCGGGTCTTCACCCGTCCGTCCGCACGCGGCTCCCTCCGGGGATCGACGCTAGATCTACGCGCGAGCATCGTGTTTTACGTGAAACCCCCGGCCACCACCTGAGTGATCGACGTCCTGCTTCCACGTCGTTGCAGGGGTCAGAACCGTGTGGCCTGAGCGTCCCGCACTGAGCTGATGCGGGTTTCCCGGGGGAGGGGACCCAGGCTGACTCAGCATTCCCCTGCCGACCCCGTACCTAGGGCGTGTCTGAGAATAGATGCACGAGTCAGCTGAGACCCTGGGGACATGTCCCGGTTCCAGATGCTCTCCGACGCCCAATGGGAGTTGA
>NZ_QNRG01000017.1:0-36119 GCF_003315015.1 Micrococcus sp. KT16 | reverse complement strand
AGCAGGGTCAAGATGATCCGGGATCGAGTGGGGTCGGCCAGTGCACGACCCAGGCGGTTCATCACGTCGAGACGCGAAGCAATAGTCATCATGGATTGAACTATACAGCGCGAACTGAACACTCGGTCACAGGCGTCAGCCCAGATCGCATGCCCGTAAGGGGATCCTTCACCGTACGTCGAGCGAGCTCAGTCCTCGTGTCATTTTCAGAAGTCGACTGCGCTCTCGGGCCCGTCCTCTCGGGGGTGGTGTCGTCGACTCCCGAGCCCTGGTCGTTCAGTAGTCCTGTGCACTAGCGTCGCATCTGCTCAGTAGTCCTGTTCTCTATGAGGAGGCGGGCGTGGACGGCGACCAGGATGAGATGGCTGGACCGGGCGTGCTTGCGGTGCCCGAGCGTGAGTGGGAGCAGGCCCGGTTGCGGGCCGGGGTGATCGGTCGCCTGGCCGAGCACGATCCAGTGGGACTGGCTGCCGTCGACGAAGCCGCGATGGAGCTGGGGATCTCCCGGCGCCGGGTGTACGTGCTGCTGGAGCGGTACCGGCGGGGCTCGGGCCTGGTCACTGATCTTGTCCCCCGGCGATCGGATGGTGGCAAGGGTGGGGGCCGGCTGACGGAGCCAGTGGAGCAGATCATCCGTGAGCTGGTGTGCCAGCGGTACTTGACCCGGCAGAAGCGCAGCATTGCCTCCCTGCATCGGGAGATCACGCGGGCCTGCGCCGTGCAGGGGCTGCCGGCTCCGGCACGGAACACGGTGGCCGCGCGGATCGCTCGGATGAATCCGGTCGAGGTGGGCCGGCGGCGCGAGGGGGCCGAGAGCGTCCGGCCGTTGCAATCGGCCGGGGACGAGGTTCCGGTAGTCGAGTCGATCCTGGACCAGGTGCAGATCGATCACACGGTCATGGATCTGATCGTGGTCGATGACCGTGACCGTCAGCCGATCGGACGGCCGTATCTGACGGTGGCCATCGACGTGTGCAGTCGGTGTCTGGTTGGAATGGTGGTGACCTTGGAGCCGCCCTCGGCGGTGTCGGTGGGGTTGTGCCTGGCCCATGCGGCCGGTGACAAGCGGCCCTGGCTGGAGCGGCTCGGAATCGACGCGGCCTGGCCGATGAGTGGCAAGCCGAAGGCCCTGTATGTGGACAATGCTCGGGAGTTCAAGAGCGAAGCGGGGGCTTGACCCCGGTTCTTGGACACGCTGAATCCAGCACCTGCTGGGGAAGCGAGATGATCCAGGAATCATGGCCAGGAAGAACTACTCCGAGGAGTTCCGTCGTCAGGCCGTCGACTTGTACGAGTCCACCCCGGGCGCCACGGTCCGCGGCATCGCCGAGGATCTCGGCATCGTGCGCGGCACGCTGCGGCACTGGCTCGAGGTCTACGGGACCGGCAAGAAGACCGCCGCTGACGGGACATTGACCTCCAGCCCACTGCAGTCCAAGCCGTCGCCGACAAGCCCTACGGGTCCCGCCGGTGAGACGCCTGAGCAGAAGATCGCCCGGCTCGAGGCCCGGGTCAACGAGCTCGAGGTCGAGACGACGAAGCTGACCACCGAGCGGGAGATCCTCCAGCGGGCGGCCAAGTATTTCGCTGGGGAGACGGGCTGGTGAGTCGCTTCCAGTTCGTCGCCGACAACTCCGCCACCTTCGAGGTGAAGCGACTGTGTGAGCTCGTCGAGATCGAGCGCTCGTCCTACTACGCCTGGCTCAAGGCTGCCCCGGCCCGAGAAGCCAGGGCAGCTGACGACGCGGCGCTGGCAGAGCGGATCAGGGCTGTCCATGCCGAGGACAACACCCAGGGTGCGCCACGGATCACCGCCGAGCTCAACGACAGCGCGCCTGCCGGTGAGCGGGTAAACCACAAGCGCGTCGCCAGGGTGATGCGGCTGCAAGGAATCCGGGGCTATGTGAAGAAGCGGCGGGTGCGGACCACGATCCCCGAACCGTCTGGCCAGAAGTACCCCGACCTGCTCAAGCGCGACTTCACCGCCCCGGCGCCAGGGCTGCGCTACGTCGGCGACATCACCTATCTGCCGATCGCCGACGGCACGAACCTCTACCTGGCGACCGTGATCGACTGCTACAGCCGTCGGCTTGTCGGGTGGGCCATCGCTGACCACATGCGTACCGAGCTCGTCGAGGACGCGTTGAAGGCCGCCGCCGCAACCCGGGGCACCCTCAAGGGCAGCGTATTTCACAGCGACCACGGGTCGGTCTACTGCTCGAAGGACTACGCCAAGCTCTGTCGCAAGCTCGGCGTCACCCAGTCCATGGGCGCCGTCGGGTCCAGCGCGGACAACGCGTTGGCCGAGTCGTTCAACGCCACCATGAAGCGCGAGGTTCTCCAAGACGCCGCCTGCTGGAGCAACGAACTGGTCTGCCGCCGGCAGGTCTTCAGGTGGCTCGTCCGCTACAACACCAAGCGACGCCATTCGTGGTGCCGCTACGTCCCGCCGGTCCTCTACGAGACCGGCAACACCGCTACGCTGCCGACGGCTGCGTAATCACACCCCGTGTCCAAGATCCGGGGGTAGGGCCCGCGCTCACCCGCGGGTGCGACCAGCACGGTATCAGCCTCGACTACCGCCCGCTGGGCCGGCCGCATTACGGCGGGATCGTCGAGCGGGTCATCGGCACGGCCATGCGACAGATCCACGAGCTGCCGGGGACCACGTTTTCGAACCCAGTCGAGCGTGGAGCGTACGACGCCGAGAAGATGGCCGCACTGACGATTGCCGAGTTGGAGCGGTGGCTGGTGTTGGCTGTGGCGACCTACCACGACACGGTGCACTCCACGCTGGGCCAGACCCCGGCCGGACGGTGGGTCGAGTCGGTCGCAGCTACCAGTACCCCGATGACGACGGCCAACCCAACGGCGTTCTTAGTGGACTTTCTGCCCGTGTTCCGCCGCAAGCTCACGCGCACCGGGTTTGTTCTGGACCATGTCCACTATTTCGCCAATGCGCTCAAGCCGTGGATCGCACGCCGCGAGGCCCTGGAGCGGTTCCTCATCCGGCGGGATCCGCGCGATATCAGCCGCATCTGGGTGCTGGACCCCGAGGGCACCGCGTACATCGAGGTCCCGTATCGGGCGTTGTCGAACCCGGCGGTCAGCGTGTGGGAGCACCGGCAGGCTCTGGCCCGGCTGCGCGAGCGTGGGGCCACCGAAGTCGACGAGTCGGGCCTGTTCCGGATGATCGAGCAGATGCGCACCATCTCCGAGACCGCCCAGAAGACCACCAAGCGCACCCGCCGCGAGAGGCAACGCCGCACCCAGACCGGGACGACCACTACGAGGCCGACGCCCCCGGTGCCGGAACCACCGGTCGTACCAACGGACTTGGATGTGGTGGCCCGGTTCGGGGAGATCGAGCAATGGTGAATGCCAACGAGTACGAGCCGCTGGAGCTGTCCCACTTGCACCCGGCCGCGCAGCCGGTGGCGCGATTGCCGGCGGCCGAGCGGGTCCAGCGGATCCGCGCGGACCGCTGGATCGGCTACCCGAAGGCGGTCGAGGCCGTCGAGCGTCTGGAGACCATGCTCGGCTGGCCGGCGAAGCAGCGCATGCCCAACCTGCTACTGGTGGGCCCGACAAACAACGGCAAGTCGATGATCATCGAGCGCTTCCGCCGGCAGCACCCGCCCAGCTCCGAACCGGACCGGGAGCAGGTCCCGGTGGTGTGCGTGCAGATGCCCTCGGAACCATCGGGGCTTGACCCCGGTTCTTGGACACGCTGAATCCAGCACCTGCTGGGGAAGCGAGATGATCCAGGAATCATGGCCAGGAAGAACTACTCCGAGGAGTTCCGTCGTCAGGCCGTCGACTTGTACGAGTCCACCCCGGGCGCCACGGTCCGCGGCATCGCCGAGGATCTCGGCATCGTGCGCGGCACGCTGCGGCACTGGCTCGAGGTCTACGGGACCGGCAAGAAGACCGCCGCTGACGGGACATTGACCTCCAGCCCACTGCAGTCCAAGCCGTCGCCGACAAGCCCTACGGGTCCCGCCGGTGAGACGCCTGAGCAGAAGATCGCCCGGCTCGAGGCCCGGGTCAACGAGCTCGAGGTCGAGACGACGAAGCTGACCACCGAGCGGGAGATCCTCCAGCGGGCGGCCAAGTATTTCGCTGGGGAGACGGGCTGGTGAGTCGCTTCCAGTTCGTCGCCGACAACTCCGCCACCTTCGAGGTGAAGCGACTGTGTGAGCTCGTCGAGATCGAGCGCTCGTCCTACTACGCCTGGCTCAAGGCTGCCCCGGCCCGAGAAGCCAGGGCAGCTGACGACGCGGCGCTGGCAGAGCGGATCAGGGCTGTCCATGCCGAGGACAACACCCAGGGTGCGCCACGGATCACCGCCGAGCTCAACGACAGCGCGCCTGCCGGTGAGCGGGTAAACCACAAGCGCGTCGCCAGGGTGATGCGGCTGCAAGGAATCCGGGGCTATGTGAAGAAGCGGCGGGTGCGGACCACGATCCCCGAACCGTCTGGCCAGAAGTACCCCGACCTGCTCAAGCGCGACTTCACCGCCCCGGCGCCAGGGCTGCGCTACGTCGGCGACATCACCTATCTGCCGATCGCCGACGGCACGAACCTCTACCTGGCGACCGTGATCGACTGCTACAGCCGTCGGCTTGTCGGGTGGGCCATCGCTGACCACATGCGTACCGAGCTCGTCGAGGACGCGTTGAAGGCCGCCGCCGCAACCCGGGGCACCCTCAAGGGCAGCGTATTTCACAGCGACCACGGGTCGGTCTACTGCTCGAAGGACTACGCCAAGCTCTGTCGCAAGCTCGGCGTCACCCAGTCCATGGGCGCCGTCGGGTCCAGCGCGGACAACGCGTTGGCCGAGTCGTTCAACGCCACCATGAAGCGCGAGGTTCTCCAAGACGCCGCCTGCTGGAGCAACGAACTGGTCTGCCGCCGGCAGGTCTTCAGGTGGCTCGTCCGCTACAACACCAAGCGACGCCATTCGTGGTGCCGCTACGTCCCGCCGGTCCTCTACGAGACCGGCAACACCGCTACGCTGCCGACGGCTGCGTAATCACACCCCGTGTCCAAGATCCGGGGGTAGGGCCCCATCATCGAATGCGGCGCACCCGGCCGGCTGACACGACAGGTGTGGGACCGCACCGGCCACCCGGTCCGCGCCGGACAGGGCCCGTGGCGCCCCTACGAGGAACTCTCCGATCAGCGCCAACTCCAGTCCCTGGAAGCCGCCGCCACCGCGATACACCTGTTCGAAACCCGGGCCATGACCTGCCCCGGACGCGAAGCCGAGGTGTTCCTGCCCCAACCGGACATTTCCCGCGACCCCGGCAGCACCGAACAAACCACGGACCCCACCGCCATCCGTTGGCAGGAGATCAAAAAGAACTTTCAGGCCGTCGTCGAGGAAGCCCGGACCACCCCCGAGACCGCCCGCCAACTCTTCAACTTCTGCACGATGTACCGCCGCGACAACGACGAAGTGATCCAAGGCGTCCGGAGCAATTTCACCGAGCTCGGCATCCCTTCGGACTACCTGTCACCATAGCTGCGCCGTGACCGTCTGCGAGACGTAGAATAAATGACCGGTTACGTGACAATATTTCTCAACATCTCGCTCTGCGGGCCTCGTGTCACATAAACGATCGAATAAATGACAGGGGTGGTGGGCGGTGCTCGTGGGGTACATGCGGGTGTCTAAGGCTGACGGCTCCCAGGCCACCGACCTGCAACGCGACGCCCTGCTCGAAGCCGGCGTGGAACCGGAGGCTCTGTACGAGGACAAGGCCTCCGGCAAGAGCGATGACCGTCCCCATCTGGCCGCGTGCCTGAAAGCGCTGCGGGCCGGGGATACCCTGCTGGTGTGGAAGCTGGACCGACTCGGCCGGGACCTGCGCCACCTGGTCAACATCGTGCACGAGCTCACCGAGCGGGGCGTGGGCCTGAAGGTGCTCACCGGCCAGGGGGCGGCGATTGACACCACGACCGCCTCCGGCAAGCTGGTGTTCGGGATCTTCGCCGCCCTGGCCGAGTTCGAACGCGAGCTGATCTCCGAACGCACCAAGGCCGGCCTGGCCTCGGCCCGGGCCCGAGGCCGCAAGGGCGGCCGGCCCTACAAGATGACCCCGGCCAAGATCCGCCTGGCGATGGCCTCGATGGGGAACAAGGACACCAACGTCGGTGCCCTGTGTAAGGAACTGGGCATCACCCGCCAGACCCTCTACCGCCACGTCTCACCCACCGGGGAACTGCGCGAAGCCGGACAGAAGGTGCTGGCCCAACGCCGATGACCACCGCGGGCTGCGGAGCTGTGTGCCGCCGATGGTGACCCACCCGGGGGCGTGTCGTATGACGTGCCGTCGCGGGACGGACCACCGGACGGGTCATGCGGGATGTCCCTAGTGGCGTGCCACTGTTCATCCATGTCGGCTGCGGGTGTGTCCGGTGGGGGGTTCCTCCTGCGGACGCGTCTATTGCTCAACCAGCCCCACTGGGTCAGTGGTGGGTGGGGTGTTCGTGGTGGGCGTGGGCGGCGGGTTCGAGTTGGAAGGTGGAGTGGTCGATCGCCACGTCGAAGTGCTCGGCGACGCAGTGTTGGAGCTGGTCCAGGATCTGGGGGGCGTGCCCGTCGTGGAAGCAGTGGTCCTCGACGACGACGTGGGCGCTGAGCACGGGGACCCCGGTGGCGATCTGGGAGGCGTGCAGGTCGTGCACGGACACCACGTGCGGCACCGCTTCAAGGTGGTCCCGAACCTCGGCGAGGTCCAGGTCCCGGGGGGTGGATTCGAGCAGGATGTGCGCGGCCTCGGCCAGGATCTTCAGGGTGCGGGGCACAATCAACACGGCGATGAGCATCCCGGCCACGGCGTCGGCCTGCGCCCAGCCGGTGGTGGCGATGACCAGGGCGCTGGCGATCACGGCCACCGAGCCCAGCGCATCGTTGAGGACCTCCAGGAACGCGGCGCGCATGTTCAGGTTGGCCCCGCGGCCGGAGCCGAGGACGGCCAGCGAGGCGAGGTTACCGGCCAAGCCGAGGATCCCGAACAGCAGCAGAGGGCCGGAGGCTACCTCGGGCGGGGCGAACAGTCGCTGCAGGCCCTCGATGAAGGCGTAGAGACCCACGGCCAGCAGGATGGCGGCCTGGGCCAGGGCGGCCAACACCTCGGCGCGCAGGAACCCCCAGGTGCGCCGGGCCGTGGGCGGCCGGGCCATCAGGGTGGAGGCCAGCAGGGCCATCAGCAACCCGCCAGCGTCGGTGAGCATGTGCGCCGCGTCCACCAGTAGGGCCAGGCTGCCGGTGATCAGCGCCCCGGCCACCTCGGCCAGCAGCACCGCCGTGGTGATGGCGAAAGCGACCGCCAGCCGCCAGCGGTGCGCCGGCGAGGCGTGGTGGTGTGCACCCATTAACTGTGTCCTCCTTCTCCGGGACCGGGCTCAGGCCGCGGCGGGGCCGTCGGGGCCCGGGGTGCCGGAGTGTGGGCAGAGCTCGACCGCGTGCCCGGTGACCGTCAGCAGCCGCTCGGCGGCGGCCAGCACCTGAAGCAGCTCGGGCTCGGCGGCCAGGGCGTACAGCGAGGCCCGGCCCACCGGCCGGGAGGCCACCAACCCGCAGCCGGCCAGGCAGGCCAGGTGCGCACTGACCGTGGACTGGGCCAACCCGAGGTGCTCGGTCAGCTCGCGCACCTTGTGCTCCCCGGTGGCCAGGTGCCGCAGGATCGCCAACCGGGTGGGGTCGGAGAACCCGTGGAACAGCGCCGCCGCCGGGCCCAGGCCCGCCGCCGGGGACACCCCCGGCTCCTTAATCATCGTCATACGACGATGATAGCGCCTTCAGTCGATAATGGCGAGGTCGCGCCCCAGGACCGGTCAGAAGCCGGTGAAGGCGGGGAGGAACTGGACGAAGACCGAGCCGGCGACGGCGACGTAGGCGACGGCGATGAGGGTCCCGGCCCAGCCGGTGGCGAACCGGACCACCCCCGGCGGGGCGGGGATCACGCCGTGGGCGAGGTTGCGGGCGGTGAGCAGGAGGAACAGGGGGATCATGGCCGCCCAGACGATCATGCAGTACAAGCAGAGGATGTAGATCTCGTACAGGGCCTGGAACCACAGCCAGGCCACGAACCCTATCCCGAGGGTGACCCCGGCCTGCAGCCCGAGCCAGTACCCGCGGCCGGGCCGGGCCCCGGAGAGCACGACCATCGCGGTGGAGATCACCACGGCGAAGGCGACGATGCCGATCAGCGGGTTGGGGAAGCCGAACAGCTCGGACTGCCAGGTGCCCATGACCCGTCCGCAGGACACCCAGGGGTTGATGTCACAGCTGGTGGTGTGGCCGGGGTTCTCGTAGAGGGCGAGGCGTTCGAGGACCAGGGTCGCCGAGGCGATCCAGCCGACGGCGCCGGTGACGAGCAGCACCAGGCCGAAGGCCCGGCGCCCGGTGAACCACGCCGGGGCCGGCGCCGGGCCGGCTGCCGATACTGGGGAGGCGGCGCTCGGGGCGGTGGGCTCGGTGAGCCGGTCGGTCATGGGAAGTCCTTTGCTCTCGGTCCTCTGCTCTGGCCCGGGTGGCCGCGGATGGTCCGGGCGGTCAGTCCTGGGTGGCGGCCTCGACGGCGGCGGTGAACTCTTCCAGGCTGTTCACGGTGAGCGGCTCACCGTCGAGGTAGAAGGTCGGGGTCCCGGCCACGCCCAGGGCGGTGCCGTCGGCCACGTCCAGCTCGACCCGGTCCCGGGTGGCCGGGTCGGCCACCGCGGCATCGTAGGCGGCCATGTCCAGGCCCAACTCTTCGGCGTAGGCCCGGAAGACCGGGCTGCGGTCCTCCGTGGTGTGGCTCCACTCGGTCTGGGTCTCGAACATCTTCTGGTACATCGACTCGTAGGCGCCCTGCTGGGCAGCGGCCTCCACGGCGATGGCCGCGGTGACCGAGTTCGGGTGGCCCGGCAGCGGGAAGTACCGGTGCACGAAGGTCACGGTGTCCGCATACTCGGCGCGCAGGTCCTCCACGAAGGGGTAAGCCGCCGCGCAGGCCTCGCACTCGAAGTCCAGGAACTCCACCAGCACGGCCTTCTCATTGGGGGCCTGCGAGAGCACCCGGCTATTCTCCCGCACCAACTGACCGGCAGACCCAGTCGACTGCCCGGTGGACTGGGCGGTGGACTGGTTGGGGTCCTGCTGCTGGGCGGTGGCGGTCCCGCGGGCCACAAGGTAACCGATGAGGGCGGCGGCCACGACCAGGCCCAGCAGCACCCAGACCACGATCTTGGCCCGGCGCTGCCGGGACGGGGTGGGAGAAGACGGGGTGGAAGCGGTGGGGTCAGGGGAAGTCACGAGCGGTCCAATCCGTGAGGTGGGGGGGCGTGTGCGGGCGGGGTTAGACGGGGGTGGTGAAGGTGCCGGCCAGGTTCTGCAGCTGGTAGATCCACAGGGTCCAGATCCCGGTGACCATCAGCACCCCGACGAGCACCAGCAGTACCCCGCCGATGATGTTGAAGGCGCGGATGTGGCGGCGGACGAAGCCCAGCGTTCGGGTGACCCAGTCCAGGCCCATCGCCACCAGCACGAAGGGGATGCCCAGGCCCAGACAGTAGAGGAAGCCCAGCAGGGCCCCGCGCCAGGGGTCCCCGGTGGTGGTGCTCAACGCCAGCACGGCGCTGAGGGTCGGGCCCATACACGGGGTCCAGCCCAGGCCGAAGACCACCCCGAGCAGCGGGGCCCCGGCGATCCCGGTCCTGGGCTGGAAGGACATCCGCCGGGTGTTCTGCAGGAACGGCAGCCAGCCGATGAGCACCAGGCCCATCAGGATCACGAACACCCCCAAGGCCCGGATCAGCGCGTCCTGCCACTGCAACAGCCACCCGCCGATCACCCCGAAGGCGGCCCCGTAGAGGGTGAACACCGCGGCGAAGCCCATAATGAACAGTCCCACCCCGGTCATCACCCGGCGCCGGTTGTCCGCCCGGCGCGGGTCGGCCAGCCCGGAGACATACCCCAGGTATCCGGGCACCAGCGGCAAGATGCACGGGGAGAGGAAGGACACCAGCCCGGCGACCACGGCCAGCGGCATCGCCACCAGCAGTGCCCCGGACTGGACCATCTCGGCGAAGAACCCACCCAGGCTCATGGCCGTCCTCCTCGGCCCCGGCAGCGGCGATGCGGGAAGGTGGGGCAGCAACGGGCAGTCACGGAGGGTCCTCACTGATTCAATCGATCGGGGTCGCCCGGCCCGGGCGAAACCCCGCAAGAGACTACAGTGCAGGCTGTATAGTTCACCACATGCTGACGATTGCGACACGGTTGGACGTGATGAACCGGCTGGGCCGGGCGATGGCCGACCCCACCCGATCCCGGATCCTGCTGTCCCTGCTGGAGGGCCCCGGGTATCCGGCCGAGCTGGCCCAGGCCCTGGGGCTGAGCCGGTCGAACGTGTCGAACCACCTGGCCTGCCTGCGGGACTGCGGGATCGTGGCCGTCGAGCACCAGGGCCGCCGCACCCGGTACGCGATCGTCGATGCGCACCTGGCCCGGGCGCTGAGCAGTCTGCTCGAGGTGACCCTCGCGGTGGATGCCTCCGCGCCCTGCCTGGACCCGGGCTGCCCGGTACCCCGGTGCTGCGACACGGCGGAGGTGGCCTCGTGAGCGCCGCCTGCGGCTGCGAGGCCCCGACCCCCACTCCCGGTGCACCCGAGGAGCACGAGGAGCACCGGCCGTGGTGGCGCGATGCAGCCATCCTGCTCCCGGCGCTCTCCGGGCTGGCGTTCCTCACCGGGCTGGTCCTGGAATGGTCCGGGGCCGGTCTCGTGGCCACGGTGGTGTTCTGGGTCGGGCTGGTGCTGGGCGCCTGGACCTTCGTGCCCGGGGCGCTGCGCGGATTGTTCACCCGGGGCCGGCTCGGGATCGGACTGCTGATGACGATCAGCGCCATCGGCGCGGTGATCCTGGGCTACATCGAGGAGGCCGCCGCCCTGGCGTTCCTGTACTCCATCGCCGAGGCCCTGGAAGACAAGGCCATGGACCGGGCCCGGGCGGGCCTGCGCGCCCTGCTGAAACTGGTGCCCGAGACCGCGACCATCCGGGCCGGCGGGGCCACGGTGGAGGTCGAGGCCAAGGACCTGCGACCCGGGCAGGTGCTCGTGGTCCGGCCCGGGGAACGGGTCGCCACCGACGGGATCGTGCGTACCGGGCGCAGTTCCCTGGACACCTCGGCGATCACCGGCGAGTCCATCCCGGTCGAGGTCGGCCCGGGAGACACCGTCTCGGCCGGGTCGATCAATACCGCCGGGGCCCTGGAGATTGACGCCACCGCCGCCGGCACCGACAACTCCCTGACCACCATCGTGCACCTGGTCGAACAGGCCCAGGCCGAGAAGGGGGACCGGGCCCGGCTGGCCGACCGGATCGCGAAGCCCCTGGTGCCCGGGGTGCTCATCCTGGCCGTGCTCGTCGCGGCCCTCGGGTCCCTGCTCGGGGACCCGGAACTGTGGATCACCCGCGCCCTGGTGGTGTTGGTGGCCGCCTCGCCCTGCGCGCTGGCCATCGCGGTGCCGGTCACCGTGGTCTCGGCGATCGGCGCGGCCAGCCGGTTCGGGGTGGTCATCAAATCCGGGGCCGCCTTCGAGCGCCTCGGCGGGATCCGCCACCTGGCGGTGGACAAGACCGGGACCCTGACCCGCAACCAGCCCACCGTCACCGCCGTGCTCGCCGCCCCCGGCATCACCGAGGACCAAGTGCTGGGCTGGGCCGCGGCACTGGAACAGCACAGCACCCACCCGTTGGCCGCGGCCATCACCGCCGCCACCCCGGACACGCCCGCGGCCGAGGGCGTCACCGAGACCGCCGGGCACGGGATCACCGGCCGCCTGGACGGGGCTACCGTCACCGTCGGCAGCCCCCGCTGGCTGGCCCCCGGCCCCCTGGCGGCCCAGGTCCAGGGGCTGGAGGACCAGGGCATGACCGTGGTCATCATCCACCGCGACGGGGCGGTCGCCGGGGCCATCGGGGTCCGTGACGAACTGCGCCCTGAGGTCCCCACCGTCGTGACCACCCTGACCGGCCAGGGCATCGACCTGACCATGCTCACCGGGGACAACGCCCGCACCGCCCGGGCGATCGCCGACCAGGCCGGCATCGACGACGTGCGCGCCGAGTTGCGCCCCGAGGACAAGGCCACCGCCGTCCACCAGTTGACCGGCACCCGGCCCACCGCGATGATCGGTGACGGCATCAACGACTCTCCCGCCCTGGCCGCCGCCGAGGTCGGCATCGCCATGGGCGCCACCGGCTCGGACGCAGCCATCGAATCCGCCGATGTCGCCTTCACCGGCCACGACCTGCGCCTGATCCCCCAAGCTCTGGCCCACGCCCGCCGCGGCCGGGCCATCATCAATCAGAACATCATTCTCTCGCTGCTGATCATCGCCGTGCTGCTGCCGCTGGCCATCACCGGCGTCCTCGGCCTGGCCGCCGTGGTCCTGGTCCACGAGGTCGCCGAGGTCATCGTCATCGGCAACGGCCTGCGCGCCGCCACCACCCGACGCACCGCCCTGGAACCCCTCACCGACCGGCAAGCCCAACCCGCCACCACGGGATGAGCTCCTACCGTGCCTGCGGGACAGAGACGCCCAGGCCCGGTGAGACCCGACCTGTCCGGTCCATCCGGTACCTGCCAGCGATTTCACAGGTCGCGCCGGGGTCAGCAGATCCACTGAGGCGCCGGGAAACGGGCGCATCGCGAAAGGACACGAATGAACCACCGGCGCAGGTACCCCCTGGTGCTCTTGACCATTGCGATCGGGGCCGGCGTAGTGGTCCTGGACCAGGTGACCAAGTGGTGGGCGGAGAACAGCCTGTCCACGGGCGAGCGAGTCCCGCTCCTGGGTGAGCTGCTCGGGCTCCAGCTGGCCTACAACCCCGGGGCGGCCTTCTCGTTCGGGGCCAACTCGACCTGGATCTTCACCATCATCTCGGCGGTGGCGGTCGCCGCGGCGATCTGGTTCACCCTCCGGGTCCGTACCGTGTCCTGGGCGATCGTGATCGGGTGTCTCGGCGGCGCGGTGACTTCCCACCTGGGTGACCGGCTCCTGCGCCCACCGTCATTCGGGCAAGGCCACGTGGTGGACTTCCTCGCCTACGGGAACTGGTTCATCGGCAACATCGCGGACATCTTCATTGTCGGCGGGGCGCTGGCCGCGGTCCTCCTGACCGCCACGGTGCCCGACCGGGGCACCGTCGACGTCGCGCGATAACCACTACTAGGACTCCCCTCCGCGGCCCGCTGCAGTCGGTCCCCCCTAGGGAGTCAACCTGCCGGCGCCGTACGAGACCACACGGTGATCTTGGCGGGGTGGGGCGGTGCGACAGGTGGGTGGCACGCCTCGACGCCGGTCGGCGATGGAGCAGAAGCCCCGGCCCTGGGAACGACAGACCATATCCGCGTCCCGACCCCGGTGCTCCTGACCCCTGTGGTCAAGGGGCCGATCGTGCACAGGCCGACGGCCGAGGGAGGGACTGACGCACGTACAGGTGACATACGATCTGTGGTGTTCCCACACCACAGGGAAGGATGTGCACCATGCCCGCCCCCTACCCCAAAGAGTTCCGCGATGATGTCGTCCGGGTCGCGCAGAACCGTGAGCCCGGCACCCATCTGAAAGACATCGCGAAGGACTTCGGCATCTCCGAGTCCTGCCTGACGAACTGGATTCGCCAGGCCGATATCGAAGCAGGCAACATCCCAGGCACCACCAAGGCCGAGGCCGAAGAACTCCGCGCAGCCCGCCGCAGGATCCGGCTCCTCGAGCAGGAGAACGAAGTCCTACGCCGCGCCGCGGCCTACCTCTCCCAGGCGAACCTGCCGAAAAAATGATGTACCCGCTCGTGTCCGAGCTCGCCGCCGACCAGATCCCGGTCGCGGTGTCCTTGCGGGTCCTCAAGCTCGCCCGCCAGCCCTACTACCGCTGGCGGGACCAGCCCGTCGCCGTTTCTGAGGTGGAGCAGGCCTACCGGGCCAACGCCCTGCACGCCGCTCACCTGAACGATCCGGAGTTCGGGTACCGGCTGCTGCGGGACGAGGCCGAGGCGGCCGGGGAGCGAATGGCCGCCCGTACTGCCTGGCGGCTCTGCCGCCAGAACGGGTGGCACTGCGGGTTCGGGGCCAAGCGTGGCAAGTACGGGACCCGCCCAGGCCCACCCGTGCACGACGACCACGTCCGCCGGGACTTCTCTGCCGAAGCTCCGAACCGGCTGTGGCTGACCGACATCACCGAGCACCCCACCAGTGAGGGCAAGCTCTACCTCTGCGCGATCAAGGATCTCTACGCCGGCAGGATCGTGGGGTACTCCATGGCCGGGCGTATGCAGGCCTCGTTGGCCGTGAACGCCCTCGAGCAGGCCGTGGCACGCCGCGGCGGCACCGATGCGGTGGCCGGGTGCATCGTGCACTCGGACCGCGGCTCGCAGTTCCGCTCGGCCCTATTCCAGGACGCCCTCACCACCCACGGGCTGATCGGGTCCATGGGTCAGGTCGGTGCTGCCGGGGACAACGCGGCTATGGAGTCCTTCTTCGCGTTGCTGCAGAAGAACGTGCTGGACCGACGCGACTGGGACACCCGGGACGAGCTGCGGGCCGGGATCATCACCTGGATCGAGCGGACCTACCACCGCCGCCGCCGGCAGGTGCGCCTGGGCCGATTGACGCCGGTCGAGTACGAGTTGATCATGGACCACACGCCCGCAGACGCGGCGTGAAGACGGCTGTCACCTACACGTGCACCAGTCCCCTATGACCCTTAGTCGATCGATGTTCAAAGGTCAAGACCTAAGTGACTCGTGGTCGTATGAAACATACTTGCGCGTTTGTGAAATCTTCGCTGCATCTCGACACATGGATCGAGCGTAGCGCCCGTGATCCCGTGCGCTGGTCAGGCGAGGGGCAGGAGGAGCCGATGTCAACCCTTCAGGGCCTGACCGGCGTATGAATCAAATTCGCGCGTTTCTGAAATCTTCGTTGCATCTCGACAACCGCTGCCTCGGTGTCGCCCCGGGAACGCACCCCGGCCGCCCACACCTCCGCCCCTGCAGTAGACTCCTGAACACTGTTCAACTCGTCGGGCACTCGCCATGCGCCCCGCGCCTCGGCTGAGCGCCCCCTCGCACTCGCTTCCGCACCAGGAGTCCCTCCATGAGCACTTCCGTGCCCTCGTCCCACGACGGCCACGTCCGCCCCGCGGCCACCACGACGGCGGACCGCCCCACCGACGCCGGCCGCCCCCGTCGCGGTTCCGCCGGCGGCAGCCTCGCGCGCATCGCCGTCATGACCGCGTTGATGGCCGTCCTCGGTCTGGTGCCGCCGATCGCCGTCGCCGGTGTGCCCGCCCCGATCGTGCTGCAGAACATCGCCGTGATCCTGGCCGGTGTGATCCTCGGCCCGTGGCGCGGTGCCGCCTCGATGGCGCTGTTCGCCGGCCTCGTGGCGCTCGGCCTGCCGCTGCTCAGCGGCGGCCGCGGCGGCCTGGGCGTGTTCGCCGGCCCGACGGCCGGCTTCATCCTCGGCTGGATCCCGTCCGCGCTGATCGTCGGCCTGATCTTCTGGGCCCTCACTTCCCGTGCCCGTCCCGGCCTCGGCGCCGGACGGGTCGCGCTCGGTGCGGCCGTCGCCGGGCTGATCGGCGGCGTCGTCATGGTCTACTTCTTCGGCGTGCTCGGCTTCGTCGGGATCGCCGGGATGGAGTTCGGCGCCGCCGTCCTCTCCATGGCCCCGTTCGTGCCCGGTGACCTGATCAAGCTCGTCGTGTCCGTCATCCTCATCGTCGGCCTGTGGAAGGCCTACCCCCGCGCCTTCCGATGAGCCAGGACCGTTCCGTCACCCTCACGGGCGTCCGCGTCGAGGCCGACGGCCCCGAGGGCGTCGTCGTCCTCCTCGACGGCGTGGACCTCACCCTCACGGCCCCGCGCGTGGCGGTGATCGGGGAGAACGGCTCCGGCAAGTCCACGCTGGCCCGCGCGATCGCCGGGCTGGCCGACGTCGTCGCCGGGGAGGTGACCGTGCACGGGGTGGACGCCGTCCGGGACGTGAAGGCGCTGCGCCGCACCGTCGGCTTCGTGTTCGCGAACCCGGCCGCGCAGATGGTCATGCCCACCGTCCGGGAGGACGTGGAGCTGACCGTGAAGTCGCTCAGGGACGACGCCGGTCGCCGCCTGACCAAGGACGACGTCGCCGCACGCGTGGCCGCGGCGCTCCAGGAGCACCGGCTCACCGCGCTCGCGGACCGGGCGTGCCTGTCCCTGTCCTCGGGACAGGCACAGCGGCTGGCCATGTGCTCGGTGATGACCGCCGGGCCGTCCCTGGTGATCGCCGACGAGCCGACCTCCCTGCTGGACGGCCGGCACCGGCGGATCGTGGCCGACCGGCTGCTGGCCGCCGACCCCTCGGCCCCGGACGGGTTCCAGCTGCTGCTGGTGACGCACGACCTCGAGCTGGCCCGTGCGTGCGACGAGGCGGTGTGGATCCACGGCGGCCGTGTGGAGCGGACCGGCCCGGCCGAGGACGTGGTCGAGGCGTACGAGCGCTTCCTGGACCACGCCGTGGCGGCGGAGCTGCGCTGATGCTCTCCCTGTACATCCACGGCGACTCGCCCCTGCATCACGCCCGTGCCGGCCTCAAGACGGGCCTGTTCGCGGTGTGGGTGCTGGCCCTGACCCTGCTGCCGCTGTCCCTGTGGACGGCGGGCGCCGCCGTCGTGGGCGCCGTGACCGCGTATCTCGTGGGCTTCGGGCTGCGGCGTGGGGCGGCGATGATCGCCTCCGATCTGCGCGCCCTGTGGCTGTTCTACGTGGTCCTGTTCGCGGCGCAGTGGATCTTCACCGACGCGTTCGCCGCCGGACTCATGGTGGCGCGCGTGCTCGGGCTCGTGCTCACCGCGCAGGTGTTGACGCGCACCACCCGGATCGCGGACATGACCGGGGTGGCCGAGGCGGTGCTGCGGCCGGTCGAGCGGATCCCGTGGGCGGGGCCACGCCTGGCGCGGGCGGGGTTCCGCGCCGACCGCGTGGGCCTGGCGATGGGCCTGGTGCTCTCCTCGATCGGCCACCTGCGCGCGCTGGCCGAGCAGATCCGGCATGCGCAGGCCGCCCGCGGGGTACGGATGGCGCCGTGGGCCTGGGCGCTGCCGCTGCTGGTGCTCAGCTTCAAGCACGCCGACGACGTCGGGGACGCCCTGGCCGCCCGCGGCATCGACTAGAGCCCCCGGCCCTCCCGCGTTGGGGGCGGGCCGGTTCAGAGGGGGTTGTCCAGGGGCAGACGGTCGCGGTCGTAGGTGATCTCGGTGAAGCCGTGGGGCGCGGGCTTGCCGTCCTCGCCCAGGGACACGAACACGATCTTGTCGATGGTCAGGATCATCTCGCCGGTCACGATGTTCCGCACCTTCGCCCGCATGGTCAGGGACGTGCGCCCGAACTCGGTGGCGCGCAGGCCCATCTCGATCATGTCGCCCTGCTTCGCCGAGGCCAGGAAGTTGATCTCCGAGATCAGCTTCGTCACGCACCGCGGGTTGCCCAGCTGCAGGGTCGCGTAGATGGCCGCCTCCTCGTCGACCCAGCGCAGCAGCGAGCCGCCGAAGAGGGTGTTGTTCGCGTTGAGGTCCTCCGGCTTGACCCACTTGCGGGTGCGGAAGTTGACGTCGTCGTGGGCGGCGCGGTCGGCCGAACGGGTGAAGAGCGTGGAGTCCATGGCCCCACGGTAGAGCGACGCCGACGCCGGCACGAGAGAGGGCGCCCGATGCGGAGACGTGCTCGAGCAGGCCGTAGGGTCGCCGGAGGGATCCGCAACGGAGCACACAGGAAGGACCCGGCCGATGACCATCCGCCCCCACCCCGACCCCGCCACACCCGACGCCACCTGGCGCGATGTGCCGGTGCTCGGCTTCACGGTCGCCGCCGGCATCGCCGTCCTGTTCTGCCTGGTCTGGCTGCTCCGCGACGGGCTCACCACCGACTACACGTGGGGGCTGCTGCTGTCCCCGGTGCTCATGAGTGTGCCCGGGGCGGCGGTGATGGTCCTCTGGGAGCGGCTCCTCGCCCGCGTCCCGCGGCTGGCCGCCACGCTGGTGGCCGTCGCCGCCCTCCTGGCCCTCGGGCTGGTGCTCGCCTGGTGGCTCGTCGAGGTGAACGCGCAGACGCACCTGTTCACCGGGAGCACGTTCTGGCTGCTCGCCGTCGCCCCGGTCTGCGCGGGCCTCGCCTGGCTCGCACACCGGCTGCTCCCGGCGGCCCGCCGTCCCGTGGAAGAGCCCCCCGCCGCCCTCGACGACGACGCCTGGGCCCGCCGCCTCGCCGGCGTCCTGCGGCTGCGCAAGGACCTGCCCGACGCACGGGTGGCCGAGATCGTCCGTGACGCGCGGGCACGCGGGGCCGCGGCCGGGCGCCCGCTGGCCGAGGAGCTCGGCTCCCCGGAGTCGTACGCCGTGGGCTTCCGCAAGGACCGGGTCGCCGCGCCCCGCCGGCGGGCCTGGGCGGTCACCGCGCTCGTGCTGCTCATCCTGGCCACCCGTCTCCCGGGCGTGGTGGCCGGGGAGCGGCTCAGCGCGTGGGACGTCGCGTACCTGTTGGTCGCCGTCGTCGTGCTGGTGTCGGAGTGGTGCGGCTACCGGGCGGCGGTGCGCCGGGCCCGCCGCTGAGGGGTCTCAGGCCCCCGCGGCGGCCAGCACCCGCGCCACGTGGCGGCGGTGCACCTGGTGGATGATTTCGATCAGTCCGCACCCGAGCGCCGCGATCACCAGCGCGGCCACGAGCACGTCCGTGGGCGGGACCTCCATCTGGTGGTACCAGCGGGAGGCCGGCACCAGCACGACGGCGGCCAGCACCGCGTACATCGCCAGGATGAGGACCACCACGCGCGCGCTCAGCGGCCGGGACATCACGCTGAGCACCCACAGGCCCAGCAGGGTCAGGGTGATCATGAAGGCGGCCTGCTGGCGGGGCAGGTCGACGTCGCCGGCGGTGAGGCGCACGTACGTCTGCAACGTCACCATGGACAGCAGGATCACCGCGCCGGAGGGGATCGCGAACCGCAGCGCCCGCCCCAGGAAGCCGGGCACGTAGCGGCGCGGGTTCGGCAGCAGGGCGAGGAAGAACGTGGGTGCGCCGATCATGATGAAGTCCACGGTGGAGGCCTGCCGTGGCAGCAGCGGGAACTGCCACGCGAACAGGGAGAACACCACGCCGAACAGCAGCGCGTACGTCGTCTTCGTCAGGTAGATGTGGGCGAGCCGCTCCATGTTGGCGATCACCTGGCGGCCCTCGCCGAGCACGCGTGGCAGGCGGTCGAAGCGCCCGTCCAGGAGCACCATCCGGGACACCGCCTTGGTGGCCGGGGCCGCGTTGCCCATGGCGATGCCCAGGTCCGCGGTCTTCAGGGCCAGGGCGTCGTTCACGCCGTCGCCGGTCATGGCCACCACGTGCCCGCGGGACTGCAGCGCCTGCACCATCGCCTTCTTCTGGTCCGGGCTGACGCGGCCGAACACGTCGTGCTCGGCCATCACGTCGGCGAGCGCGCCGGGGTCCTCCGGCAGGGTGCGCCCGTCGTAGGCCTGGCCCGCCACCTCGAGACCCACCTCGCGCGCCACCGCGGCCACGGTGCGCGGGCTGTCCCCGGAGATCACCACGGTCCGCACGCCCTGCGCGTGGAAGTAGTCGAGGGTCTCGGCGGCGTCCGGGCGCACGTTCTCGCGGAACGTCACGACGGCGACCGGGACGCCTCCGGCGGGCAGCGCATCCCCGATCAGGGGCTCGTCCGTGCGGGCCAGCAGCAGCACGCGGCGGCCGGCGTCCGTGTCGGCGTGGACCTGGGCGCGGACGGCCTGGGCGGCATCGGGGCCGAGGAGCCGCTCGTCCACGAGGGCCTCGGGCGCACCGAGCAGCCACGTGCCGGCCGCGGCCCCGGCCTCGGGGCCGAACGCGACCGCCGACCACCGGCGCGCGGAGGAGAACGCCACCTGGGCCGCGGGGTCCACGGCCGGGACGGCCGTGAAGGGCTCGCGCAGGGCCGCCGCGGTGGGGTTCACGTCCGGGTCCGCGCCGAACCAGGCGAGCACGGCCCGAGCCCCGTCGGCGACCTCGGCCGGGGCGCCGTCGTCGTGGGCGTCCGGGGACGCGTCGGCCGAGGCGGGCGCGGCGAGCCGGTCGAACCGGACGCCGCCCTCGGTGAGGGTGCCGGTCTTGTCCAGGCAGACGGTGTCCACGCGGGCCAAGACCTCCACGGCGGGCTGCTCCTGGATGAGGACCTCCTGCTGGGCCAGCTTGAGCGCGGCCACGGCGAACGCGATGGTCGTCATGAGCGCCAGGCCCTGCGGGATCATGCTGGTCACCGCCGCCACGGACGCGATCAGCGCGGGCTCCAGGGCGGCCTCGCGCGGCTGGGAGAGGGCGAGGGCCCAGCCGCCGACCGCCGTCATCTGGCCGTGCACGATCACCGCGATGATCGGCACCAGGGCGATCGTCAGCCAGCGGGCCACCGTCTCCAGGGCGCCGCGCAGCTCCGAGCGGATGGCGGAGTAGCGGCGGGCCTCGGCGCTGAGCCGGGCCGCGTGCGAGGCCGAGCCCACCGCCGTCGCGCGCACCAGGCCCGCGCCGGCCACGACGGCCGAGCCCGAGAGCACGGCGTCCCCGGGGGTCTTGGGCACGGGGTCGTTCTCGCCGGTGAGCAGCGCCTCGTCCATGTCCAGGCCGTCCGAGACGAGGACCTCGCCGTCCACGGGCACCTGGTCGCCGCGGCGCAGCACCACGACGTCGTCCCGCACGATCTGCGCCATCGGCAGGGGCACGCGCGCCCCGTCCCGGATGACGACGACGTCGTCCTGGTGCAGCAGCGCGATCCGGTCCAGCTTCCGCTTGGCCGAGTACTCCTGGACCACGCCGATCACCACGTTGGCCACGGCCGCCAACGAGAACAGCAGGTCCAGCCAGCGGCCCATCAGGATCACGACGACGGCGCACAGCGCGATCGCCAGGTTGAACAGCGTGAACACGTGCACGCGCAGGATCTGCCCCAGCGAGCGGGACGTGTCCCGCGACTGGACGTTGACCAGGCCCGCGGCCTCCCGCTCGGCGACCTCGGCGGCGGTGAGCCCGGTGATCCCCGCCGCGCCGGTGAACCCCAGGCCCGTCCCGCTCTCGGGGGCGGACGGGTGCGCGGACGCAGGGGAGGGGGAGGCCATGGCACAGAATCTACCCAGCCGGCGTGGGGCCGGGCATCCGACGAGGGGATGAACCCGGGTGCGACCGCAGGCGGGACCGCGGGTGGGGCGGGCTCACTCGCCGGCCTGGCCGTCGATCCCCTCGCGCAGCAGGTCGGCGTGGCCGGCGTGGCGGCCGTACTCCTCGATCATGTGGGTGAGGATCCACCGCAGCGAGACCGGGTCCCGCCCCTCCCGGATCCGGTGGGCGCGGGCCAGGGCCGCGGCGCCGTCGTCGCCGTCCGCCGCGAGCAGGTCCACCACGATCTGCCGGGACCGCTCCACCTGGCCCTGCCAGAGGGCGCGCAGGTCCGCCGCGGAGTCCTGCGCCGCGCTGTGCCAGTCCCAGTCGGGGTCCGCGTCGAAGTCCGCGCCCACCCAGGGCGTCGAGGTGGGCTCGCCGAGGGCGACGGCCTCGAACCACCAGAACTCGACGAACGCGAGGTGCTTGAGCAGGCCGCCGAGCGTCATCGCGGACGGGTGCCCCGGCAGGCGGCGGTGCAGCGCGGCCGTGTCCAGGTCCGCCGTCTTCCACTCGATCGTGGCGCGCAGGAAGTCGAGGAAGCCCAGCAGGGTGGCGGCCTCGCCCGCGGCGAAGGGCGGCTCGGGGCGGCCCTGGTCGTCGTAGAACACGGTGGTCATGGCGGCCAGGCTACGCCCCACCCACGTTTTCGTTCGGGAAACGGCGCGTGCGGGGGCGGGGGCGCGGGCGGCCGGGGGGCGCCCGCGGACCTGGAACGCGTGCGGTCGCTTTGAGCCTGAAAAGTGCGCCCATACCGACCGCAGGCGTTCCCGGAACGGGCGGGCCGGCGTCGTCGGCCTGCCGGACGAGATGCACGACGCCCTCGCGGTCGGAGGCGATCCTGCTCACCGCGGCGGATCCACCACGAGCCGCACTCGCGGGCTCGCCTGCTCGGCGGCGTCCTCCTGGGTCTCGGCGATCCGGCGCCAGATGCGGTCCGCCGACGGGTCGACCATCAGGTGCCCCATCTGCCGGATGACGGTGCCGAACACGGACGTCGGCATGCTGCGCCGCGGGGCGAAGCCGGACCGGCGCAGGCGCTCGGTCTGTCCCGTGGTCAGGTCCACGAGGCGCTCCAGCAGGGACTCGGTCTCCCCGCCGGCCTCCAGCAGCGAGCGGCGCACGTAGGCCCCCACCACCGGGTGGTCGGCCAGCAGGTCCGCGAACGCCGCGTCGCGGGCCGCGGACACCTCCTGTGGGGTGCCCACGAGCGGGACCTCGTCGAGGGTCGTGGCGATCAGGCGCAGCACGTCGTCATCGACGGCGCGGGTCAGCCCCGCCTTGCTGCCGAAGTGGTGCCGCACCAGCCCGGGGGCGACGCCGGCCCGTTGCGCTATCTCGCGGACGCTGGCCATCTCGACCCCCCGCTCGGCGTACAGCTCGAGGGCCGCCAGGCGCAGGCGCGCGGGGGAGGAGAGGTCGTCCTGGTCGAAGGGCAGGAGGGTGTTCATCGGGTCCTCGGGGCTGGGTCGGCGGGTGGGATGGCCCGTGGTCGGGAGACGAGGATGCGGGGGCTCGCTGAACCCTACGGCAGAGAGCGAAACGTCCCCCGCACCCTTCTTGCACGCTAGTGCAACATCGTGCTTGAGTGTGCAACACACGCACAGTGAGGCACGTCACAGATGACTGCCGCCCGCCTCCGCGACCACCACACCTCCCAGGGGGACCCATGCAGACCACCGACACCGTCCTCGGCACCCCGTCCACCATGGGCGACGACGAGCAGCTCACCACCACTCGCCTCCTGCGGGACGCCGCCCGGACCTTCGGGGATCAGCAGATCATCCACACCCGCGGCGGCGGCTCCCGGTGGCAGACCACCACCTACGCGGCCGTGTGGGAGCGGGTGCGCCGCATGGCCGCGGCCCTGCGCGCCGAGGGCGTCGGGCCGGGGGACCGGGTCGGCCTGCTGCTGTGGAACGACGTCCGCCACCTCGAGTCCTACTTCTCCGTCCCGCTGCTGGGCGCGACCATGGTGCAGCTCAATCTGCGCCTGGCGCCCACGGACCTGGCCTACGTGATCACCCACGCGCAGGTGGGGACGATCGTCGTGGACGAGACCCTCCTGGAGCTCGCCGCCGCGCTCGAACCGCACCTGCCCGGGGGCATCCGCTGGATCGTGGCCGGCGACGGCGAGCTCCCCGCCGACTGGGCCGGTCGCGGCGACGTCCTGTCCTACGAGGCCCTCCTCGACGGGCAGGAGCCGCTCGAGACAGCGGACCTGCCGAACGTGAGTGAGCGCTCCGCCTCCGGCGCCTGCTACACCACGGGCACCACCGGCCGTCCCAAGGGCGTCTTCTACTCGCACCGGGCCACCTGGCTGCACGCGCACGCCGTGGTGTCCACCCTGGGCATGACCATGGCGGACACCGCCCTGCTGCTGACCCCCATGTTCCACGCGCAGTGCTGGGGCCTGCCGTTCGCCGCCGTCGCCGTGGGCGCGCGCCTGGTGCTGCCGGGCCGGTTCAACCTCACGGACACCCCGTGGCTGACCTCCACCCTCGTGGACCACGGCGTCACCGTGGCCCCGGCCGCGCCCGCGATCCTCATGCCGATGCTCCACCACCTCCGCACCCTCGAGACGCCCCCACGGATGGACGGCGTGCGCCTGCTGTGCGGCGCGACCGAGCCCCCCGTGGCCATGATGCGCGGCTTCGACGAGCTCACCGGCGCGGAGGTCATCCACGCCTACGGGGCCACGGAGACCTCGCCCATCGTCTCCCTCAACCGCATGAAGCCGAGCCTCATGGACACCCTCTCCGAGGATGAGCGGTGGAACCTCAAGCGGTTCCAGGGCCTCGTCGTCGTCGGGGTGGACGTGAAGATCACCGACCCCCTGGGCGAGCTGCTGCCGCCCGGCGAGGAGAACGTGGGCGAGATCCGCCTGCGCGGGCCCTGGGTGACCACCTCCTACGCCGACAACGCCGAGGCCACCGAGGCCGGCTTCGACGACGAGGGCTACTGGCGCTCCGGGGACCTGGGCTACCTCTCCCCGGAGGGCTACCTCAAGGTCACCGACCGCCTGAAGGACGTGGTCAAGTCCGGTGGCGAGTGGATCTCCTCGATCGACCTGGAGAACCACATCATGACCGTCCCCGGGGTCCGCGACGCCGCCGTGATCGGCGTCCCCCACCCCCAGTGGGAGGAGCGCCCCCTGGCCCTCGTGGTGCGGGACGAGGACTCCGACGTCGACCAGGACGCCGTCCTCGCCGCACTCGCCGAGCGCTTCGCCACCTGGCAGCTGCCCGACGAGGTCCGCTTCGTGACGGAGATCGACCGGACCGGCGTCGGGAAGGTCAACAAGCGCAAGCTGCGCGCCGACTACGCCGACGCCCTCACCTCCGGCCGCTGACCGGCCCGCCACCTCCCCAGACCCACCCCGACCCCAGGAGACCCCGTGACCCAGGACGCCTTCCTCTACGACGCCCTCCGCACACCGCGCGGTGCCGGCAAGCCCTCCGGCTCCCTCCACGAGGTCAAGCCGATCGACCTCGTCGTCGGCCTGACCCACGCGCTGCGCGACCGCCATGAGGGGCTCGACCCCGCCGACATCGAGGACATGATCCTCGGCTGCGTCAGCCCGGTGGGCGACCAGGGCGCGGTCCTGCCCCGGGTGGCCGCCCTCAAGGCGGGCCTGCCGCAGACCGTGGCCGGCGTGCAGCTGAACCGGTTCTGCGCTTCCGGACTCGAGGCAGTCAACCAGGCCGCCGCCCGCATCCGCTCCGGCTGGGAGTCCCTGCTCGTGGCCGGCGGCGTGGAGTCCATGTCCCGCGTGCCCATGGGCTCCGACGGCGGCGCGTGGGCCATGGACCCGGCCACCTCCCTGGCCACCGACTTCATCCCGCAGGGCGTCTCCGCGGACCTGATCGCCACCCGTGAGGGATTCAGCCGCGCAGAGCTGGACCGCTTCGCCGCGCAGAGCCACCGCCGTGCCGCGGCGGCGTGGCAGGAGGGCCGGTTCGCCCGCTCCGTGGTCCCGGTGACGGACATGAACGGGATGACCGTGCTGGACCGGGACGAGACCATCCGCCCCGACTCGACCGTGGAGACCCTGGCCACGCTCAAGCCCTCCTTCGAGGCGCTGGGCCGGGAGGCGGGCTTCGACGCCGTGGCGCTGGAGAAGTACAGCTCGCTGGCGGGGATCGAGCACCTGCACCACCCCGGCAACTCCTCGGGCATCGTCGACGGCGCCGCGCTGACGCTGATCGGCTCCGAGGAGGCCGGCCGGCGGGCCGGGATGAGCCCGCGGGCCCGGATCGTCTCCGCCGCCGTCGTCGGCTCCGAGCCCACCATCATGCTCACCGGCCCCACCCCGGCGTGCCGCAAGGCCCTCGAGGTGGCCGGCATGACCGCCGCGGACATCGACCTCGTGGAGATCAACGAGGCGTTCGCGGCCGTGCCGCTGCTGCTGATGAAGGAGATGGGCTGGACCGAGGAGCAGACCAACGTCAACGGCGGCGCGATCGCCATGGGCCACCCCCTGGGGGCCACCGGCGCCATGATCCTCGGCACCCTCGTGGACGAACTCGAGCGGCGCGACCTGCGGACCGGCATCGCCACGCTCTGCATCGGCGCCGGCATGGGCGTCGCCACGATCGTCGAGCGCGTCTGAGCGCCCCACCCACCCGACCGACCAGCACGGCAGGAAGAGCACCGGCATGAGTGAGCACATGATCACCTGGGACCAGGACGCCGACGGCGTCGTCACGCTGACCATGGACGACCCGCAGGCGCGGGTCAACACGATGAACGAGCGGTACCAGGACGCGATGGACGCCGTCGTGGACCGCCTGGAGGCGGAGCGGGACACGGTGACCGGCGTCGTCCTGACCAGCGCGAAGAAGACCTTCTTCGCCGGCGGCGACCTGGACTCCCTGGCCCAGGCCGGCCCCGAGGACGTGGAGTCCGTGTTCGCGCTGACGCAGCGGGTCAAGGGCCAGCTGCGCCGCCTCGAGACCCTCGGCCGCCCCGTGGTCGCCGCGATCAACGGCACGGCGCTCGGCGGCGGCCTGGAGATCGCCCTGGCCTGCCACCGGCGCATCGCCGTGGACGACCCGGGGCTGAAGGTCGGCCTCCCGGAGGTCACCCTGGGCCTGCTGCCCGGAGGCGGCGGCATCACCCGCCTGGTGCGCATGGTGGGCGTGGAGCGCGCCCTGATGGAGTGGCTGCTGCAGGGCACCGCCCGCGACGCCCGGGCCGCGATGGAGAAGGGGATCATCGACGAGGTCGTGACCGACCCCGCGGACCTGGTGCCCGCCGCCAAGCGCTGGATCCTGGAGCACCGCGCCGACGCCGACGCCGCCGTGAAGCCCTGGGACGTCAAGGGCTTCAGGATCCCCGGCGGCACCCCCGCCCAGGCCTCCTTCGCCTCCCGCCTGCCCGCGTTCGCCGCCACCCTGCGCCGGCAGCTCCACGGCGCGGACCTGCCCGCCCCGAAGGCGATCCTCAGCGCCGCGGTGGAGGGCTCGCAGGTGGACTTCGACACCGCCTCGCGTATCGAGACCCGGTACTTCGTGTCCCTCGTGACGGGCCACACCTCCTCCGCCATGATCCAGGCGTTCCACTCGGACATGCAGGCGCTGCGCTCCGGCGCGGCCCTGGGCGGTCCCTCCCGCGAGCGCAGCACGATCACCACGGCGGCGGTGCTGGGCGCCGGGATGATGGGCGTGGGCATCGCCCACGCGCTCGCGCTCAACGGCGTGGACGTGATGCTCAAGGACGTCAGCCTGGAGGCCGCCGAGCGCGGCCGTGAGCGGGTGGGTGCCCTCCTCGAGGGGCGCGTGGCGAAGGGGCGCATGAGCCGTGAGGACGCCGACGCCGTCCTGGCCCGCGTGCAGCCCACCGAGGACTATCAGGACCTCGCCCACGTGGACGCGGTGATCGAGGCCGTGTTCGAGGACCTCGAGCTCAAGGACTCGGTGTTCGCCGAGGTGGAGAAGGTGGTCGGCCCGGACACCCTGCTGTGCAGCAACACCTCCACGCTGCCGATCACCCTGCTGCAGGGCCCGCGGGAGCGCTCCCAGGACTTCATCGGCCTGCACTTCTTCTCCCCGGTGGACCGGATGAGGCTCGTGGAGATCATCCGTGGTGAGCAGACCTCCCAGCGCACGGTGGAGCGCGCCTACGACCTGGTGCAGCAGATCCGCAAGCTGCCCATCCTGGTCAACGACGGGCGCGGCTTCTACACCTCCCGCGTCTACGGCACGCTCGTGCTCGAGGCCGCGGCCCTCGTGGAGGAGGGCGTCGACGCGCAGCGGATCGAGCGGGCGGCCCGCCACGCCGGCTTCCCGGCCTCCCCGCTGGCCATGATGGACGAGGTCTCCCTGACCCTGATCCAGCACATCCGCCGCGAGGAGGAGAAGGCCGTCGCCGAGGCCGGCGGTGAACGTCCGGTGCGGCCGGGCGAGCGCGTGGTGGAGCGCATGGTGGACGAGTTCGGCCGCCCGGGCCGCGCTCAGGGCGCCGGCTTCTACGAGTACCCGGAACAGGGCCCCAAGCACCTGTGGCCGGGCCTGGCCGAGCACTTCGCCACCGGGGCGGACGTGCCCGAGCAGGACCTGCAGGACCGCCTGCTCTACCGCATGGCCATCGAGACGGCCCGCTGCTTCGACGACGGCGTCCTCACCGACGCCCCCTCGGCGAACCTCGGCGGCGTGTTCGGCATCGGCTTCCCGCCGCACACCGGTGGGCCCGTGACGTTCATGACGCACCGCGAGGGCGGGCCGGCCGCGTTCGTGGCCCGCGCCGACGAGCTGGCCGACCGCTACGGCGAGCGGTTCCGTCCCAGCGACGCCCTCCGGCAGCTGGCCGAGCGAGGCGAGGGGCCGGGCCGATGAGCGCCGCACCGCTGGCCGGGGTGCGCGTGGTGACCATCGCCCTGAACCTGCCCGGGCCCGCCGCCGCGGCCCGCCTGCAGGAGCTGGGCGCCGACGTCGTCACGGTGCTCCCGCCCAGCGGGGACCCCGTGGCCACCCTGGTGCCGGCCCTCTACGAGGAGCTGCACCGCGGGCAGTCGGTGCGCACCGTGGACATGAAGTCCCAGGCCGGGGCCGCCGAGATGGAGCAGATCCTGGCCGAGGCGGACGTGTTCCTCACCTCCCACCGCTCCGGGGCGCTGCGCCGGCTGGGCCTGGACGCCGACGCCGTCCGCGCCCGCCACCGGCGGATCTGCCAGGTGGACATCACCGGATACGCCGGGGACCGCACGGACGTGCCAGGCCACGACATCAACTACCAGGCCGCGGCGGGCCTGCTGGCGCCGGGGGCTCCGCCGCGGATCCTCGCGGCGGATCTGCACGGTGCCGAGCGGGCCGTCTCCACCGCGCTGGCCCTGCTGTGGGCCCGCGGCGCGGACGGGGACGGCGGGCACGCCACGGTGGCGCTCGCCGAGGCCGCGCACGCCCTGGCCCTGCCCAACCGGCACCGCATGACGGACCCGCGCAGCCCCCTGGGCGGGGCCCTGCCCCACTACGGGGTGTATCCGGCGGCCGAGGGCCACGTGGCCGTCGGCGCGCTCGAGCCGCACTTCGCGGCCGCGCTCGTCGAGGGCCTCGGGGTGGACGCGGACGGGGACGTCCGCGCGCAGCTCACCGAGGCCCTCTCCCGGCACGACGCCGCCCACTGGCAGGCATGGGGGGAGGAGCGGGGCATCCCGCTCACCGCCCTGGCCAGCCCCACCGCCTGACCCCCACGACTCAGCACCCCCCTCGAACGACCTCCAGGAGCCCCTCATGACCACCACGGATTCCCGCACCCGCTCGCTGATCGACGTCGACGTCCTCGAGTACCACCGCCTCCTGACGCCCGAGCAGCAGGAGAAGCTCGCGGAGATCCGCGCCGCCCTGGCCGAGATCGTCACCCCGCACGTGGCGGAGGCCTGGAGCCGGGACGAGTTCCCGCACGAGATCGCCCGCCGCGTCGGCGAGCTGGGCTACGACCACATCAGCGGCATGACCGAGGACCCGCTGTTCCGCGGGCACCTGATGGCCGAGCTGGCCCGCGCGGACATCTCCCTCAGCGTGTACTTCGCCCTGCACAACGACCTCGTCGGGGCCACCCTGGAGGCCCTGGGCTCGGAGGAGCAGAAGCAGACGTGGCTGCCGGGCCTGTACGCGATGGAGTACACCGGCTGCTTCGCGCTGACCGAGCCGGAGCACGGCTCCGACGTCGCCGGCGGCATGGCCACCACGGCCCGCCGGGAGGGGGACGAGTGGGTGATCAA
The DNA here is from genome assembly GCF_003315015.1 of Micrococcus sp. KT16. Lineage (NCBI taxonomy): Bacteria > Bacillati > Actinomycetota > Actinomycetes > Micrococcales > Micrococcaceae > Micrococcus > Micrococcus sp. KT16. Next base: position 6,672 of record NZ_QNRG01000017.1, on the reverse strand, counting down.
CGGGGCCAAGCGGTGGATCGGCAACGGCACCATGTCCCGCATCGCGATCGTGTGGGCCCGGGACGAGGAGGACGACCAGGTCAAGGGCTTCATCGTGGAGACCGACACCCCCGGCTACGAGGCCACCAAGATCGAGCACAAGACCGCGGTGAAGATCGTCCAGAACGCGGACATCACCTTCACGGACGTGCGCATCCCGGCGGAGAACAAGCTGGAGAAGGCCAACACCTTCGCGGACACCAACGTGATCCTGCTGGGCTCCCGCAACGGGTTGGGCTGGCAGGCCGTGGGCGCGCAGCAGGGCATCCTCGACGCCGCCCGCCGCTACTCGCTGGAACGCACCCAGTTCGGCCGCCCGATCGCCGGGCATCAGCTGGTGCAGTCCCTGCTCGTGCAGATCGCGGCCAACCTGGCGGCCACGCTGGGCATGGCGCACCGGGCGGTGCAGCTGGAGGCCGCCGGTGAGGTGTCCATGACGCAGGCCTCCCTGGTGAAGCTGAAGACCTCCCAGATGTGCCGCGAGTCGGCCGCGCTGGGCCGGCAGATGATGGGCGGCAACGGCATCCTCGCCGACGTCGGGCTCGGTCGGTTCTTCTGCGACGTCGAGGCGATCTTCACGTATGAGGGCACCTACGAGGTGAACTCGCTGATCGTGGGCCGTGGCCTCACCGGACACTCCGCCTTCCTCTGACCCCCCTCCGACGACCGTCCCGACCAGATCAGGAGCCACCGTGACGACCTCCGAGACCCCCGACGCCTCCGCGACCACCCACGGCCGGCCCACCGAGCGCCGGGGCCATGTGGCCGAGCTGCTCTCGGCCACCGTGGCCCGGCAGCCGGATGCCGTCGCCCTGCGGATCGGCGAGGCCCGCATGACCTACCGCGAACTGGACCAGGTCACGGCCGCGACGGCCGGCTGGCTGCGCCACCGCGGGGTGGGCCCGGGGGACCGGGTGGCCGTGCTGCTGCCCAACGTCCCGGCCTTCGTGGCGGTCTACGAGGCGCTCATGCGTCTGGGCGCGGTGATGGTGCCGCTCAACCCGCTGTTCACCGCCCGAGAGCTGGGGTACTTCCTCGAGGACTCCGGGGCGCGCATGCTCTGGGCCATGCCCGGGCTGCCGGCCGTGGACGAGGTGGCCGGGAACGTCGACGTCGAGGTGGTCACCCTGGACCTCGACGCGGTCGGGCGGGAGTGCGCCGCCGAGGGCATCGCCCCGGTCACGGAGATCACCCCGCGCGACCCCGACGACGACGCCGTCCTGCTCTACACCTCGGGCACCACGGGGCGGCCCAAGGGTGCGCGGCTGACGCACACGAACCTGCGTTCCAACGCCATGGCGACGGCGACCGGCCTGGGCCGGCTCGGCCCGGACGACGTCGTGTTCGCGGCGCTGCCGATGTTCCACGTGTTCGGGCTCTCGGTGGTGCTCAACGGGGCGGTGTTCGCCGGGTCCACCCTGTCCCTGATGCCGCGGTTCGTGCCGGAGGCCGCCTACGACCAGCTGCAGGACCACGGCGTCACGTTCCTGCCCGGCGTGCCCACCATGCACGGGGCGTTCCTCACCGTGGCCCGGGCCCGCCGTGAGGCCGGGGCCGAGCCGGCGGACTTCTCGAGGCTGCGCATGCCCCTCTCCGGTGGTGCGAGCCTGCCGGTGGAGACGCTGCGCGCGGCGGAGAAGCTGTTCGGCGTGCCTGTGTTGGAGGGCTACGGGCTGTCCGAGAACGCGGGTGCGTGCTTCTTCAACCCCGTGGACGCGCCGACCCGCCCGGGCACCGTGGGCCGGCCGGTGGACGGCTTCGAGTTCCGGATCGTCGCGATGGACGGCACCGAGGTGCCCGAGGAGGACCTCGAGACCTCCGGTGAGCTGCGCATCCGGGGCGAGGGCATCATGGCCGGCTACTGGGGCCGCCCGGAGGACACGGAGGCGGCGTTCGACGAGGACGGCTGGTTCCGCACCGGGGACATCGCCCGCCGGGACGAGGCCGGGTACGTGATGATCGTGGACCGGCTCAAGGACGTGATCATCCGCGGCGGCATGAACGTGTACCCCCGCGAGGTGGAGGAGGTCCTCTACGAGCACCCGGACGTGGTCGAGGCCGCCGTGGTGGGTGTGCCGGACGAGCGGCTGGGCGAAGAGATCGCCGCCTTCGTCTCGCTGGCCCCGGGCAGCGCCGTCACGGGGGAGGAGCTCCAGGCGTTCGCGGCCGAGCGGCTGGCCCGCTACAAGCGGCCGCGGGAGGTGACCATCCTGGACGGGCTGCCGAAGAACGCCACGGGCAAGATCCTGCGCCGCGAGCTGCGTCAGGGGTGAGGGGCGCCGGGCGGTCTGGGCGCGGGTCGTCTGGTCTGAGTGAGAGGAACGACGGACAGGTGGCCTCTCGCTACGCTCCCGGTATGACTCAGCCGCTCGTCCACCCGCCCAAGGCCCAGCCGGGCGACAGGATCGCCGTCGTCTCGCCGTCGTTCGCGGCTCCCGGCTTCGCGCCCGCGATGCACGAGCAGGCGATGCGCCGCCTGGCCGAGGTGACCGGACTGGTGCCGGTCGAGTACCCCACCACCCGGCAGCTCGGGGCGAGCGCCAAGGACCGGGCGCGGGACCTGAACGCGGCGTTCGCGGACCCGGAGATCCGTGCGGTGATCGCCACGGTGGGCGGGGAGGACCAGATCACCGTGATCGGTCCCCTGGACGCGGACGCCGTGCGCGCGGACCCCAAGCCGTTCCTCGGCTACAGCGACAACACCAACCTGCACCAGTGGCTGTGGGCGAACGGCGTGGCGAGCTTCTACGGCGGGTCCACCCAGGTGCACCTGGGGCCGGGACCGGCTGTGGATGAGGTGCACGCCGCGTCCCTGCGGGCCGCCCTGCTGACGGGAGGGCGGCTGGAGATCACGGAGCCGGGGGAGTCGGAGGACCACGGCGTCGACTGGCTGGACCCGTGGGCGCTCACCGAGTTCGGGACGCGCGAGCCGGTGCCGGGCCCGCACGACGACGGCGCGCACGGCGTCGGCGCTGGCGCCTCACCGTGGCGCTGGGCCGGGCCGCGGCGTGCCGTGACTGGCCGGACGTGGGGCGGCTGCCTCGAGGTGCTGCCGTGGGTGATGGCGGCCGGCCGCGGGCCTGCGGACATGGCGGTGCTCGAGGGCGGTGTGCTGCTCATCGAGACCAGCGAGGAGCTGCCGAGCGCCGGCGAGGTGCGGCGGCTGCTGCGGATCCTGGGGGAGCGCGGCGTGCTCGGCGCCGTGGACGCCGTGCTGGCGGCCCGCCCGCCGACGAGCTCCTTCGAGGCGCCGCGCGGTGCGGAGGAGCGGGCGCGGCGGAGCGCGGAGCAGGCCGATGTGGTGGTGGAGGAGGTCGGGCGCTACAACCCGGACGCGGTGGTGTGCGTGGGCGTCCCGTTCGGCCACACCCGGCCGCAGTGGGTGCTGCCGCACGGCGGCGTGATGACCGTGGATGGGGTGGAGAGGCGGGTGTGGGCGGAGTTCGGGTGAGTTGATCGGCGCGCTGCGCTACGTGCTTTCTGGCGGCGCGCCACTGGCCGTGGAGACGCTGCGGGAGGCCGAGGCCGAGGCGGCCTTCGGCGTGCCGGTGCGCGAGGCCTACGGCCTGTCCGAGTCCTGCGGGCCCGTGTGCTTCAACCCCATGGACGGCCCCAGCCGCCCCGGCACCGTGGGGCGGCCGCTGGAGGGTGTGGAGTTCCGCATCGTCACCCCGGAGGGCGTGGAGGTGCCGGAGAGGGACACCGAGACCCCCGGCGAGCTGCGCATCCACCGGCCCGTGGTCATGTCCGGGTACCTGGGCCTGCCGGAGGCCGGGGCCGCCGCGTTCGACGACGACGGCTGGCTCCGCACCGGCGACCTCGCCCGGCGGGACGAGGAGGGCTACTACCGGATCGTGGGCCGGCTGAAGGACATCAACATCCGCAACGGCTACAACGTGTACCCGCGCGAGGTCGAGGATGCGCTCTATGTGCACCCCGACGTCGCCGAGGCCGAGTTCTCCGCGTTCGTGCGCGAGCGCCTACTCTCGTACAAGGGGCCGCAGCCGGTGACGCTCATGGACTCGTTGCCGAAGAACGGGACGGGGAAGATCGTGAAGGACCTGCTGCGGTGAGGGGCCTGATCTGACTGGTTGGACGTATCCCAAGGGCGAGTGGAGCCCCGCCCCGATCTTCACGACGGTGGACAAGAACCCTGAGCTTGTCATTAGGCGTGCGGTCCGCACCGAATGAGGAGAACCTTGAGTGCGGTGGACCGCTCGTGGGCAGTTTCGCCTAACGTGTCCGGGGTGCGCGAGACGATGGCCTCAGACAGCATCTCACCGTCCCGCGGCTCCATGTGGGGCCGAGCTGGACACGGGTAGAGTCGTAGGTCATGGCCCACCAGGCCATGCAGAGAGGTAGGCGTCGTATGGTCCACTTGACGGGTCTATTCGCAGGTATCGGTGGCATTGAGCAGGGCTTCCACAATGCGTTGGGATCAAAGGTCGAGACAGATCTTCTGTGTGAGTCTTGGGCCCCTGCTCAAATCGTTCTGAAGAATCGGTTTCCCGGTGCTGAGCTGCACCCAGACGTTCGAGAGCTGGCATCCCTGCCGGAGGCAACTGACATACTTTCCGCTGGGTTCCCCTGTCAGGATCTCTCACAGGCAGGTCGAACTGCGGGCATTCGCGGGGAGCAGTCCGGGTTGGTGACGCATTTGTTCGAGCTGCTTCGGCGTCGCATCTCTGCTGGACGACGACTTCCCACACTGCTCATTGAGAACGTCCCCAACATGCTGGCCCTCGACAAGGGTGCTGCGATGGAGTTCCTGGTCCAGGAGATGGAGACCCTTGGATACTCTTGGGCTTACCGGGTCGTCGACACTCGTTTTACGGGACTGCCGCAGAGGCGCCGTCGTGTAATCGTTGTTGCCTCGGTGAACCTCAACCCGTCGGAGGTCCTTTTTGCGGACGAGGCGGCGTCACGCCCTGATGATCATTATTCCTCCGACGCCTTTGGATTCTACTGGACGGAGGGTAAGGGTGGATTGGGGTGGGCACCCGACGCGATTCCGACGCTCAAGGGTGGCTCCACGATCGGCATCGCTTCACCTCCTGCCATTTGGGTCCGTGGCGCGGAGGACGCCACTCGCGCCTTGGTGGTGCCGAGGGAAGCAGAAATGGAATCATTGCAGGGGTTCCCCCGCGGGTGGACTGATCTCGACTTCGGCTTGAGCGCTGCGCGGACGCGCGGAACCCGGAGCAAACTCCTTGGCAATGCAGTCTCGGTGCGTGTTGCAGAGTGGGTGGCTCGGCGAGTCTTCGCGCCAGGCGAAGTGGTGTGCCCCTCCGTCGATTGGGGCTCATCCAGGCAGTGGCCGAACGCTGCTGCTGGTATGGGCGGGAAGCGATGGCGAGTGGAGGCCAGCGAATTTCCCACTCTGGAACCGTATGAGCACTTGCTGGAGCATGTTGACGTGTCGTCAGCCCCGGCGTTGAGCCGGCGTGCGGTGTCGGGTTTCCGTTCGCGCCTTCTCCAGGGGAACTTGGGCCGATATCCGGGATTCCGCGAGGCTGTGGCTGAGGCGGACAGGGCATTGACTGAAGATCAGCTGATTACCAAGTTGGAGGCATGAACGTGTTTGGCCCCGATATTCTGGCTCGAACCATGAGCGAACCGGCAGACCCCACCAAATATGGAATTCGCTGGCAATATCATTCTCGATCAGATCGTCATGGAAAAGTGGCCAGTTGGGGCGTCGCCTTCGACTTGCTTCGCTCGTCGAGTGTGATGCGGCAACATGCCCGCGACGGCAAGATTGTCCTTGGTGTCAATCTGAAGTTGAGTGATTTCGAAACGAAGAAGAGCAAGGTGCTTGACTTGGTCATCGCCCGACCAGGAGGAGCGGCGACATCGGCCCGCGGCGAGTCCCTGGTCTCTCTCGCGCAGCGCTACAACATGAACCTCTCCGGAGAAGAGATGGGCGAGCTGACGTCGCTACCAGATATTCCTGTGGCGCCTGTCGGGTCGGTTCTGGTGGCTCTAGAAGCTAAGGCCACGATGACTGCTCACGTCAAGTCACTTCCGCGTCTTCATGATGAATTGACCAGTTCCCACATCTCTGTACACGGTGAGAGCCAGACAGCCTTGGCGATTGGATACGCACAGGTTAATGTCGCAGACGTGTTTGTAAGTTCTAACCCTGCAAACGTTGAGCGCATTCATCTCGGGCAGGAACCCGTTGTCACTTCTCACAAGCAGCCCGGTGATTGTCAACGGGTGTTGGACACCCTTAATACTCTTCGGACTCGTTCCAGTTCCATCGGTATCGGTTTTGATGCAATTGGCGTAACTGTCCTCGACCTTCGGAACGATGACAGTCCTGTGAAAGTCGTTCATTCCCGACCCGCACCGCAGCCGGGGGACGCTTTTCACTACGACTCGATGATCATGCGCATGGCCACGCGCTACGACACGCAGTTCAGTGGGATCTGAAGACAAAGGCAACAACGGAAGATCTTGGGCCTCCAGCTGTGCAGCGCGGAGGATCATGGTCGCGAACCGAGCGCGGGACACCAAGCCTGAGCTCGCCGTTCGCGGGCGTGTCAACTTGTCTGTGTAAGCGGGGTGGTCACAGGTAGGGGTTGATCCGGTCGGGGTAGGCCGCGGCGAGCTGGGCGAGGGCCTGCTTCC
>NZ_QNRG01000016.1:0-40900 GCF_003315015.1 Micrococcus sp. KT16 | reverse complement strand
CAACTACCATCGGCCTCATACCTCCTGCGGGGACGCCCCGCCAACCTCGTTGGCACCGGCCCGAGTCAACAACGTCATGCCCTCCTACATCTAGGAAGCGGCGACGACGGCTCCCGTCTCGGCCACGACAGTGCGTGGAAGGCGCCCGTTTCCCGAACGAAAGTGCCGGGACACGCCGCCGTTTCCCGAACGAAAGCGGGGTGGGGCGGAATAGGTGCGGCGGGGCGTCCGTTGTGGTCGGCAGGACGATCGCCGGCGTGAACGCGTCGGCCCCGCTGACGAAAGGACCCACCGTGGCCACCCAGGACCTGACCCTCAAGGAGTTCGGCTCCACCGTCGCCGAGAACGACACCGTGCTCGTGGACTTCTGGGCCGGCTGGTGCGGCCCGTGCCGCCAGTTCGCCCCCGTGTTCGAGGCCGCCTCGGAGAAGCACGACGACGTCGTGTTCGCCAAGGTCGACACGGAGGACCAGCAGCAGCTGGCGGCGATGGCCGGCATCACCTCCATCCCCACGCTCATGGCCTTCCGCGGCGGCGTGCTCGTGTTCTCCCAGGCCGGCGCCCTGCCGGGCACCGCGCTCGAGCAGCTGCTCGACCAGGTCAAGGGCCTCGACATCGCGGAGGTCCGCCGCATGGCCGAGGAGCAGCAGGGCCAGCAGGGCGACGCCGAGCCGGGGCAGGACGACGCCGAGCCGGGGCAGGGCGAGGCCGAGCCGGGGCAGGACGCCGCCGAGCCGGGGCAGGACGAGGCCGTGCAGTCCACCGCCGCCCACCTCGACGACGTCAACGGCCGCTGACGGCCCGCGCGGCGTCGCCGCGCCGGCCGCTCACCGCGGGTCGAACGCCCCCTGCTGCCACTGCTCCACGAGCCACGGGCTGAACGCCCGGGGGACGGCGGCCAGGGCGGCGGCCAGATCGGCCGGCTCCACCCAGCACCACTCCGCGACCTCGTCCCGCTCCGGGGCGGGGTCGCCGTGCATCCGGGCCCGGAACACAGGGCAGATCTCGTGCTCCTCCATGCCGGAGGCGTCCGCTGCCCGGTAGCGGAAGTCGGGGAGCACCTCGACGACGTCGGACACCTCCACGCCCAGCTCCTGCGGGGCGCGGCGCAGCACGTCCTCCGCGGGGGACTCGCCGGGGCCGGGGTGCCCGCAGAACCCGTTGGTCCACACCCCGGGGAACGCCGCCTTGCCCAGCGCCCGGCGGGTGAGCAGGAACCGGTCGGCCTCGTCGTACACGTGACAGGAGAAGGCCAGGTGCAGGGGCGTGCCGCCGTCCTCGGTGCGGCGGTGGACCGTGGCCTTGGCCTCCGTGCCCACGGCCTCGCCCGCCGGGGACAGCAGGACCACGCGCTCGACGTCGTCGGGGCCTGCGACCGGGACGTCCGAGGCCGCCATCCACGGTCGGGCGACGGGGGAGGGGTGGTCGTGCGGGGAGGGCGTGGCCGGGGTCTGCATGCCCCTCAGTGTGGCAGGCGAGCCGGGCCGCCCATCAGATGTGGGCTACGTCACCTCAGCCCGATCCCGGCGGCCGGGCGTGGCTAGAGTGCTGAGGTCGGCGCCACACCCCGGCGCGTCCCACGTCACTCGAGGAGAGCACCCCATGGCCTTCGCCGCCCTGTCCCGTTCCGCCCGTCTTGCCGGCCTGTCCGCTGCCGCGCTGCTGGCCCTCACCGCGTGCGGCGGTCAGGACTCGTCCGACGCCGACGCGTCCGCCTCGACGACGGCGCCCGCCTCCGCGTCCGCGCAGGGTGCGGAGTCGTCGTCCGCCTCGGCGTCGTCGCTGTCCGCGGCCCCGGCCGACTACGAGGCCGGCACGTGCTTCACCGCCCCGCTCGGCGCCCGTGACCTGTCCTCCTTCGAGACCACCGACTGCGAGGGCGCCCACACCGCGGAGTACCTCTGGGCCGTGCCGGCCGTGGCCGAGGGTGAGGAGGCCGACCCGGCCGCCGCCCAGACCTGCACCGCCCAGGCCCAGCGCCTGAGCGAGGAGAAGGAGGACCAGCTGAACGGGGCCGTCCTGACCTCCTCCGAGCTGGGCAACTACGGCACCGACGAGAAGCACTGCGTCGTGTACGGGGTCTCCGGTGAGTGGGAGGGTCAGATCGTGGACCCGGAGATCACCCTGGAGACGGCGTCCGCCGACGCCTGATCCCGCCGGCGGCCCCGTGCGTCGTGAGATCGCGCCGCTCGGGACCGCCGCGGATGGACGCGGGACCGGCGCGGCCCGTAGTGTCTTCTGCGTCCAGAAGTTAGACGGTCGAACAGATGCGGCGGTCGGTGCCGCGTCGTGTCCGCCACCGAGGAGGCGCCATGGGTGAAGCGAGGACTGGCGGCGAGGCCGCGCTCTCCGGGGTGACCGCCGAGCTGGACGCCGCGCTCCGACATGCCGCGGCCCAGGCACCCGGATCCGCCGCCTTCGCCGAGCTGCTCGACTCGCTCCACGTCCATGTGGGCGCCGGCAAGCTCATCCGCCCCCGTCTCGTCGAGCTCGGCTGGCGCCTGGCGACCGCCGACCCGGTCCCTCCGTCCGGCCGCGCTGCCGTCGACCGACTCGGGGCCGCCTTCGAACTGCTGCACACCGCGCTGCTCGTCCACGACGACGTCATCGATCGGGACGTGCTGCGGCGCGGCCAACCCGCCGTGCACGCCTCCGCCCGGCACCGCCTCGAGGCCCGCGGGGTGCCCGCTGCGGACGCCGCCCACGCCGGGGTCGCCGTCGCCCTCATCGCGGGGGACGTCCTGCTCACCCAGGCGTTCCGGCTCGCCGCCACCTGTGCCGCCGACACCGCCCGTGCCGCCGAGGCCGCCGCCGTCGTCTTCGACGCCGCCGCCGTGACTGCCGCCGGCGAGCTCGAGGACGTGCTCCTGGGGCTGTCCCGCCACACCGGTGAGGAGCCCGATCCCGACCGCATCCTCGCCATGCAACGGCTCAAGACGGCGCACTACACGGTCGGCGCGCCCCTGCGCGCCGGCGCCCTCCTGGCCGGGGCGGATCCCGACCTCGCCCGGGCGATGGGCGAGGCCGGCGCCGACCTCGGCGCCGCCTACCAGGTGATCGACGACGTCCTCGGCGTGTTCGGCGATCCCGGGGAGACCGGCAAGTCCGCCGACGGCGACCTGCGCGAGGGCAAGGCCACCGTGCTCACCGCCCACGGCCGCCGCATCCCCGCCGTCCGCGCCCTGCTCGACGCGGGCCCGGCCACCCCCGCGGACATCGAGGCCGCCCGCCGCGCCCTCGAGGCGGCCGGTGCCCGGGAGCACGCCCTCGACGTCGCCGCCGAGCTCACCGTCCGCGCCCGCGAGCGCATCGCGGCCCTGCCCCTGGACGAGACGGTCCGGGCGGAGTTCGCCGACGCCTGCCACGCCGTGCTGACCCGGAGGTCCTGAGATGGCCGCGCCCGCCCCGATCCCTGCCGCGCTGTACACGCGGACGGCCCACGCCGCAGCGGCCCAGGTGATCCGCCGTTACTCCACGTCCTTCTCCTGGGCCTGCCGCACCCTGCCCCGGCAGGCACGCCAGGACGTGGCGACGATCTACGCCATGGTCCGCGTCGCCGACGAGGTGGTCGACGGCGTCGCGGTGGCCGCCGGGCTCGACGAGGCCGGGGTCCGCGCCGCCCTGGACGACTATGAGCGGGCATGTGAGGCCGCGATGGCGTCGGGCTTCGCCACCGACCCGGTCCTGCACGCCTTCGCCGACGTGGCCCGTCGCCACGGCATCACCCCGGAGCTGACCCGTCCCTTCTTCGCCTCCATGCGCGCGGACCTGGGGATCCGCGAGCACGGCGCCGAATCCCTGGACGCCTACATCCACGGCTCGGCCGAGGTGGTGGGACTGATGTGCCTGCAGGTCTTCCTCTCCCTCCCCGGCACGCGGGCCCGGACCCCGGGCCAGCGGCAGGAGCTGCGCGCGCAGGCCTCCCGGCTGGGGGCGGCGTTCCAGAAGGTCAACTTCCTCAGGGACCTGGCCGCGGACCACCACGAGCTGGGCCGCACCTACCTGCCCGGTGCCGCACCGGGCGTGCTCACCGAGGCCCGCAAGGCCGAGCTCGTGGCCGAGGTCCGCGCCGACCTCGACGCCGCCCTTCCCGGCATCCGTGCCCTGGACCCCGGGGCCGGGCGCGCCGTGGCCCTGGCGCACGGACTGTTCGCGGCCCTGGCGGACCGGATCGAGGCGACCCCGGCGGCCGAGCTGGCCCACCGCCGTGTCCGGGTGCCGGACCGCCAGAAGGCCCGGATCGCCGCCCGCGTCCTGGCACGGGGCCGCCGGGGAGGCCGCCGATGAGCGCCCGGGACACCGCTCTCGGCCCGCGCACCGTGGTGGTGGGCGGCGGGTTCGCCGGACTGGCCACGGCGGGCCTGCTGGCCCGCGACGGGCACCGGGTGACGCTGCTGGAGCGCGGCGCCGTCCTGGGCGGCCGTGCCGGACGCTGGTCCGAGGCGGGGTTCACCTTCGACACCGGGCCCTCCTGGTACCTGATGCCCGAGGTGATCGACCGCTGGTTCCGCCTCATGGGGACCTCCGCCGCCGAACGGCTGGACCTGCGCCGCCTGGACCCCGGCTACCGGGTGTACTTCGAGGGGCACCTCCAGGAGCCTCCCGTGGACGTGCGCACCGGCCACGCGGAGACGCTGTTCGAGTCCCTCGAGCCCGGCGCCGGGCGCCGGCTGCGGGCCTACCTCGACTCCGCGTCCCGGATCTACGGGCTCGCCAAGGACCACTTCCTCTACACGGACTTCCGCCGGCCGGCCGCCCTGGCCCACCCGGACGTCCTGCGCGCCCTGCCGGCCCTCGGGCCCCAGCTGCTGGGGGGCCTGCGCTCCCACGTGGCGGCCCGCTTCCAGGACCCCCGGCTGCGCCAGATCCTGGGCTACCCGGCGGTCTTCCTCGGCACGTCCCCCGATCGTGCCCCCGCCATGTACCACCTGATGTCCCATCTGGACCTCGCCGACGGCGTGCAGTACCCCCTCGGCGGGTTCGCGGCCCTCGTGGACGCCATGGCGGAGGTCGTGCGCGAGGCCGGCGTGGAGATCCGCACCGGGGTCGAGGCGACCGCCGTGGAGGTCGCGGACCGTCCCGCCCCCGCCGGCCGCCTCGGACGCCTGGCCGCCCGCCTGCCCAGGCCGGGAGCAGCCCGCGGGGACGAGGGCCGACGTCGCCGCCCGGGCCAGGCGACCGGCGTCGCCTGGCGGTCCGACGACGGCGCCGCGGGACGCCTCGACGCCGATGTGGTGGTGGCCGCCGCGGACCTGCACCACGTGCAGACCCGTCTGCTGCCTCCCGGCCGGCGCGTCGCGGAGTCCACGTGGGACCGGCGCGACCCCGGCCCCTCCGGCGTGCTCGTGTGCGTGGGCGTGCGCGGATCCCTGCCCCAGCTGGCCCACCACACCCTGCTGTTCACGGCGGACTGGGAGGACAACTTCGGGCGCATCGAACGGGGAGAGGACCTCGCCGCGGACACGTCGATCTACGTCTCGCGCACCTCCGCCACGGACCCGGGCGTGGCCCCGGAGGGCGACGAGAACCTCTTCATCCTCGTCCCGGCCCCCGCCGAACCGGGGTGGGGGCGCGGCGGCATCCGGGTCCGTGACGGCCAGGGCTGGCGGGTGGACCGCGCCGGGGACGCCCAGGTGGAGGCCGTGGCGGACCGGGCCCTCGACCAGCTGGCCCGATGGGCCGGGATCCCGGACCTGGCCGAGCGCATCGTGGTGCGGCGCACCTACGGGCCCGGTGACTTCGCCGCGGACGTGCACGCCTGGCGGGGTTCGCTGCTGGGCCCCGGGCACACGCTGGCGCAGTCGGCCATGTTCCGTCCCTCGGTGCGGGACGCGGACGTGGCCGGCCTGATGTACGCGGGCTCCTCGGTGCGCCCGGGCATCGGGGTGCCCATGTGCCTGATCTCCGCCGAAGTGGTCCGGGACGAACTGCGCCACGACGCGCGCAGGGCCCGGCCCGCGGGCCCCGGGGGGAGCGGCGCATGATCCGCACCCTCTTCTGGGCGTCCCGGCCGGTCAGCTGGGTGAACACGGCCTACCCGTTCGCCGCCGCCGCGATCCTGACCGGGGGGCTGCCCGCGTGGCTGGTGGTCCTGGGCGTCGTGTTCTTCCTCGTGCCCTACAACCTGGCCATGTACGGCATCAATGACGTGTTCGATTTCGCCTCGGACCTGCGCAACCCCCGCAAGGGGGGCGTGGAGGGCTCCGTGCTGGGCGACCCCGCGGTGCGCCGCCGGGTGCTGGCGTGGTCGGTGCTGCTGCCCGTGCCGTTCGTGGCCGTGCTCGCGGGCTGGTCCGCCGTGCGGGGCGAGTGGGCCGCCGTGCTGGTGCTGGCGGTGAGCCTGTTCGCGGTGGTGGCGTACTCCTGGGCGGGGCTGCGGTTCAAGGAGCGGCCCTTCCTGGACGCCGCGACCTCCGCCACCCACTTCGTCTCCCCCGCGGTCTACGGCCTCGTGCTCGCCGGGGCGACCCCCACGCCCGCCCTGGCGGCGCTGCTGGGGGCGTTCTTCCTGTGGGGCATGGCCTCGCAGATGTTCGGGGCGGTGCAGGACGTGGTGCCGGACCGGGAGGGGGGCCTGGCCTCGGTGGCCACCGTGCTGGGCGCTCGGCGCACCGTCCTGCTCGCCGCCGGCCTGTACGCGGCGGCGGGCCTGCTGCTGCTGGCCACCGACCCGCCGGGCCCGCTTGCGGCGCTGCTGGCCGTGCCCTACGTGGTGAACACCCTGCGCTTCCGCCGCGTCACGGACGCCACCTCGGGCGCGGCCCACCGCGGCTGGCAGCTGTTCCTCCCCCTGAACTACGTGACCGGCTTCCTCGTGACCCTGCTGCTGATCGGGTGGGCGCTGACCCGGGGGGCGGCGGCATGATCTACCTGCTGGCCCTGCTGGGTGTCATCGGCTGCATGCTGCTGGTGGACCGGCGCTTCGAGCTGTTCCTGTGGCATCGCCCGCTCCCGGCGCTGCTGGTGCTGGCCGCCGGGGTGGCCTACTTCTTCGCCTGGGACCTGTGGGGGATCGCCGAAGGCGTGTTCCTGCACCGGCAGTCGCCCTACATGACCGGGGTGATGCTCGCCCCCCAGCTGCCCCTGGAGGAGGGGTTCTTCCTGCTCTTCCTCAGCCAGATCACGATGGTGCTGTTCACCGGGGCGCTGCGCCTGCTGCGCGGCCGGCGAGGTGACGCCCGTGCCGCGACGCCGGCCGATCCGACCGACGGGGGCAGCCGGTGACCTTCCTCGACCTCGTCCTCGTCTTCGTGGGCTTCGCCCTGGCCGTGCTCGTGGGCGCCGCCCTCGTCGGCCGCGTGCGGGGCGAGCACCTGCGGGCCGTGGCGGCCACCCTGGTGGCCCTGTGGGCCCTCACGGCGGTCTTCGACAACGTGATGATCGCCGCGGGGCTCTTCGACTACGGCCGTGAGCTGCTGGTGGGTGCCTACGTGGGCCAGGCGCCCGTGGAGGACTTCGCCTACCCGCTCGGCTCCGCCCTGCTGCTGCCGGCGCTCTGGCTGCTGCTGACGAGCCGTGGTCGTGCCGGTCGGCGCGGCCCTCGGCCGGGACGCCGCCCCCACCCGGACGATCGCTGACATGCTGCCGCTGATCCCCGCAGACCTGCTGCGCGCGCTCGGCCTGATCCTCGTCCCGGTCGCGGCGGTGCACGCCGGATGGCCGTCCGCGGCGGCGATGCTGCTCGTGTTCGGCTCCCAGTGGCTCACCCGCTGGCTCGCCCCGGGCGGTGCCCTGGACTGGGCCGCGCAGGCGGTCCTGCTGCTGGCCGGGTGGCTGAGCGTCATCGGCCTCTACCCACGGGTGCCGTGGCTGGACCTGCTCGTGCACGCCGCCGCCTCCGCCGTGGTCGCCTGCCTGACGGCACTGGTGGTGGGGGCATGGCTCCGGCGTCGGGGGACCGAGGCCGGGCAGACCGTGGCGCTGCTCGGCCCGGGCCTGGCCGGGCTGGGGATCGCGGCCGCCGCCGTGGCCCTGGGCGTGGTGTGGGAGCTGGCCGAATGGTGGGGGCACACGGCGGTGACCCCCGAGATCGGTGTGGGCTACACGGACACCATCGGCGACCTCGCCGCCGATCTCGTCGGCGCCGGGATCGGCGCCGCCCTCGCCGTGCGCCGGGAGCGCACCCGGTGACCCCGGCCCGCCCCACGGTCTCCGTGGTCGTCCCGGTGCTCGACGACGCCGAGCACCTGCGCGTGTGCCTCGCCCTGCTGGCCGCCCAGAGCCGGCCGGCGCTGGAGGTGGTGGTGGTGGACAACGGCTGCGTGGACGACTCGGCGGTGCTCGCCCGCGCCGCCGGCGCGCGGGTGGTGCACGAGCCGCGCCGCGGGGTCCCGGCCGCGGCGGCCGCCGGCCTGGACGCCGCGGTCGGGGAGCTGCTGGTGCGCTGCGACGCCGACACGCGGATGCCCGCGGACTGGCTCGAACGGATCGTGGCCCGGTTCGACGCCGACCCCGGGCTCGACGCCCTCACCGGGCCGGGGACCTTCCACGACCAGCCCGGCCTCCGGGGACAGGTGCGGGCGGCGCTCTACACCGGCGCGTACCGCTGGGGGGCGGGCGCCGCGGTGGCGGCCACCCCCGTCTGGGGCTCCAACTGCGCCCTGCGCGCCGAGGCGTGGCAGGCTGTGCGGACCCGCGTCCACCGCGAGCGCGGGGACGTGCACGATGACCTGGACCTGTCCTTCCAGCTGGCCTTGGCCGGCCGCCGGATCCGGTTCGATCCGGACCTGCGGGTGGAGGTCGCCGGGCGCATCTTCCACTCCCTGCGCCAGCGGGTGCGGCAGGGCCGGATGGCGGTCACCACCCTGCAGGTCAACTGGGCCCGGCTGTCCCCCGGGCGGCGGTGGCTGCGCCGGGCGGCCCGGTCACGCCCCCGGCCCCACTGGGGGCGTGGCCCCGACGGTCAGTCCCGCGACTGAGCCCCGCCGGCGCCGCGGGCTCGCCTGTCCAACGGGTTGCGACGCAGGGGCAGCCGGTCCACCAGCGGCCGCAGCAGGCCGCGGGTGCGGGGACGCTCGCCGCCGTCGTGCCGGCGCCTGGCCTCGGCCAGGATGTTCGCGGCCATCTCCGGGAACACCACGGCGTGGAAGGGCAGGATGGCGGTCCAGTAGGCGCGTCCGAGCAGGCCGTCCGGCATGAAGACCGCCCGCTGGCGGTAGACGGAGCCTCCGCCCTCCCGCGGCTCGGTGCTCAGCTGCAGCCAGGCCCGCCCGCCGGCCTTCATCTCCGCCCGCAGGGTCAGCCGCCGCCCCGGCTCCACGTCCTCCACCCGCCACCAGTCCACGGCGTCGCCGCGTCGCAGGTGGTTCGGGTCCCGCCGGCCGCGGGTCAGGCCGGGCCCGCCGGCCAACTTGTCCATCAGCCCGCGGATCTTCCACAGCAGCGGGGTCGAATACCAACCGTTGGCGCCGCCCACCGACTCGATCACCGGCCACACCTCCTGCGCGGGCAGGTCGGACTCGCGCTCGCGCTCGTCCGTGTAGACCGTGGTGCCGGCCCACTCGGGATCCGAGGGCAGGGGGGCGGCCGGGTCCGCGGAGCTCTGGAGGTCCGCGTCGAAGGTGACGTCCAGGGGGCCCTCCTTCTCCCGCTTCAGCGCCAGCCGCACGGCGTCCATGTAGGAGGTCAGCCCGCCCGGCGGGTCCGGGATGAGGTCGCGGACCGAGCGGTCCTCCACGACCGCCTCCTCGGCGAGGGATGCGGCCAGGGGCAGGGCCACCGCGACCGGGATGGGGGTCACCATGCCGATCCAGAAGCCCGCCAGGGTCTTCAAGGGCAACGGGGTGGGGATCACGATGCGCCGGGACAGGCCGGCGGCCTTGGCGTAGTCCACCAGCACGCTCGCGAACGGCTGGGGGTGCCCGTTGCCGATCTGGGCCCGCAGCTGCACGGGCTCCGGGAGGGCGCAGGCCTGCAGGAGGTAGTACAGGACGTCGCGGATGGCCAGCGGCTCCACCCGGTTCCTCAGCCAGGACGGGCCGGGCATCACGGGCAGCCGCTCGGCGAGGTGGCGGATCATCTCGAACGAGGTGGAGCCCGAGCCGATGATCACCCCGGCCTCGAACGTCAGTGCCGGGGTCGCCGCCCGCTCGAGACGCTCGGCCACGAGGGCGCGGGAGCGCATGTGGTCGGACAGCTCCGCGACGGGGACCGTGTCCGGGTGCAGGCCGGAGAGATAGACGAGCTGGGCCACGCCGGCCGTGTCCGCGGCGGTGCCCACGATGTCCGCGATCCGCTGCTCCTGGGCCACGAAGTCGCCGCCCCCGCCCATGGAGTGCACGAGGTAGAGCACGGTGTGCACGTCCTGCATGGCGGCTTCGACGAGGTCCGCCTCGGTGAGGTCGAGCTCCACCGCCTCGATGCTGTCCGACCACGGTCGGTCCGCGAGGTCGGAGGGGTTCCGGGCGCCGGCCCGGACGTCGAAGCCGGCGGCGAGCAGCTCGGGGATGAGGCGCCCGCCCACGTAACCGGTGGCACCGGTGACGAGGACGCGACGGCCCCGGCCGTCCGGCAGGGACAGGCCGAGGGGGGAGGTGTGGGACGCCGGCGTGGCACCGGCGGGGACGGGGGAGGGCTGTGTGGACGCCATGGGCGCACTCTAGGGTCCGGGGCGGGTCGGGCTGAAGGTCTCAGGTGTGCGGACCCGGGGCCCGTGAGTGGGCACGCCGCCGGACCTGCGTCGGTCGGAGCGGGCCCGGCACGGTCCGTGAAAGACTGCTCGCTATGGCCACTGCAGATTCCGGAGACGTCCTGCCGCACCTGCGCACCGAGGCCATCCGCGCCGTCGTCGGGCCCACCAGTGCGGACCGCGGCTTCGCCGTGGCCGCGTCGGGTGCCGTGGGGCGCCTGCGCTATGACGCCGCCACCGGCCGTCTGAGCGCCTCCGTCCAGGGCACCGCGCCCAGCCCCTACCGGGTGCAGGTGCAGCTGCAGGAGGCCTACGACGACGCCGCCGAGGACGGCGCCGGCGCCCTCATGGAGCCGGTGGGCGGGCGCTGCACGTGCCCGGTCGGGACGGACTGCAAGCACGTGGCCGCCGCGCTCTACCAGGTGGTCCGCCTCGACGCCGACCAGGCCCTCGACGACGCCCGCCGCAAGCTCGCCGAGATGGTCACCACGGCGGACGCGCTGCCCGCGCCCGCCGGCCGGGGCCACGACGGCGGCGGCCCGGCCGGCCTCGACGCCCCGGCCGCGGACGGGGCGGCGCCCCCACCCGCTGCCGGCCTGGACTGGCGACGGGTCATGGAGCCGCTGGCCGGGCTCGACGGTCCGCGCCGGCTGGGCACGCCGCCCGCGCTGGCGATCGGCGTGGAGCTCGTGGCCGAGTCCTCCCGCAACGCGTTCCAGCAGTGGGGCCCGGCGACGGCCGGGGAGGAGCAGGTGCGCGAGGGCCGCCCGCTGTACGTGACCGTGCGCCCGCTCAAGCGCGGGGCCAAGGGGACGTGGATCAAGGGCGGGCTGACGTGGAAGGCGTTCCAGTTCCCGCGCGCCGAGTTCGCCCCCGCCCAGGAGCGGGCGATGCGCCTGATCTGGCGTCAGGTCCAGGCCGAGGACTCCTACCCGGGCGACGCCTGGTTCGGTCTGCACGTCTTCGACTCCCCGCGGATCTGGCAGCTGCTCGCGGAGGCCCGCGAGGTCGGGGTGGAGCTCGTGCCGCTGGGGCTGCTGACGGACGTGGTGCTGGAGGCGCCCGCCGCCGTCGGGCTGGACGTCACCGGCGCCCCCGACGGCGGCCTGGACGTGGCCCCGGCCCTGGACCCGGCCCCGCCCGTCCCCGGGCTGAGCGGTGTGCACGCCGTGGGCGGCATCGGCTTCTACCGCGTGGAGCTCACGGACGAGGAGGCCGTGCTCCACCTGATCCCCGCCGAACGCCCCGTCCCCGAGGCCGTGCAGCAGCTCGTGCTCGCCGGCGGGCCCGTGCGGGTGCCCGCCGCGGACCGCGAGGAGTTCCTCGGCCGGATCTACCCGCGGCTGCGTGGCGCCCTGCCCGTGACCAGCGGCGACGCCTCCGTGGAGCTGCCCGAGTTCGAGCCGCCCGTGCTGCGGCTGCGCGCCGACTTCCGGCCCGGCCACGAGCTCGTGCTGCGCTGGTCCTGGCTCTACTTCGACCCGCCCCGCGAACTCGGCCTCGACGCCGGCGGCGACCCCCTGCGGGACACCCGGCACGAGGACGCGGTGCTGCGCGCCGTGGCCGAGCTCTGGCCGCGCGCCGGCCGTGCGGAGGAGCAGGTCCTCGAGGGCGTGGGCGCCGCCCGGTTCTCCGAGCAGGTGCTGCCGCTGCTGCAGCGCGCCGAACACGTGCGCGTGGACGTCACCGGCGACCGCCCCGACTACCGCGAACTGAAGGCCGCCCCGCGCATCGAGGTCGGCACGAAGGCCACGCAGAACGACTGGTTCGACCTGGGCGTGCAGGTCTCCGTGGACGGGCACGTGCTGCCGTTCGTGGAGCTGTTCACCGCGCTCGTGCAGGGCAGGACCACGCTGATCCTCTCGGACGGCTCCTACCTGGGCCTCGATCACCCCGCCTTCGACCGGTTGCGCGCCCTGCTCTCCGAGGCCGCCACCCTGCAGGAGTGGACCCCGGAGCACACCCCCGTCTCACGGCACCAGGTCGGCTTCTGGGAGGACCTCAAGGAGCTCGCGGACGAGGTGGACGAGGACCCGGAGTGGACCGCCGCCGTCGGGCGTCTGGCCGCCGTCGAGCGCCTCCCCGAGGCCCCGCGCCCCGCCGGCCTGAAGGCCGACCTGCGCCCCTACCAGGAGGAGGGCCTGCGCTGGCTCGCGTTCCTGTGGGAGCAGGACCTCGGCGGGATCCTGGCCGACGACATGGGCCTGGGCAAGACCGTCCAGACCCTCGCGCTCTTCGCCCACGCACGCCAGGCCCGGCCCGAGCGGCCGCCGTTCCTCGTGGTCGCGCCGAGCTCCGTGGTGTCCGTGTGGGCGGCCGAGGCCGAGAAGTTCACCCCGGACCTCGACGTGCGCGTCCTGGACACCACCACCCGCAAGCGCGGCACCGCCGTGGCGGACGAGGTGGCGGGGGCGGACGTGGTGGTCACCAGCTACACGCTCCTGAGGATCGACGCCGGCCAGTACGGCGGACTCGATTGGGGCGGGGTGGTCTTCGACGAGGCCCAGTTCCTGAAGAACCGCGCCGCGAAGGTGCACACGGTGGCCCGCGACCTGCGCGCCCCCTTCCGGCTGGCCATCACCGGCACGCCGATGGAGAACTCCCTCAGCGACCTGTGGGCGCTGCTGGGCGTCGTCGTGCCGGGCCTGTTCCCGAGCCACCGCCGGTTCCGCGAGACCTACGTGACCCCCATCGAGACCGGGGAGGACCCCGAGCGGATGGCGGCCCTGCGCCGCCGCGTGCGCCCGTTCATGCTGCGCCGCTCCAAGGAGCTCGTGGCGAAGGACCTGCCGCCCAAGCAGGAGCAGATCCTCCAGGTGGAGCTCGAGCCGGCCCACCGCAAGCTCTACGACCGCGTGCTCCAGCGCGAGCGCCGCAAGGTGTTGGGGCTGCTCGGGGACATGGACGGCAACCGGTTCACCATCTTCAAGTCGCTCACGCTGCTGCGGATGCTGGCGCTGGCGCCGCAGATCGTGGACGACCAGTACGCCTCCGTGCCCAGCTCCAAGCTCGAGCGGTTCCTCGACGACCTCACCGAGGTGATCGGCGAGGGGCACCGCGTGATCGTGTTCAGCCAGTTCACGAGCTTCCTGCGGGTGATCGCCGAGGAGCTGGACCACCTGGAGATCGAGCACGCGTACCTCGATGGCTCGACGCGCGGGCGCGCCGACGTGATCCGCGGCTTCCGCGAGGGCGAGGCGCCGGTGTTCCTGATCTCCCTGAAGGCGGGCGGCTTCGGCCTGACCCTGACCGAGGCGGACTACGTGTTCCTCATGGATCCGTGGTGGAACCCCGCCGCGGAGGCGCAGGCCGTGGACCGGGCGCACCGGATCGGGCAGGAGCGGACCGTGATGGTCTACCGGCTCGTGTCCGAGGGGACGATCGAGGAGAAGGTGCTCGAGCTGCAGCGGCGCAAGGCCGAGCTGTTCGGCGCGCTCATGGACGAGTCCGACGACTCCGGCGCCGGCGCCTTCACCGACTCCCTCACCGCCGAGGACATCCGGGAGATGCTCGGCGCCGAGGAGTGAGGGCCGCGCGAGGCGTACCGGACGTTTTCGTTCGGGAAACGGCGGCGTGTCGCGACGTTTTCGTTCGGGAAACGGCGGCCCGCCCGCCCGTTTCGTCAACGAAAGTCGTCCCCGGGGCGCCGTTTCCCGAACGAAAGCGGGGGGTAGCCTCGGGCCATGCGTCGCCCGTCCCGTTCCAGCACCGCCGACCCCGCCAGCACCGCCGCCCCTGCCCCCACCGCCACCCCCGCCTTCGCGCCGTCCGCCCGGTCTCAGGTGCCACCGTTCACGGTGATGAGCATCCTCGGCCGGGTCGCCGAACTCCGTGCCGCCGGCCACGACGTCGTCAGCCTGTGCGCGGGGGAGCCGGGCGGGGGCGCCCCGCCCGCCGTCGACGCCGCGGCCGCCGCCGTCCACGCCTCCGGCCGTGCCTTCACCTACACCCCGGCGCTGGGCCTGCCGGAGCTGCGGACCGCCGTCGCCGGCCACTACCGCCGCTGGTACGGGCTCGACGTGCGCCCCGAGCAGGTCGCGATCACCACGGGCTCCTCGGGGGCGTTCATGCTCGGCTTCCTCGCGGCGTTCCCCCCGGGGGACCGCGTGCTCCTGCCGCGCCCCGGCTATCCGGCGTACCGCAACATCCTCACGGCGCTCGGGGTGGAGGTGGTGGACGTGGACGTCGACGCCGGCACCCGCTACCAGCCCACGGTCGCCCACCTGGAGGCGGCGCTCGCGGAGGGCCCGGTCGCGGGGCTCGTGCTCGCCTCCCCGGCCAATCCCACGGGCACGATGGTCAGCGCCGACGAGCTCGCCGAGCTCGCCCGCTGGTGCGAGGAACGCGGTGTGCGGCTCGTCTCGGACGAGATCTACCACGGCATCGTGCACACGGACGGGGAGGGGCTCGGCGCCTGCGCATGGCGCACCTCCCGCACCGCGCTCGTGGTCAGCTCGTTCTCCAAGTACTGGGGCATGCCCGGCTGGCGGCTGGGCTGGATGCTCATGCCGGACGACCTCGCCGCCGCGGTCGACGGCCTCGCCGGCTCGGTCGCCCTCTGCCCGCCCGCCGCGGCCCAGGAGGCGGCCGTCCACGCGTTCAGCGAGGAGTCCTACGCGTTCTGTGCCGAGCAGGCCGGCGGCTTCACGGCGACGCGCGGCGTCGTGCTGGCCGCCCTGCCCCGGCTCGGCTGGGCCGACGCCGCCCCCGCCGACGGCGCCTTCTACCTCTGGGCCCGTCTCGCCCCGGGCATGCTGGCGGAGTTCGGCAGCGCCGTCGGCTACTGCGCCGCCCTGCTGGAGGAGGCCGGCGTCGCGCTGACCCCCGGCGACGACTTCGACGCCGTCCACGGGCCCGAGTCCGTCCGGCTCTCCTTCGCCGCCGGCCCGGACGCCGTCCACGAGGCGCTCGAGCGGATCGCCGCCTGGCATGCGGCGCGCGGCCTGGCCTGACGGGCTCCGCCGCGCGCCGCACCGCCCGACGCCTCAGCCGCCCGACCGGCGTGTCCGTGACGGCCCGGTCGCCGAGCAGTCGGGCGCGGTAGATCAGCGGGTTGTGGCTGACCAGCACCCGCGCATTGCGCCCATGCCGGTCCAGCCCGCGTGTGCGCAGGGTCGCGGAGGCCCCGCCCACCTCGAACAGGCGGGTCGCCGCGCGCTCGAGGGCGTCACGTGCCGGTTCCCGCGACGGGGGCGCGCCGTCGGCGCCGCCGGTATGACGGGCAGACGCCCCCCGCCGTATTGCGAACCATCCGCAACAGTCTTTATTGTGAATCAGTCGCATCTTTCCGCCCTCGTGAAAGGCTCCTCGTGTCCCACTCCGCCCCGCAGCGCCGTTCCGCGCGCACCGCCGCCCTCTCCGCCACCCTCGCCGCCGCGGCCATCGCCCTGACGGCGTGCGGCGCGGACGCCGCCCCGTCCGGGCCGACGTCGGCCCCCGCCCCCGCCGCGGACGGCGCCGAGTCGCCGTCGGGTGAGGCGAGGGCGGCCTCCTCCGTCTCCGAGGGGGACCGCGTCGACCCGACCCGGACCACCGAGGTCTCCGCGGTGACCCCGCGCATCCTGCTCTCCCACGAGGGCGGGCTCACGCTGCTCGACGCCGAGTCCGGGGAGGTGGTGAGGGAGCAGGACGTCCCGGGCTTCACGCGGCTGAGCAACGCCGGCAACGGCAAGGACGTCCTGGTGACCACCGGGAACGGCTGGGAGGTGTTCTCCACCGGCATCCAGGCCAAGGCCCACGGCGATCACGTCCACCACTACGAGTCCGCGCCCGGCATGACCGGCGTGACGTTCCCGGGTGAGCACCCCGGCCACGTCGTCACCCACAACGGCAGGACCACCCTCTTCGGGGACGGCACGGGCGCGATCCGGACCTTCGACTCGGCCCACCTGGACAAGGCGACCCCGGACCTCATGCCCGTCATGACGGAGGCCGAGACCGAGGACCCGCACCACGGCGTGGCGCTCGAGCTCTCCGACGGCACCCTCTTCACCACGCAGGGCACCGAGGACTCCCGCAACACGCTCCAGGTGATCGACCCGAAGACCAGCGAGGTCACGGCCGAGACCGACGACTGCCCCGGCAGCCACGGCGAGGCCGCGGCCCAGCCGACGGAGGCGGGCGACGTCGTCGTGATGGGATGCGAGAACGGGCCCGTCGTGTACCGGGACGGCGAGTTCCACAAGGTGGACGTCGAGACCGAGTATCAGCGCTCCGGGAACCTGTTCGGGCTGCATGACTCGCCCATCGTCCTGGGTGATCACAAGGTCGAGGAGGAGCCGGAGGAGGCCGTCGAGCGGCCCACGGCGATCGCCCTCATCGACACCCGCACCGATGAGCTCACCACCGTGGACCTCGGCTCCTCCTACTGGTTCCGCTCGCTCGGCCGCGCCGAGGACGGTTCCGCGGTCGTGCTGACCTACGACGGCGAGGTCACCGTGATCGACGAGGAGACCGGTGAGGTCACCGCCGAGTACCCGGTGATCGAGCCGTGGAAGGAGAAGGACGAGTGGCAGGAGCCCGGCCCGATCCTCAAGGTGGCCGGGAACACCGCCTACGTCACCGACGCGGAGGCCCAGAAGCTCGTGGCCGTCGACCTGGAGACCGGTGAGACCGTCCTGGAGAAGGACCTGGAGTTCGCCCCGGTCGAGATGGCCGTGGTCACCGGCGAGCCCGAGTCCGTGAAGCCCGAGGAGGGCGCTGATGCCGAGTCCGGCCACGACGAGCACGCCGACCACGATCACGGCCACGAGTCCGACGAGCACACCGACCACGATCACTGATCAGGTCGGGCCAGGGGAGCGGGGGTCAGCGCCGCGCGGCCGTGGCCCCCGCCGGCACCGGGTCCGACGCATCGGCGGGGTGTCCGAGGCGCGGGGCGGACGGCTGGAGCGCGAACACGAGCAGCGTGAGCGGGCCGACGAACGGCACCAGCCCGAGGAACAGCCACGCGCGGCTGAAGCCGGCGTCGTGGAGGCGCCGGGCGAGCAGGGCGAGCGAGGGGAGCGCGTGCGTGATCCCCACGAGGAGGACGGCCGCGTCGCGGAGGGACAGGTCCGGGGAGCCGAGGAGGAACACGTCCAGGACGGTGGACACGAAGTGAACGACGGCCTGCAGGAGCCACACGTAGAGCGCCGCGAGCCAGAAGTCGGCGCGGGACGCGCGCCCGCTGAACTGCGCGTAGCCGGCGTAGTAGCGGCGGATGGCCTGAAGCATGGTCATGGTCCGGCCCTCAGTCCTGCCGAGGGGACGCCAGCAGACCCTGTGCCGCGACGATCACGAGCATCGCAGCTCCCGCTTCGGCCGCCCCCGCGGGCCCGGCCACGGGATCGCCGAGAACCGCGACTACGGCACCGGCGAGCCCCAGCACGGCCATCGCCCCGCCGATCCACCAGAACACCGGGGCCTGGAATGCCCGGGCGAACGGGAGGAAGTGGCCGCCCACCACGGCGGCCACCAGGGCGATCTGCGCCGTCGGTGCGTCGAGCGCGAGTGCCACCAGGCGTGTCACGGGGAGGAGCGCCAGCATCGTGACGACGGCGATCCCGTAGACGCGCCGCGGGCGGGCGCCTGCACGGCGGGCAGCACCCGCCGGCGCAGCAGCACGACCACCAACGTGAAGCCGATCAGCGCGATCGCGCTGCCGCGCAGCGTGCCCTGGTGCTCGGCCGGCAGCCCCGCGATCCCGCCGAACAGGAAGGCGCCGCCGCCGACCACCCCGATCAGCCCGCCCCACACCACCGGGTGCCGGAGGTGGCCGATCCCGCGGACGGGCGGGTCGTCGTCGAAGTGGGCCGGCCGCATGGGGCGGGCCGTGGTCGTGTCCGTCATGGTTCCCCCTCGCATCACGTGTGACATGCGTCATCCTGCCATGACGGGTGGACGGGTCAGGCCCCCTGTGGACAGGCCCCGATGATCATCAGCGGGTGCTCCGCCGCGTCGAATGGGCGGCCGTGCCAGCCGCTCCAGACGCGGTCCACCGCCAGGTCCACCGACGCCGGCTCGATCAGCTCCGCCGTGCCCCGCCGCCACTCGACGCGGTCCCCGCCGGGGCGATCCCCGCGACGACGCGGGCGTCATCGTAGGCGCGGCGGTTCGTCTCGGCCGGGTCCAGATGCATGGACGGCACCGTATCTTGAAGATGACCGCATGCACCGCCAGCTGGACCACGAGGAGTTCGACCAGCGGCTCGAGGGCTGAGCCGCCGCGGTCTGCCGCGCTCACCCCACGAAGACGCAGAAGCGCCTGGCCGGCTGGGCGCAGGGCGTGTCTCCTCAGTGGGCACGCACCCATGGCGGCAGTTCAGTGCGTCATGCCTCTTGGCCGTGGCTGCTGTAGACCACGATCGGCGCTCTACTGGGATCGCGCGTCCTCTTCCACACGGTCATGCCAATTCGTTCGGCCACGCGACGGGAAGCCATGTTGTCGGGGTTGATGATCGCGGTGACCATCGTTGCGTCGAGGGTCTCGAACCCGTGTCGCAGGCAGGCAGAGGCCCCCTCGGTTGCCAGTCCCTGTCCCTGGCGTTCAGGCAGGACGTGGTAGCCGACCTCGAGGACCTCCTGGCCGTCGACGTTCTGCCAGGTCAGGCCGCAGTCACCGATGAAGTCGCCGGTGGTCCGGTGTTCGATGACCCACAGGCCGAACCCATGCTTGGCGTAGTTGTCCTTCGACCAGTTGATCCACCGCTGCACCTCGTTGCGCGACTTGGCCCGCGGGTAGTAGCGCATGACCTCCGCGTCTCCGCGGAGCCTGCACATGTCGTCGAGGTCAGCGTCGGTCATGCACCGGAACGTGAGTCGATCGGTGGGTTGCGGGATCACCCGACGACCTTACCGACGGCACTGAACCGGCTTCTTTGTCTTCGACATGTGCGTGAAACCACCCCCGCGGTCTGCCGCGCTCACCCCACGAAGACGCAGAAGGGGTGGCCGGCCGGGTCCGCGAACACGTACAGGGGCTCGTCCTCGTCGTCGGAGCGGTCCTGGACGAGGCGCCCGCCCAGGCGCAGGGCGTGGTCGTGGGCCGCGTCGAGGGAATCGCGGTCCGGCACGGTGAAATCCAGGTGCAGCTGCATCGGCACCTCGGGTGACGGCCACGTGCTGGGCTTCAGTTCGTCGGTGCGCTGGAATGTCAGGACGCGGCGGCCGTCGTCGTCCAGCAGCACGAGCCAGTCCGCGCTGTCCGGCTCGCGACCGTCCGCGAGCTCGTCGCCCGCGCGGTAGTGGAGGCCGAGGAGCTCGCGGTAGAACTCCGCGACGGAACGGATGTCGACGGCGTCGATCACCGGCTGCTGGAGCACGGGGCGAGTGACCATGGCCACACACTAAGCGACCTCGGTGTCCGCGTCAGCGTCTCGGCCTCAGTCGACGTCGTCGCGCCCCGCATCCACCCACCGCGCGGCCGGCACGACGGCGGCCAGCGAGACCACCGCCAGGACCTGCCACCCCGCGAGCGCCCAGCCGACCCCGAGCGCACCGCCTCGATCAGTGGCTGATCCCTCGCCGCCCATCCGGTGGCGGGGGATCAGCCGTGCGGTGGGCACGAGGCCACGGATGGGACCGAGACTTGCGGCGCTCCCGCTTGCGGTGGCCGTACCGGTGGCTGAGAGGCGAATGCGAAAAGCGTGACCGGCCCGATCTTCGGATCAGACACAGGAAGATCCAGGCGCGGTTGAAGTCAGCGTCGTGGAGCCGGCGTCGTAGCGCCGGATTGCGTCGCTGAAATGCAGGGCCTTGCCCTCAGCCCTGCCGCGACGGGCGGATGCGGCAGGCGCCCCTGTGAATGACCACCGATGTCGGTCAGCCGCCGCAGGATCCCACCCGCGGCGGCTGACCGACTGGCGTTCGTCTGTCAGAGTGCGATGGTCACGGACTTCACCTGGGTGTACAGCTCCAAGCTCTCCGCGCCCAGCTCCCGGCCCCAGCCGGACTGCCGAAAGCCACCGAACGGCAGCTGCGAGTCCAGGGCATGGAAGGTATTGACCCACACCGTGCCGGCCTTGAGCCGTGCGGCCACGCGGTGGGCACGGGAGACGTCCCGGGTCCACAGGGCGGCGGCGAGGCCGTATACCGAATCGTTCGCGGCGCGGATCACTTCGTCCTCGTCGGTGAACTTCACGGAGACGGCCACCGGGCCGAAGATCTCCTCGCGGACAATGGACATCTCCGGGGTGGTCTCCGTGAAGAGGGTGGGCTCCACGTAGAAGCCGGCGTCGCCGTGCCGCTGCCCGCCCGTCAGAGCGACGGCACCGTCCCGCTTGCCCTCCTCAACGAAGCCCATCACCCGGTCCAGCTGCTCCTGGGAGACCAGCGGGGTGATGGCGGCGTCCTCGGTGCCCGGACCGATGCTCATCTGGCGCATCTTCGCGGCGAGGGCCTCGTTGAACCGGTCGTAGACGTCGGCGTGCACGAACACGCGCGTGCCGGACTCGCAGGCCTGACCCGAGTTCAGGGTGAATCCCATGAGCGCCCCGTCCACGGCGGCGTCGATGTTGGCATCCGCGAACACGATGTTGGGGGACTTGCCTCCCAGCTCGAGCGACACCTTCTTCAAGTTTTCGGCCGCCGCCCCCACGATCTTCTTGCCCACCTCGGTGGAGCCGGTGAACGCGACCTTGTCCACGTCAGGGTGGGCGGTGAGCGCAGCACCGGCGTCGCCGTGGCCGGTGACGATGTTGACGACGCCAGCCGGCACGCCTGCCTCCGTCAACAGTTCGCCCAGCATCAGTGCTGTCAGCGGCGTCTGCTCCGCGGGCTTGAGGACCACGGTGTTGCCCGTGGCCAGTGCGGGGGCGATCTTCCAGGCCGCCATCAACAGCGGGAAGTTCCATGGGATGATCTGACCGCACACGCCCACGGGCTCGCGCCGTGTGTAGGAGTGAAACTCGGCCTCGGGCGGGGCCAGCAGCATGGATGGAGCATTGACGGCCCCCTGCAGCTTCGAGGGCCAGCCCGCGTAGTAACGGAAGCAGTCCGCAGCGGCGCGGACGTCAAAGGCGCTGGCGATGCCCACGCCTTTGCCCTGGTCGAGGGACTCCAGGAGCGCGAAGTCCTCGAGGCGTTCGGTGATCAGGTTGGAGATCCGCCACAGCAGGTCCTCGCGTACATTCGGCCGCATCCGCACCCATGAGCCCTCGTCGAAGGCGGCACGGGCCGCGGCGACGGCGGCGTCGATGTCGGCCTGCTCGGCGTGCGCCACCGTGGCGAGCACCTCGCCGGTGGCAGGATCCCGGGTCTCGAAGGTCTTCCCGGACGCCGCGTCGACCCATTCACCGCCGATCAGGAGGCGGTGGGGGCGGTCCAGGAAGGCGCGTACTCGCGCGGTCATAGGGGAGTTCGATGTCTCAGTCATGGTGCGTCCTAGGAGTCGTGAGATGGGGAGTGGGGCATCAGAACGAGGTGATGACGGAACGGATCACCTCGCCGTTGAGGAGCCGCTCGTACCCGGTATTGATCTCATCGAGGGAGATCTCCTGGGAGACCATGTGGTCCAGATCCATACGTCCCTGGACGTACAGGTCGGCGTACAGCGGGATGTCGCGCTGGATGTTGGAGGAGCCCATGGCCACCGCCTGCAGGCGTCGCTGTGCGAACAGCGAATCGAGCGAGGCGCCGAACTGGGCCGTGGTCCCGGGCGGGGCAATGCCGATCAGGTACGCGGTTCCGCCAGGTCCGAGAACGTCCTGGGCGAGTTGCTGGGTCACTGGCAACCCGATGGCCTCGAACGCGTGGTCCACTCCGGTGCCCGTGATCCCGAGGACCGCCTCGACGGCGTCCCCGGAGCCCGAGTTGACCACGTCGGTGGCGCCGAACCGGCGGGCCGCCTCAAGCTTGGAGTCGTCCAGGTCGATCGCGATCACGCGCTTGGCGCCGCATAGACGGGCACCGCTCACGGCATTGAGGCCGATGCCACCGACGCCCACGACGGCCACCGTGTCACCGGGCCGTACGTGGGCCGTGTTGATGGCCGCGCCAGCACCGGTGACGACCGAGCAACCGATGAGCGCGGCCTGCGGGAAGGGGATGTCCTCGTTGACAACGGCTAGCTGGTTCTCATGGACGAGTACCTGCTCGGCGAATCCGCCCACGTTGACGGACTGGGCGACGGGCGTGCCGTCCTGAAGTGTGAGGCGTGGCTTCTCCTCCGGCCCCCGCACCACAGCCTCCTGATTCAGGCACAGGGTGGTCTGGCCCGCGAGACACCGCGCGCAGGCCCCGCAGTAGGCGATCAGACAGGCGACGACGCGGTCGCCCGGCTTCAGGCTTGTCACGCTGGGGCCGACCGCGGCGACGACACCGGAGATCTCATGCCCTCCGGCGGCGGGCAGGGGCAGGCCGAAGTCGTGGTCGATGAGGTGCAGGTCCGAGTGGCACAGGCCGGAGGCCTTCACGTCCACCAAGACCTCCCGCCCCACCGGGTCGTCGATCACCACATCATGGATCTCGAACTTGCCCCCGACCTTCATTGCGAGCGCTGCGCGCATAATCGTTCTCCATTCACTAGGGTCGATTCCTGTCGCCTGAATATGACCTAGATCACATGTGGCAGAGTCAGGCTATGACCGGTGCCGTAGGGGCGGGGTGTGCAGTTCTGCGACACCCGCGGCGGCGGTGGCCCATCCTGACGGCGGGGGTCCTGGTGATGTGCGGACGGGCGGCCTAGGCTTCTCGACCGTGATGTGCATCTCAGAGTGGCCGCACGGGCGGGCATAACCGTCATGGTGTCGAATCGCCTCGAGACGGAATCCGGCTGGCGGCGGTCCCGGTTGCACGGGGTGCGCGCAGACGACACGCTGACCACTGCCACTCTCGACGTGCGGGCACGCGCGGCGGCACTCGACCATGCGGTCGCCACCACCCTGGCCGACGTGGCGCGTGATTTCGCCGGCCTTGACCTCTTCCTCTTTGCCTCCGACCGCAGCGGACGACTGATCCGCCTCGTGGGGCCATGGAAATCGGCGTTGGGGGAGCAGATTCGGCGGCGGGGGCTGGATGTGGGGGTCTGCCTGGCCGAGGAGGCGGCGGGGTTCAACGGGATCGGCGCCGCCCTTGAGCTGGGCCGAGGCGTCGCCGTCGACGGGGAGGAGCACTATCTCGACGCGTTCCGGGCCTTCTCCTGCTTCGGGGTGCCCCTCGCGCATCCGGGCGTCGGGCGCGTCCATGGGGCGCTCAGCGTGGTGACGTTCGCCGGGGCGACGCCGACGCTCGTGGAGGGCCTGGCCCGGCACCTCGGACGACAGATTGAGCAGGCGCTAGGCGCGGCCACGTACGCAGACGAGTTGCGGCTTCTGACGGAGTTCCGCCGCCTCACCCGGGGCCGGGGTAGTGCCGTGGTGGGCGTGGGTGAGGAGTCGATCCTCCTGAATGCCGCGGCGGAGCGGTTGGTGCGGTGTCTCGACGGATCGGAGCTGCGGGCCCTGGCGGTGCGAGCGCGGCGGGGGGAGCTCGACGGTGGCGATGTGGGCGTGGCGGGGGGCTTCAGCGTCGCGGACGTGTCCGAGGCGTCTGGCATGACCCTGATGCGGTTGGAGAGGGCCGCGACGGAAACCACGCCGCGTCCCACGCCGGGGGCGGGGCGCGGGACCTGGGCTCCGGCCGTCGAAGCGGCCCGCGAGGCACGGGGCTCGGTGAGCGTGATCGGGGAGCCCGGCTCCGGCCGCACGGCGGCCGCCCGGAGGATCGCTGGCCCCGACGCCGTCATACTCGAGGTCGGCCGCGCCCAGACCCCCGAGGACACGACCTGGCTACGGGGGCTCGAGGCCCTCGTGCGGCGGCCCGGCCCGCCGGTGGTGGTTGACGACGTCGACGCGCTGGAACCTCGGCTCTTGCCAGGACTGAGACGAGCCCTCCGACAGGGGCGGTGCCGGATTGTCATGACCGCCCAGGTGCAGCCGACGACCGATGTCTCGGCCGTGCTCGCGTTGACGGAGCATCGCGTCCAGCTCTCGCCGCTGCGCCGTCGGCTCGCCGAGTTCCCGGCGTTGCTGGCGGCTATGGCGGCCCAGGTGCACGGCGCCTCGGCGCCGATGTTCTCCCCGGAGGCCGTGCGCGTCCTGGCGCAGCAGCACTGGCCGGGCAACCTGGTCGAGCTGGAGTACGTCGTGGGCCGTGTTGGGCGGAGGGCTGGGGGCGGCCGTGTGACGGTGGCTGAGCTGCCCGCATCACACCGTGGGGAAGGGACTGTCCCCCTCCTGGGCCTCGAACGGGCCGAGCGGGAGGCGATCATCGACGCATTGGAGTCGGCCGGCGGCAATAAGGTGCGGGCCGCCGCCGCGCTCGGGGTGAGCCGGGCGACGCTCTACCGCCGCCTGCGCACCCTGCGCATCACGCAGGAAGGCTGAGCGGGGCCAGCCGGGTGCCGGGCTGGACGCGCGGCGGGGTGGTCCCGCGCCGGGCCGACGTTCTCTACGCGGGTCGTCCTTATTCCGGACGGCCCGCGCAAGGAGCATCGGTCGCGCGGATTCAGCGCTCAGCCGTCCTCGGCCCGAGATGTCGCGCGGCCGGCACGACGGCGGCCAGCGAGACCACCGCCAGGACCTGCCACCCCGCGAGCGCCCAGCCGACCCCGAGCGTCGCCCCGAGCGCACCTCCCGCGAGGGTCGCCAGCGGCACGGAGCCCCGGGTGAGGGTGCGGCGCATCGCGGTGACCCGCCCGAGCGTGCCCTCGGGGCAGGCGCGGGCGGTCACGGCAGCCTGGGTGATGTTCCCGAGCAGGACCATGAACCCCCAGAGGGCGGCGCCGGCCAGCAGCCACGGCCCGGCATGAGCGCGGTCGGCGTAGGCCAGCAGGTGCAGCCCCACGGCCACGGCGCAGCCGACCGAGCCGAGGAGGATGCACCGGCGCTCGCCCAGGCGGTCGATGGCCCGGCCCGCCAGGGACGAGGCCGTCAGTGCCCCGACCGCGCCCGCGGTGATCTGGATGCCCAGGAACTCCGGCCCGAGCCGCAGGTCGGTCAGGATCCAGACCGCCTCGACCGGGGCGAAGAGGGCCATGCCCACATTGGCGGCCACCGACCCCATCGTCAGCAGCCACAGGACCGGGGTGCGCCGCAGGACCGTCCACCCCTCCGCGGCGTCCTTCCCGAACCGGGCCCAGCGGGAGAGGACGTCCGCGACGCCGGGGTCCCCGTCGTCGTCCGGGACGTCCGCCGCGGCGGAGGGCCGCAACCGCACCCGGAGCGCGACGATCGCCGCCGCGAAGAGGAACGCCGTCGCGATGCCGAGCACGGGCCCTGCGCCCAGCGACCCGACGAGGACGCCCGCCGCGGCGGGCACGATCAACACGAGGGCGGCGTCGGCGGACTCGAGCCGCGCCGTCAGGCGGGCGACGGCGGTGGCCGGCACGACGCGCGGCACGAGCGCGGTCTGGGTGGTCTCGGCCAGCACCGTGAGCACGCCCAGCAGGGTCATGACGGCGGCGAGGTGGCCGAACGTGAGCGCGTCGAGCGCCCACGCCACGACGAGCGAGCCGAGCACCGCCGCCTTGGCGAGTCCGGTGGCCGCGAGCAGCCGCGGGCTGAGGTGTCGGTCCACCACGATGCCGATGGGCACGCCGAGCAGGAGGAATCCCAACCCGGAGAGCGTCATCAGCACGCCCATGCCGTCGGCGCCCACGCCGAGCAGGAGCACCGCCAGGACGTCCAGGGCGACGTCCGTGGCGGACCGGCCACCCGCGTCGAGGGCGTTGGAGGCGACCAGCCACCGCGCCCGTCCTTCCGGCAGCGGGGGCGTCCCAGTGTCAGAGCCGCGGGGGGCAGGCGTCTGGCGACGCGGGTCCGTGCTCACCGCCACACGTGGAGCAGGTAGCCGTAGCTCAGTGATGTCGCTGCGGGGTGCTCGGCGAGCCACGCGTCGGCGACCCCTCGCTCGAACTCCAGCCGCAGGACGGCCTCGAGGTCGGCGCGGGAGTCGAAGGTCCACGAGCTCATGACCTCGCGGGTCTCGGCCCCGATGCCGGCCCACCACTCGCGGGCGTACGTGTCCTGGCCCTGCGCCGCGGCGTTCGTGCTCGCCCGCAGCAGCTCGGCGAACTGGCCGCGCTCGGTGTCGTTGTCGATCACCACGAGCGCGCCGCCGGGCCGCAGCACCCGGGTGACCTCGTCCAGGCCGGGCCGGACGTCCCAGCGCGGGTGCGGGAAGAAGTACGCGAACCGGGCGTGCACGACGTCGACGCTCGCCTCCGGCAGCGGGATCTGCTCGGCCGAGCCGTAGAGCACGCGCGCCCCGCCGGGGCGGGCGCGGGCGGCCCCCAGCAGGCGCGCGTCCGGCTCGACGGCGATCGTCTCGGCCGCGTCGGCGTAGCGGGGCAGCCAGAAGCCGGTGCCCGCACCGAGGTCGAGCAGCGTCCGCCCGGTCCAGGGCGCCGCCTCCTGCAGTGCCGCCCAGAGGGCGCCCTCGCGGTCCATGGCCGCGTTCTCGATCTCGTACAGCGCCGGGTCCACGCCCTGGTTGCCCGAGGGCCGGAAGTCGGGCAGGTCCGTGGCCGGTCCGCCCGGTGTGCTCTGTGTCATGTCCGGGAGTCTGACACACACCCCCCTCCACGCCAGTCCGTCACACGGGTCTGCCTCGGCCCGCCGCGCCCCGGAGAGGCTCCGGCCGGTCCTGGATGGCGCGGTGGCGGCTCATATGACGCGCGAGCCGGCCGTCCGCTGGACTCGCGGCGGCCCGCCGCGTGGGATGGGCTCACCACCCATCCAGAGCGGCCGAGAGATCTGGCTCGACGACGCCGCAGCAACCCGCCCGCCGCACCCGGACCCCCGGGAACGGCAGGCCCGGTGCTACCGCCAGGACCGATGGAGGAGAGCAGATGCCCCGTCACGCCACACAGCAAGTCCACGCCGGCTACGAGCCCGCCGCACCCCACCGGCCGGTCGTCCCGCCCATCCACCAGACCACGGCGTTCCGTTTCCCGGACCACGCCACGGCGGCATCGATGTTCCGGCTCGAGACCCCCGGCTTCACCTACAGCCGCACGGGCAACCCGACCGTCGCGGTGTTCGAGAACCGCCTCGCCGCACTGGAGGGCGGCATCGGCGCGATCGCCACGGCCACCGGCCAGGCCGCCGTCGCGCTGTCCCTGCTGGCGCTGCTGCAGGGCGGCAAGCACCTGGTCGCCTCCAGCCAGCTCTACGGCGGCACCGTGGACCTGCTGACGGACACGTTCGCGGACTTCGGCATCGAGGTCACCTTCGCGGACCCGGCGGACCCGCCCGCGTGGGCCGCAGCGGTCCGGCCCGACACCCGCGCGTTCTTCCTCGAGGCCATCACCAACCCGCTCGCCACCCTCCCGGACCTGCCCGCGCTCGCGGACCTCGCCCACGCGGCCGGTGTGCCCGTGGTGGTGGACAGCACCCTCGCGACGCCGGCCCTCTACCGGCCGCTGGAGCACGGCGCCGACGTCGTCGTGCACTCGGCCACCAAGTTCCTCGGCGGGCACGGCGCGGTGCTCGGCGGCGCGATCGTGGACGGCGGCACGTTCGACTACGGCGCGGCGCCGGACCGGTGGCCGCAGCTGGCCCGGCCCAAGGCCCGCTACGGCGGGCAGACGCTGGTCGAGCGGCACGGCCGCGGCGCCTACCTGACGCTGGCCCGCAGCAAGTTCCTGCACGACCTCGGCCCCACCCTCGCCGCCGCGAGCGCGGCGCAGTTCATCCAGGGGCTCGAGACGCTCGACCTGCGCGTGGCCCGCCACACCGCCACCGCCCTGGCCGTGGCCGAACACCTGGCCGGGCACCCCGCCGTCGCCCGGGTGCACCACCCCGGCGTGGCCGGGCATCCCAGCGCGGCGCTGGCCGCCCGTGACTTCCCGGACGGCGTCGGCTCGGTGTTCTCCTTCGACCTGGCCTGCGGCCCCGAGGCCGTGGCCCCGTTCCTCGACGCGCTCGAGCTGTTCCAGCTGGTGGTCAACGTCGGCGACGCCCGGTCCCTCGTCTCCCACCCGGCGACCATGACGCACTGTCGCCTGACGCGGCAGCAGCGCGAGGACGCCGGGATCGCCGAGACCACCGTCCGGCTCTCCATCGGGCTGGAGTGTCCCGACGACCTGATCGCGGACCTGGACCGTGCCCTGGCCGTGGTGACCGCCGCCGGGCCGGCCGTCCCCGCCACCACGCCCGCCGTCCCCGAGACCGCCGCCGTCACCCAGGAGGTGCGCTGAGATGACCGCTGTCCACCACACCACCCGCTCCGTCTCCCGTCCCGCCGTCCGCGGCTTCACCACCACCGCCGTGCACGCCGGCCAGGAGCCCGACCCGCTGACCGGCGCCGTGGTGCCGCCGATCTACCAGACCAGCACCTTCGTACAGGACGGCATCAACGTGCTGCGCGCTGGGCATGAGTACAGCCGCGGCTCCAACCCGACCCGGAACGGCTTCGAGACCCAGCTCGCCGCCCTCGAGCACGGCGATCGGGCGTTCGCGTTCGCCTCCGGGCTCGCCGCCGAGGACGCCCTCCTGCGGGCCGTGCTGCGCCCCGGCGACCACATCGTGCTGGGCGGCGACGGCTACGGCGGCACCCACCGCCTCATCACCACCGTCCTCGAGCCGTGGGGCGTGTCCAACACCCCCGTGGACATCACCGACCCGACGGCGGTCGCCGCGGCCGTCCGCCCCGGCCGCACCGCGCTGCTGTGGGTGGAGACGCCCTCCAACCCGCTGCTCGGCATCGCGGACCTGGCCGCCTGGGCGCAGATCGCCCACGACGCCGGCGCGCTGCTGGTCGTGGACAACACGTTCGCCTCGCCCTACCTCCAGCGGCCCCTCGACCTCGGCGCGGACGTGGTGGTGCACTCCACCACCAAGTACATCGGCGGGCACTCGGACGTGCTCGGCGGCGCCGTGGTGGTGGCCGACCGCGAGTTCCGCGGCCGGGCGCTGGCCGAGGCGGTGGCCTACCAGCAGTTCGCCGCCGGTGCGGTCGCCGGCCCGCAGGACTCCTACCTCGCCGCCCGCGGCCTCAAGACGCTCGGCCTGCGCATGGACCGGCACGGCGCCAACGCCGCCGCGCTCGCGGGCTGGCTGCAGGGCCGCCCCGAGGTCGCCCAGGTCTTCTACCCCGGGCTGCCCGACCACCCGGGCCATGCACTCGCCGCGCGGCAGATGGACGGCTTCGGCGGGATCGTCTCCATCCGGTTGGCTGGGGGAGAGGCCGCGGCCCGCGCGTTCGCCGAGGCCACCGAGCTGTTCGCGCTCTCGGTCAGCCTCGGCGGGGTCGAATCGCTGCTCTGCTACTCCTCCGAGATGACCCACGCCTCCGTGCGGGGCACGCCCCTGGCCGTCCCCACGGACCTGGTCCGGCTCTCCGTCGGCATCGAGGACGTGGCCGACCTGCAGGCGGACCTCGAGGCCGGCCTCGAGTGCGCCGCACGCGTCGCCGCCGGCCGCGGGGCGCCGTCGTCGTCCGCGGTGCCCCGTCCCGCCACCGCCCACCACCGCACCACCCGTGTTCGCACCCCGGAGAGGACCCGATGAGCCACGCCACCCTTGTCCCGAGCACCGTTCCCACCCGCGTGGACGACCTGACGTTCAGCATCCACACCACGCCGTTCGACGAGGACTACACGCCCGCCGCCAGCACGCGCGCCACCACGAACTTCGCGAACCTCGCCCGCGGTGCGGACCGGCGGGAGAACCTGCGCGCCGCCCTGGCCATGATCGACGGGCGCCTCAACGACCTCGCCCCCTGGGACAACCCGGAGCGGGACCGCTACACGGCACGGATCGAGATCGTCTCGATCGACGTGCACTTCACCGCCGACGACGGCGCGGACGTCGACTTCCCGCTCATGGAGATGCTCGACGTGCGGGTGGTCGAGCGTGCGACGGGCGCCGTGCTCGGCCGCAGTGTGGGGAACAACTTCTCCTCCTACGTCCGCGACCACGACTTCTCCGTGGTGCTGCCCGCGCACGCGGTGACGTCGCCGGGGACCGAGGAGCCCGACGGCTTCGGCGACCTGCACGGGCGGCTGTTCCGGCACCTGCTGGACTCGCAGGCGTACCGGGAGCGGTTCCCGCAGCCGCCCGTGATCTGCATCAGCGTGTCCACGAGCCGCACCTACCGGCGGCTGACGAACGAGCACCCGGTGCTCGGGGTCGAGTACCGCCAGGACGAAGCCTCCCGCACGGACCGCTACTTCGGCCGGATGGGCCTGGGGATCCGGTGCTTCCTGCCGCGCGGGGCCGTGGCGCCGCTGGCGTTCTACTCGCGGGGCGACCTGCTCAACGACCACGCGAACCTCTCCCTGGCCGGGCTGATCGCCACCATGGAGACCTTCCAGCGGATCTACCGGCCGGAGATCTACAACGCGAACGCCGGGGCCGGCGAGGTCTACCGGCCGCGCCTGGACCACGGCGACTTCTCGCAGACCCGGATCGCCTACGACCGCGAGGAGCGGGCCCGCCTCGGCCGGGAGCAGGGGGAGTACACGCAGGAGCACTTCGTGGGCCCGCACCGCGACCTGCTGGAGCGCTGGGCCGCCGCCCACGCCGCACGAGACACCGAGGAGACCCGATGACCACCCTGATCCCCACCGCCCTCGTCGGCAGCCTGCCGAAGCCCGGCTGGCTCGCCGAGGAGGAGACGCTCTGGTCGCCCTGGAAGCTCGAGGGGGAGCAGCTGCGCGAGGGCAAGCTCGACGCGCTCGCCCTCGCCGTGGCCGATCAGGAGCGTGCGGGCATCGACATCGTCTGCGACGGCGAGCAGACCCGCCAGCACTTCGTCACCACGTTCATCGAGCACCTCGGCGGTGTGGACTTCGACCGGCGGGAGACGGTGCGGATCCGCGACCGGTACGACGCGAGTGTGCCGACCGTCGTCGGGGAGGTGGGCCGGCCGGCGCCGGTGTTCGTGGACGACGCGAAGGCTCTGCGCGCCCGGACGGACCGGCCCATCAAGTGGACCCTGCCCGGGCCGATGACCATGATCGACACCCTCGCCGACCGCCACTACGGCAGCCGCGAGAAGCTCGCGTGGGAGTTCGCGCGCATCCTCAACGAGGAGGCGCGGGAGCTGGCGGCGGTGGGCGTCGACGTCGTGCAGTTCGACGAGCCCGCGTTCAACGTGTTCTTCGACGACGTCCGCGACTGGGGCGTGGCGACGCTCGAGCGTGCGGCCGAGGGCCTGACGTGTGAGACGGCCGTGCACATCTGTTACGGCTACGGGATCAAGGCGAACAACGACTGGAAGGCCACGCTCGGGGAGGAGTGGCGCCAGTACGAGACGTCGTTCCCGCTGCTGCGCGAGTCCACGATCGACACGATCGCCCTGGAGCGGCACCACTCCCGGGTGCCGGCGGAGCTCATCGGCCTGCTGCGCGGCAAGAAGGTGATGGTCGGCGCGATCGACGTGGCGAGCGACGAGATCGAGACGCCCGAGGAGGTCGCGGCGACCCTCCGGGAGACCCTCGAGTTCGTGGACGCGGACAAGCTGATCGCGAGCACCAACTGCGGCATGGCGCCGCTGGCTCGCTCCGTGGCGCGGGACAAGACCGCCGCGCTCGTGGCCGGCGCGCGGATCCTCCGGGAGGAGCTGGGCGGGGAGTGAGGGGGGCCTGATGGCCTTGCCTGGCCGGCGGGGCCCCGTCAGGATCGTCTGCATGGATCCTGATGCGAGCCCCCGTGTCCGGCTCACCGCTGACGATCCCCGGCCGGGCAGTCGTCCCGCGACGTCGACCGAGGGGCCCCACCGACAGCTTGATCAGCGATCATCGCCGGAGCTGTGGGGCCGTCTGGTCGCTGCGGTGTTCGCCCTCGACGGCGTCGAGGAGGGCCACAGCACCGTCTCGCCAGCAACGTCGCGCGCCCTCCACCTGACAGGCCGGCCGGAGGAGCGCACCCCGGAGGTCAACCTCTCACCAGGCCGGCGCTGGGAGCCGGTGCACCTGCATGGGGTGGACGACACGTCAGTGCACCTCGTCCTGGCGCCCGAGCGCGGCGTCCGTCTGGCCGAGCTCGGATGGCTCGAACCGCATGGCTACGCGGACTTCGGCACGGAGTGGATGCTCTACGGTCCGCGGGACGAGGCAGAGCTGGCCGTCGTCGTCGGGATCATCGAGGAGTCGCTCGCCTACGCGCGCGGTTGACGCAGCGCCCCGGAGCGGGGAAGCGGACGCGAGAGGAAACTGCGAATTTTTCGTTTTCGCGGGTAGTCTTGTTCCATGACTGCGACGGTGAATGACAAGCACACGGTGCTGCCGCCGACGGACCTCGAGGAGATGCTCGACGTCGGCAGGTTCCTCGACGGCCTGACGCAGCCGGCCGCCCTGGTCGGCCCTGATGGGCAGAAGGTCCCCCTGCCGCCAGAGGCTTTCAACGTCCTGCGGGACGTCGTCGAGGCGATGCGGGTGGGCAAGGCCATCACGGTGGCACCCGTCGACCAGCTGCTCACGACACAGGAGGCGGCGAACTTCCTCGGCATCAGTCGTCCCACGCTGGTGAGGCTGCTCGAGGAGGGCGCGTTGCCGTACGAGAGGACGACCGGTGGTCGGCACCGACGCATCCGGCTCCAAGACGTCGTGTCCTATCAGCAGCGGAAGCGCGGGGAGCGGCGTGCCTCGCTGAGCGACCTCGTAGGGGAGGCCTCGTCTGCGGGGCTCTACGACCAGAAGGCGGAGTCCTACCGCGAGGCGTTGCGTCAGGCTCGCGCCGACCTCCGGGGTGAGCGCGGGTAGTGGCGCGCTTCAGCGCGGTGCTCGACGCGTGCGTCCTCGTGCCCATCGCCCAAGCGGACACCTTGCTGCATCTGGCCGAGGCGGGCCTCTATCGGCCGGTATGGAGCGGGCGGATCCTCGACGAGACGGTGCGCGCACTGGAAGCGATGCATCCAGACATGCGTGCGTCGGGGGCGGCGCGTCACCGTGCCGGGGTCATGGACGCCGCCTTCGACGACGCGCGGGTCGAGGGGTGGGAGCAGCTCGTGCCCGGGATTGATCTTCCGGACCCCGATGATCGGCATGTGGTCGCCGCCGCGATCCAGGGACGTGCTGACCTGATCGTCACGGCGAATCTGAAGGACTTCCCGCGGGAGGTCGTTGAGTCCTTCGACATCGAGGTGCAGAGTCCGGATGAGTTTTTCATGAACCAGCTCGACCTGGACCCGGCTCGAGTGATGACGGCCCTCGCAGCCCAAGCGGGCGCGACACGGAATCCTCCGTTGACCGTCAGGGACGTCCTTGAGCGGCTGGTGCCGTGCGGTGCACCCCTGTTCGCGGAGGCCGCACGAGCCCAGCTCTGGCGGGTCGACGTTGAGCGACCTTGATTCAGCCCGACGCCAGAACCGGCGTCTGTCGGCTCACCCCCACACGCCGGAACCGGCGATGAGCCGGACCGCGAGCACCGCCATGACCACCGCGATCACCACGTCCACCACGCGCCACGCCTTCGGGTCGGCGAGCACCCGGGCCAGCAGGCGCGCGCCGTAGCCGAGCGCGGTGAACCACAGGACCGAGGCGGCGACGGCGCCGGCGGCGAAGACCCACCGCGCGTCGGGACCGTGCTGGTTGGCGAGGCTGCCCAGCAGCACCACGGTGTCCAGGTAGACGTGCGGGTTGAGCCAGGTCAGCGCGAGCGTGGTGGCGATGACCGAACCCGCGGTGCGCGGCGCCTGCTCGGCGACGAGCCCCTGCGGGCGCAGCGCGGCACGCAGGGAGGAGACCGCGAACCAGAGCAGGTACAGGGCGCCGCCCCAGCGCAGCACCTCGAGCAGCCACGGCACGGCCTGCACGAGCGCACCCACCCCGGCGGTCCCGGCCAGGATCAGCACGGCGTCCGAGGCCATGCACACCAGCACGACGGCGCCCACATGCTCCCGGCGCACGCCCTGGCGGAGCACGAAGGCGTTCTGGGCGCCGATGGCGACGATGAGGGCGAGTCCGGTGAGCAGGCCGGTGCCGGCGAGGGTCCACATGGGTGAGGACGCTAGGGCCCGGCCGGGCCTGAGCCAAACGAAGAGAACTGCAGGTGCCTAAGCTCTGCTTCATGAACCTTGATCAGCTGCAGGCGCTGCGTGCGATCGCGGACGAGGGCTCGTTCGAGGCGGCCGCGTACGAGCTCGGCGTCAGCGCCTCGGCGGTCAGCCAGCGCATCCGCGCCCTGGAGCGGGAGGTGGGCCAGGTGCTGCTCCGGCGCGGCACACCCTGCGAGCCGACTGAGGCCGGCGTCGGCCTGGTGCGCGTGGCCCGGCACATGCGGGTGCTCGAACAGGAGGCGTGGGCCGGGCTGGGCCGCACGGCGGCCGGGCGCAGCGTCACCTCCCTGGCCGTGCCCGCCGACGTGCTGGGCACGTGGTTCGGGCCCGTCCTGGCCGAGGCCGCCGACTGGGACGACACGGTCCTGGACCTGCACGTCGAGGACCAGGACCACAGCGCCCGGCTGCTGCGCCGGGGCGAGGTGCTGGCCGCCGTCACCACGGAGCCGCAGCCGGTGCAGGGGTGTGCGGCGGAGCCGCTGGGGAGCATGCGCTACGTCCCGCTCGCCTCGCCCGCCCTGCGCGCCCGGCACGCGGCGGGCGACGTCGTCGACCTCGGCGCGATGCCCATGATGCGCTACAACGCGAAGGACGACCTGCAGCGCCTCGCGCTGAGCGGCGCCGGGCTGGACGTCGCCCCGCCCACGCACCTGGCGCCGTCGTTCGACGGGTTCCACCGGTCCGTCCGGGCCGGCCTGGGGTGGGGGATGCTCGTGGACGCCCAGGCCGTCGAGGACGTGCGCGCCGGCCGGCTGGTCCGCGTGCCCGGGCTCGACGACGTCCTCGTGCCCCTGTACTGGCAGGCGGCCACACTGCCCGTGACGCGCCTGGTGCGGCTCACGCGGGCGGTGCGGGAGGCGGCCCAGCGGACGCTCGAGCGGGGGTGAGGCGGCACCAAGGGGCGCGGGCCGTCAGCGACGTCGCAGCGGTGCCGGCGCCTCCATGGAGGCCTCGACCAGCACCGGCCGGAAGCCCAGTGCCTCGTTGACGTCGAGCATGTGCCGGTTCTCCTCGGCGTTCCACGTGATGATCGCGCGGGCCCCGGGCAGCGCGTCGCGGACGGCGATGAGGTTCGCCGCCTTCACGCGCATGCCGAGGCGGCGGCCGCGGTGCTCGGGCAGCACGATGGTGTCCCACTGGTCGATCAGCCCGTCCGGGCGCGAGCGGGGCGCCACCAGCTCGCTCAGGGCGACGATCCGACCGGTGGCACGGTGCCGCGCCACCGCGCGGAAGAGCCGCCCGGTCGTGAGGATCTGCTCGTCCATGCGACGCACGCGGGCCGCATCCCAGACCTGCTCCACCACGGTGCGTTCCCCGGACGGCACGTCCGTGGCCATGCGGGCCTTGAGGACGGCGACGTCGTCCTGCAGGGACGCGTCGGCCGCGCCCTCCCAGGCGTGGAGCTCGTAGTCCGACGAGACGCGTTCGGCCTCGGCCAGGGCGACGGCGGGGTCGATCCCCGGATCGGCGAAGTCATACCGGCTCACCCGCTCGATCTGGGCGAGCGCGAAGCCGTAGGACTGGGCGAGACGCACACCCGGATGCTCGGCGGGCACCGCGCCGGCGCCGTTGGGCGGGGTGAGCGCCCGTTGCCCGGCCACCGGCGGCGGCGTCAGCGGCCAGGTCTCGAAACGGGTGAGGCCGGCGGTGTCCAGGACGAGCCGCTCGGCCAGTGCCCGGCCGTGGCCGCGTCCGCGGTGCCGCGGGTGGACGTAGACGTTGAGGGCGGCCGCGTCAGGGTCGTCGACGTGGTTGATCAGGACACGGGCGTAGCCGACCGCCTCGCCGTCGACGTACGCCAGGTAGCGGCGCAGCGTGTGGTCGGTCTCGGCGGCGGCCTGGATGAGCGCGTCCGTGGGGGTCTCGTCCCACTCGGTCGTGCCGATCAGCTCGTGGTTGTACTCGTCTCCGAGGCGGCAGTAGGCCCGCCAGTGGGGGTCGTCCGACGAGGCGGGCAGGGGAAATTCGATGATGTCAGGCATGCGGTGACTGCTTTCTGCAGAAAGGGGTGGGCGCAGAGGCACCCGTCGAGCCGTGCTCGAGACGGGCGCGCGAGGAGGGCCGGTGGTGGGTTGTCGGGCCCAACGGGGTCACTGCTGCTGCATCATGGGGTGAACTGTGTCACGACGCGGATCGGTGGGCAAGGGCCTTTGTCGTCGAGATGCGACCCAGATTTCACCTGACGCGCGGGGAACTCTTCGCATATCGGGCGGGATCCGATCGGCGTGAAAACTGGGTGTCCAGGTGGGCGCCCCCGCGCGCCCCGAGGCTCGCCAGAAACGTACGGGCGGCTGCCGCTCTGGCGGGTTGATTGTGGCGAGTCATGTGGCGGGCGGACAGGGCCGGAGGTGGTGCACACGGCGCATGGCGGGACCCCTCGCCACAAACGACCGGTTGTGCCGCATCTGCCTAGCTGCTCTGGAGGTGCATCCCAATCCGTAGCGCCGTCACGGTTGCTTCCGGGCTTGTCGAGGTCGAAGACGGGGGCAGGTGGATTGACACCTGATCGTCGCGGTGACGAGGGATCACGTGCAGGTGAATATGGGGCACGTCCTGTTCGGCTTCAACGCCGTCTGATAGGTGCAGGTTCACCGCGGGAGCCAGGGTCCTACGGATGACGCCGGCCACTCGCGTAGCGAGGGCGAACATCTCGGCGCCCTCCTCGGGCAGGAGGTCGGAGAGTGTGGGGACATGGCGCCGAGGGATGATGAGGCAGTGACCGTCTGCGACCGGATGGAGGTCGAGGAAGAC
The DNA here is from genome assembly GCF_003315015.1 of Micrococcus sp. KT16. Classification (NCBI taxonomy): domain Bacteria; kingdom Bacillati; phylum Actinomycetota; class Actinomycetes; order Micrococcales; family Micrococcaceae; genus Micrococcus; species Micrococcus sp. KT16. Next base: position 3,562 of record NZ_QNRG01000016.1, on the reverse strand, counting down.
GAGCGAAAGCGCACCTTCGGTGACCACATGGGCGGGGGTGCGCCGCTCGGCGACTTCGCAGAAGGGGCAGGAGATTCCCATCGTCCGACTATAGGAGGGCCTGCACCGCCGGGAGGAGAGATGCGTGAGCTGGCGAGCCAACTGGCGTGGACCTCGCCCGCCCCAAACGACCATTTGTGCGGTTTCGCTCGCCAGGTGTCGGGCGCGGAGGGGTCAGGCTGGGCGGCGGGCGATAACGGTGAAGGTGTGCCAATGCTTGATGCCGTCGAACGCACGCCCTTCTTCGTTGCGTTCGTTCAGTTCGATCACCTCCAAAGTGTCGAGGAGTTCGTCCACCTCTTTCCCGGTGAGGTAGGTGCCCAGGTCCGAGGCCCAGGTGTCATCGGAGCCGAAGAGATCGACCGCCAGGATCCCGTCTGGCAGCAGGGCGTGCTTGATCCGGTCCCACACCGAGGTGAAGCGTGCGCGAGGGATGAATGGCAGAGAGGCATTGGCCAGGATCAGGTCGGCGTGCGGGAGGGGATCCCACTCCTCGATGAGGCCCGTCCGGTGTTCGAGGATGCCGAGCGAGGTGAGTTCATTCATGTGCTTTTCGACGCTCGAGTCGACGTCGATGGTGTGGACGCTCAAACCCTCCTGGAGAAGGCGCCGGGTCTCAATGCCGGCGCCGCTTCCCAGCTCGACAGCGCGCAGACCTGCGAGGTTCTGGTGGGTGGCCCGCAGTGCTGTGAGCGCCCGGTCGGTGAGAGGGCGTACGGCCGAGGTGCCTGCCCGCGCGGCGTTGTAGGAGGCCCAATCGCTGGAACTTGTGGGAGTGGCTGGCATGGCCTGAGTATCTCGATCTGGGCACGTAGGGGGAAGAGGATGCGACGAGCGATGGTGTGTCGCGGCTTCCCCATGGCGAGAGTTGCGGCGAGGATCGGGCCCGCCGCAAACGACCGAATCTGCCTATCCCACGGGGCGGAATCCGAGCCGCTGGTAAATCCTCATGGCCGCATCGGAGGTGCCCTGTCCGAAGCGCAGACTCAGAGTGTGGTCACCGGCGTCGCAGCAGGTTGCGATGGCGTGTTGGACCAGAGCCCGCCCGATCCCCTTCCCGCGTGCGTGGGGATCAATGAAGAGGTCGATGATGAACGGACCAGTGAGGTGTTCGTCCCAGATCGAGTGGGTGACCACCATGATGGCTCCGGCGAGACGGCCACCCACCCACGCTGTAGTGCTCGCATCGGCGCGCAGCTTTCCGTAGTCACCGCGGAAGGTCGCGTTCATCTCCTCGCACGCCTCGTCTAGATCGGAGGCAGCGACGTCGGGTGGGTAGCTCATGAGATAGCACTGGGCCAGATCGTCGGCCATCCCAGCGTCCAATCCTCGAAAGTCGAGTCCTCCAGGGAGCTGGCCAGCAGGATAGAGCTGCGGCAAGTGAAGAGTCAGAAGGTCAGTGGGCACAGTTGTTCCTCTCGTGATGGTGGGGTGTTCAGCGCGATGCCGTCAGAGAGTGAACATGGCTCGGAAGATAGCAGTGCAGAGGCGCAGTGGAGAGAGGGCGAGACGCTCGGAGTGTGAGGGGCTGCTCTCGTGCTCGTGGAAGCGCAGCCACAAACGACCGGTTGTACTGCGTGCCGCTGGGAGTCACCTACCCGCCGCATCCGCAGGCGGAGGATGGCGAAAGCGCTCACCCCCCGAGTGGTGCTGGCGTCCATGACCCAGGTGGTGAGCGATGCAGTTCTGGCGTGGGCCAGCACTAACGCGGGTCGGTCAGACCCGCGTAGCGTCGATGATGTCCGGCGTGGAGCCCCTCGGGCTTCCACGCATCCGACATGATCGAGGGGAGTCCTCTCTTGTATATCCACAAGCAGAAGCTTCAGCACGTCTCCAGTCCTGAGAAGCCCGACGCGGTCTACGCCCGCAAGCTGCAGGAGGTGATCGGCGGGCAGTACGGTGAGATCACCGTGGCCATGCAGTACAGCTTCCAGGCCTGGAACGCCCACATTCCGGGCAAGTACCGGGACCTGCTCTTCAGCACGGCGGCCGAGGAGTTCGGTCACGTCGAGATGCTCGCCACCATGGTGGCCCAGCTGCTGGAGAAGGCCCCGGTGGGGATCACCACCGACGCCATCCAGGATGACCCGGCCGTGGCCGCCGTCATCGGGGGTACCGACCTGCAGCAGGCCATCGTGGCCGGTGCCGGTGCTCGCCCCGTGGACAGCATGGGGAATCCGTGGACGGCGGCCTACGTCACCGCCAGCGGCAACCTGTTGGCGGACATGACCGCCAACCTCAACGCCGAGATGCAGGGCCGCACCCAGGTGGCCCGGCTCTACCACATGACCGATGACCCGGGCATCCGGGAGCTGCTGTCCTTCCTTCTGGCCCGGGACACGATGCACCAGAACCAGTGGGCGGCGGCTGTGAAGGAGCTGCAGGAGGACGGCCTGGAGGAGATGCCGGTGCCGAGCAACTTCCCGCAGAAGAAGGAGGCCACGGAGCACTCGTACACGCACTACGAATTCTCTGACGGTCAGGCCACTGCGCAGGGTTCGTGGGCTGCAGGCCCCACCCCGGACGGCAAGGGCGAGTTCTCCTACTCGTCCGAGCCGCCGGCGGGGGTCCCCATGCCCCCGCCCACCCACCCGGACTCCCGTTTCTACGGGACCACGGAGGTGCCCAACCGCGTCGAGAAGCTGGCGGGCACGGTGCAGGACAAGCTGCACCGCGAGTGACCCGACCTTCCCGATGAGGGAGTGCACGGGCCCGTCTGCTCCAGCAGGCGGGCCCGTGTCGTCTGTCCCTGTACGGGTCCGCATCTACCTGGCAAGCGCCGTGGCGAGAATGTGCCTCGCCATTCTTGAGGGGATGCGGGCGCTTCGGACAGGGCTGCGTGGTCGCACGGAGTGTTCTTGACCCACGTCCACGCGGGTATACCCCTTTACACGCCCTGCCCTGTGGCTTCGTTCGCTTGGTGGCGGGGTTTTTGCAGCGCTCCGTGGCGGTCTTGTTGCCGCGATCACGCAGGACTGGCTGCAGGTAGGTGTCGCGGTCTGAACCGAGAGGGGTGCGCCCGGTCGGGGCCGTTTGGATCGCTGCCGCTACGTCAGAGTCCGAAGGCTCCGCCGCTGACGAGGATCACGATGCCGAGGCCGATGAGAACGATGGGGAAGAGGATGTTCTCCCAGCGTTCGAGCACTTCGGCGATCGGGGGGCGGGTGGCGACGAACTTTGCCAGGGCCACCAGGACCGCGACGAGCGCGAGGAAGACGATGCAGTAGGCGACTACTGCGAGAGGTTCCACGCTGAGGAAGACAGGGGTGTAGACGCCGATGTTGTCGCCGCCGTTGGCAAGGGTGACGCCTGCGACTGTCCACACGCCGACCTTCTTGCCGGCAACCTTGGCCTCGTCGTCATCGTCGTCATCGTCTCCGCGCCAGGCCTGCCATGCGGCCCAGAGGCCGAGGCCCAGAGGGATGAGGCCGAAGTACGGGATGGCTGCCGAGGGCAGGAATGCTCCGGCGCCGATGGTCACCAGGACCGCGGCACCGAGGATGCCGGCGAATCCGAGGTACTG
>NZ_QNRG01000015.1:0-46285 GCF_003315015.1 Micrococcus sp. KT16 | reverse complement strand
ACAACTACCATCGGCCTCATACCTCCTGCGGAGACGCTCCTCCGACCTCGTTGGCACCGGCCCGAGTCAACAACGTCATGCCCTCCTACACCTAGACCGGGAGGCCAAACTGAACCTGGTGGATCAGGCGACGCTGGGGTCTCTGAACTGGCAGGAGATCACCCCGAACGCCGAGGGTGATTGGATCAATCAGCGGGATGAACGGTTCCACACATTCCATCCGCTGTCCATGAAAGACGGTCGCAACGCAATTTTTGCGTCCAATGGCGCTGGACTCCAGACGAATCGTGATGCCTGGGTCTACTCTGATTCAAAGGAATCCCTTCATGAGAAAGTGAAACGTATTTCTGATTACTTCAATGCTGGCATAGAAGCTGGTCAACGCGACATGGACCCCAGCCACGTTAGCTGGAGCTCGTCACTCGTTGCGCGTCACGAGGCGGGCCGGAAGATCTGCGTCAACCCGATTCGGTTCCACCCGGCGTCGTATCGCCCATTCAACAAGCGTTACGTCACAGCAAATCCAGATTTGATCCATCGTCCGGCCGCTATGCGACGATTTTTTCCGGATGAGATTTCGAAAAACGTAGGTTTTTATATGGTAGGCCCTGGTAGCGATAAGTGGTTCAGTGTTTTGGCGACGGACGCTCTGCCGGATCTCTCCTATTGGGGATCTGGACAGGGTCAGTTCTTTCCTCGCTACACCTACGTCGAGTTTGAGGGTGACTTGTTTGCCGAAGCCGCGATGACAACCTCGGGCAGCGCGGCCTACACGCGAGTGGACAACATCACGGACGCCACCCTGGCGTCCTACCGTGCCAAATACGGCGAGGCGGTGACGAAGGACGATATCTTCTACTACGTCTACGGCGTGCTGCACTCGCCCGATTACCGGGAGAGGTTCGCAGCGGACCTGAGGAAGATGCTGCCGCGCATTCCGCAGGTGCCGTCGTCGGACTTCCGGGCGTTCTCCAATGCAGGCCGGGCGCTCTCCGAGCTGCATATCGGCTACGAGTCCGTGGAGCCCTACTCGCTGCAGGAGCACTGGGCCATCGATCCGGAGGCGCTCGACGAGGTCGAGCGGTACCGGGTCACCCAGATGAAGTACGGCGGCAAGGCCGGTGCGTGGGACCAAACCACCGTGAAGTACAACGGCTACCTCACCCTGACCGGCCTGCCGGAAGAGGTCCAGCGGTACACGCTCGGGTCGCGCTCTGCCGTGGATTGGATCCTCGAGCGCTACCAGGTGAAGACGGACAAGGCTTCGGGGATCGTCAACGACCCCAATGACTGGGGCCGCGAACACGGCGACCCGCGCTACATCCGCGACCTGCTCGGCCGCATCGTGACGGTAAGCGTGGAGACCATGAAGATCGTCGATGCACTGCCGACGCTGGAGGTGGAGTGATGGGACGCTGGGAGCCGGAGATTCCGGATGGGTTGCGTTTAGGAAATGCCAGGAATGGCGGCGGGGCCAAGACCGGTCACCTTTTCGACGATCAAGGGAAACTCCGCGGTCATGCGGCATGGCGGTGGGTCGAGGACGGGCCGACGGGCGGGGCCTCCAGCCACCGCATTGGCGGCCAGGCCGCCCAGGAGTGGGAGGCGCTCCTTGTGCTGGCAGCTGGTGCGCTCGTGCGTGTCGGCATCCGTTATGCCCTACCCGCCGTTGGGCGTTGGGCAGGCGCAGTCGCCGTTCCCAAGGCTCGAGCACTCTGGGCCCGTTTGACGCGGACCGAACGACTGCAGCAGGTCCGGCAGGTGCAGGTTGTTGCAGCCATGTCACCTCAGGCCTTCCGCCGGTCTGTGGAACAAACACTCCAAGCCATACGGGATGACCCGAGTGGGCAGGCGGCCCGTGCGAATCTTGTCAGCGTTTTCATGCTCGGCCTCGCCCTGCGCGATCGGATGGCGACAGCGGATGCTACCGGTGCCGACAAGACCGATGCCTCAGTGGTGCGTCGCGACGAGTGGGAAAAGGCAGTGGCCCGACTCCAAGCGGACGACGTGACACGGATCGTGGCTGACGCGCTCCGGGTCCCTGGAAAGGCTTCGGATCCTGAATCCATCCGGCGCATGATCGACGCGCCGATGGCGCATGCCCAGCTCGAACGAGCACTCACCGTCGCCAGCATGGCGGAGCGCGGCGAGGGTTAAAATCTGGGGACGTGTCGGACCGGCATCGGTCCAGCGGGGTGGAAGCGACTTCGCGCCAGGGTGGCCGACCACACCCTCGCCTCCATGGCCCCAGCGGCACCCAGCGCCTAGACTGACCCGGACCCGCGCCCCGATGCCCGTGCTCTCGAGAGCCCCCGGAATCCGCGGATTCTCAACGAATTCTTCTGAAGGATGTGCCCTGCCGTGACCGAGACCCAGCAGTCCCACCTCGTCGAGGCGATCAACTGGAACCGCATTCAGGACGAGAAGGACGTGGAGGTGTGGAACCGCCTCGTCAACAACTTCTGGCTGCCGGAGAAGGTGCCGCTGTCCAACGACGTCCAGTCCTGGTCCCATCTCACGGATGAGGAGCGACTGCTCTCCATGCGCGTGTTCACGGGCCTGACGCTGCTGGACACGATCCAGGGCACCGTGGGCGCCGTCTCCCTCATCCCGGACGCCATGACCCCGCACGAGGAGGCCGTCCTCACGAACATCGCGTTCATGGAGTCGGTGCACGCGAAGTCGTACTCCTCGATCTTCTCCACGCTGGCCTCCACCCCGGAGATCGACGAGGCGTTCCGCTGGTCTCGTGAGAACCGGAACCTGCAGGCCAAGGCCCGCCTGATCGTGGAGCGCTATGACGGCCAGGATCCGTACAAGAAGAAGATCGCCTCCACCCTGCTCGAGTCCTTCCTCTTCTACTCGGGCTTCTACTGGCCCATGTACCTCTCCGGGCACGCCCGCCTCACCAACACCGCCGACCTGATCCGCCTGATCATCCGCGACGAGGCGGTGCACGGGTACTACATCGGCTACAAGTACCAGCGGAGCATCGAGACCCTGCCGGAGGAGAAGCGGGAGGAGCTCAAGGCGTTCACCTTCGAGCTGCTGTTCGAGCTGTACGAGAACGAGGTCGAGTACACCCATGACCTCTACGACGCCGTCGGTCTGGCCGAGGACGTGAAGAAGTTCCTGCACTACAACGCGAACAAGGCGCTGATGAACCTGGGCTACGAGCCCATGTTCCCGGCCGAGACCACGAACGTGAACCCCGCCATCCTCTCCGCGCTCTCCCCGAACTCGGACGAGAACCACGACTTCTTCTCCGGCTCCGGCTCCTCCTACGTGATCGGCAAGGCCGAGAACACCGAGGACGAGGACTGGGACTTCTGATCCCGTCCGCCTGAGCCCCGTCCCGACGACGGCCGGTCGCCTCCCCGCGGAGGCGCCCGGCCGTCGTCGTCTCGCGGGGGCATCACACGTCGACACCCGGGCCCGCAGTATGACGCTGCGCGTCACCGCCCTGCCCGATGGAGCGCACACGCTGCGATACGCTTGGGCCCAGCTTCAGGAGAAGCGGCTGTGGACCCCGCCTCGGCGGGTCCACGTGGTCCCACGACGAGCCGCTCGCCAACCCCATGTTCACGGGTGGCAACGGACCGAGAAGCGGCCTGCCTCCGCTGCGTGCAGACCCCTCGAGGGGAGCCCGCGGTGACTGGGGGACGGGCAAGAGCAGCGTTCGAAAGGATCCCGGCCTCCGGCTCGGGGCGTCTCTCGCCCCCCGCCCGCCGTGCTGTGCCCCGCGGGGAATCACCCACCGCACGGCCCACCCCGCACCGTTCCGCACCCGCCGTGCCCACCCGCGCCGGCGACGTCGCACCGTCCTCCAAGGAGAACCCCATGACGACCCCCTCGAACATCTCCCGCCGCTCCTTCGCCGGCCTGTCCCTGGCCGCCGTCGGCGCGTTCGCCCTGACCGCCTGCAACTCGCAGGCCGAGGAGAAGAGCGACGACGGCGCCCAGACCGTGCGCATCGGCGTCGTGTCCGAGAACGAGTCGCACCGCGCCCTGGTGAAGCTCGCGAAGGAGAAGCACGGCATCGACGTCGAGATCCGCAACTTCACCGAGTACACGCAGCCGAACCCGGCGCTGGACAACGGCGACATCGACATGAACTGGTTCCAGCACATCGCCTACTTGGCCGACTACAACCAGGCCTCCGGCAAGGACCTGACGATGATCGGGACCACCGAGATCATCCCGCTGCCCCTGTACTCCAAGAAGTACACGGACGTCTCCGAGTTCAAGAAGGGCGACACCGTCGCCATCCCGAACGACACCGTGAATCAGGCCCGTGCCATCAATGTGCTCGTCGCCGCCGGCCTGTTGAAGCTGTCCAATGAGACCATCCGCCCGGAGGTCCGCGACATCGACGAGGCCGCCTCCACCGTGACGGTGCAGCCCGTGGCCGCGCAGCAGACCGTGAACGCGCTCGAGTCCGTGCAGGGCGCGGTCATCAACAACACCTTCTCGGCGGACGCCGGCATCGACACGAACACCGCCCTGTTCAAGGACGACCCCGAGGACGACTCCGCCAAGCCGTACGTCAACGGCTTCGCCGTGCGTCGCGAGGACCGCGACAACGAGACCTACAAGAAGATCGCGGCCCTGTACCACGAGCAGCCCGTGCTGGACGAGTCCGCGAAGCTCTCCTCCGGCACGAGCGTGCCGGTGCAGCTCGACACCGCCCAGATCGACGAGACCCTGAAGCAGTACCAGGACGCGATCGCGAAGCAGGGCGCCTGATCCATGGCAGGTTCCCATACGTCCGACCGTGACGCGGTCACCCCGGGGCGCCCCTCCGCGGGCGCCCCGGGGGAGCCGGTCATCGTCTTCGACCACGTCAGCCGCGTCTACGCCACCAAGAAGGGTGCCGGTGTGAAGGCCGTGGACGACGTCTCGCTCGCCGTGAACCGCGGCGAGGTCTTCGGCGTCATCGGCTTCTCCGGCGCCGGAAAGTCCACCCTGATCCGCATGATCAACGGGCTGGAGAAGCCGACGTCGGGCACCGTCACGGTGCTGGGCCAGCAGGTCTCCCATCTCTCCGAAGCGAAGCTGCGTCCGCTGCGCACCCGCATCGGCATGGTGTTCCAGCAGTTCAACCTGCTGACCTCCCGCACGGTGGCCGGGAACATCGAGTTCGCTCTGGACACGGCCGGCTGGCCGCGGTCCAAACGCCGCGCTCGCGTGGCGGAGCTGCTCGAGTTCGTCGGCCTGGCGGACAAGGCCAAGCACTACCCGGAGCAGCTCTCGGGCGGCCAGAAGCAGCGCGTCGGCATCGCCCGCGCCCTGGCCGCCGAGCCGGAGATCCTGCTCGCAGACGAGGCCACCAGCGCCCTGGATCCCTCGACGACGCACGAGGTGCTCTCCGTGCTGCGCCGCGTCAACGAGGAGCTCGGGGTCACGATCGTGGCCATCACCCACGAGATGGAGGTCATCCGCTCGATCGCCGACCGCGTCGCCGTGATGGACAGCGGCCGCGTGGTGGAGTCCGGCAAGGTCTACGACCTCTTCTCTCGGCCCGCCCACTCCGCCGACGCCGCGTCCTTCGTGGCCACGGCGCTCAAGGACCGGCCGAATGCCGAGGAGGTGGCCCGCATCCGGGCGCGCACCGAGGGTCGGCTGATCATGGTCTCGCTCAAGGACTCCGCCGCGGTCTCGGCGGTGCTCGGCACCGCATCGACGCGCGGCGTGGGCTTCGAGATCGTCCACGGCGGCATGTCCGCCACCAAGGACTCCGCGTACGGCCTGCTCACCGTGGCGCTCACGGGCGAGGCCGCCGCGGTGGACGCGTTTGTCGCGGACCTGGCCGGCGCCGGAGACGTGCAGGAGGTGCACCAGTGATCGACCGATTCCAGAACCTCGACTGGGGGTACTACGGCCCCGAGCTGATGACCGCCGTGGGGGACACCCTCTACATGGTCGGCTGGTCCTTCATCCTCGGCGGCATCCTCGGCCTGCTGGTCGGGCTCGTCCTCTACACCACGCGCCCGGGCGGCATCTTCGCCAACCGTGCCGTCTACCTGGTCACGAACTTCATCGTGAACCTCATCCGGCCCATCCCGTTCGTCATCCTCATCGCCGCCCTGCAGCCGCTGACCATCGCGGTGCTCGGCACCGGCATCGGCAACACCGCCGTGGTGTTCTGCATGATCTGGGCGTCCACGTTCGGCATCGCCCGCATCGTGGAGCAGAACCTCGTCTCGCTGGACCCCGGCGTGATCGAGGCCGCCCGCGCGATGGGCGCCTCCCGCATGCGGATCGTGCGCGCCGTGGTGCTGCCCGAGGCCCTCGGCCCGCTGATCCTCGGCTTCACGTTCGTGATCATCTCGCTCGTGGACATGTCCGCGATGGCGGGCATCATCGGCGGCGGCGGCGTCGGCAACTTCGCCATCGTGGAGGGCTACAACCGGTTCCGTCCGGAGGTCACCTGGCTGGCCGTGATCGTGGTGATCGTGTTCGTCCAGGCGCTGCAGCTGATCGGCAACGGCATCGCCCGCAAGGTCATGCGCCGCTGAACCCCGGCTCGGTCCGCACGACGACGGCCGGTGACATCCCGCGGGGACGTCACCGGCCGTCGTCGTCGTTCTGGCAGACTTCGGCCCATGACCGACATCACCTCCACCCCCGCGACCTCCGTCGCCGGCGATCCCCTGGCCTTCTACGTCCGCCTCGGCGAGCCCACCGTGGACGCCGACGGCGTCCGCACCTCCCGCGTGCGCTCCACCGTGCACGCCCAGGGCGCATGGCGGGAAGAGGAGATGCACATGGCCGCCGTCTCGGGCCTGCTGCTGCACGAGGTGGCTGCGCACGAGACCACTCCCGGGCTGCGGGTGGGACGGCTCTCCTACGACATCCTGGGCACGCTCTGGTCGGGCGAGCTCGAGGTGGTCACGCGCACCCTGCGTCCGGGCCGCACCATCGAGCTTGTCGAGTCCGTGCTCCACGCCCGGGGCCGCACCGTGCTGACCCTGCGCGCCTGGCTGCTGTCCACCTCGGACACCTCCGCCGTCGCCCAGCTGCCGGACGAGCCCCTCCCGCCGCGCTCGCAGGCGCAGTCGCACAACGCGCTCCACGGATGGGGAGGCGGGTACATCGCCTCCCTCGACGGCGTCGTCCTGCCCGGCCACGGGCCGGGCCACGGCCGGGTGTGGCTCACCACGGACCGCGAGATGGTGGCGGGGGAGAGCACGAGCGACCTGGTGCGCCTGATCAGCCTCACCGACGCGGCCAACGGGATCGCCCCGGCCCTGCCGGCGAAACCGGGCGGGTGGTTCTTCCCCAACGTGGACCTGCAGATCCACCTGTACCGCGAGCCCACCGGCCACTGGCTCGGCCTCGCGGGGCAGGTCACGGTGGGCCCGGACGGCGTGGGCCTGACCAGCACCGTCCTCCACGACGACGACGGCCCCTTCGCCCACGCCGAGCAGACCCTCACCCTGCGCTCCTGGCCGGCCGAGGGCGGCCTGTGAGCGCAGCTCCCCGGCTGCGCTGGGCCGTGCAGGAGCGGACCCTCGGGGCCGCTGAAGACCTCGACTGGGCCATGGACGAGCTGGCCGTCTTCCGCGCCGCCGCGGCCGAGGGAAGGGCCCTCGAGGACCTGATCCGCGTCTACGTGCCCGAACCGACGGTCGCGTTCGGCCAGCGCGACGCCCGGCTGCCCGGTTTCGCGGCCGCGGCTGCGGCGGCCCGGGCCCACGGCTTCGCGCCGGCGGTGCGCCGGGCCGGCGGGAGGGCGGCGGCCTACCATCACGGCTGCCTGGTGGTGGACCACCTGAGCCAGCAGGAGGACGCGGCACTCACGCAGCAGGCCCGGTTCGCCGAGTTCGCCGACCTGTTCGTGCGGGCGTTCGCGCGCGTGGACGTGCCCGCCTCCGTGGGCGAGATCCCGGGGGAGTACTGCCCGGGCGAGTTCTCCGTGCAGGGCCCTGCGCCGACATACCCGGTGAAGCTGGCCGGCTCCGCGCAGCGCGTGGTGAAGGGGGCGTTCCTGTTCTCCACCCACGTGGTGGTGTCCGACCCCGCTCCGCTGCGGGCCGTGCTCGTCGACGTCTACCGGGAGCTCGGTCTGGACATGGACCCCCGCACGGCGGGCGCGGCCGAGGACGTGCGCCCCGGGGTGAGCGTCCCCGCGTTCGCCGCGGCCCTGCGGGAGGAGTACACGGCGTGGGCGGCCGCCGCCGGGCTCGAGGTGGTAGACGAGCAGCTCGCCGTCCTCGCTGCGGGCACCTCCGGCTGAGGGCACGGGCGGCCAGACTGCGGGCGGGCCGTCAGGCCGTGAGATCCGCGATGATCTCCCGCTTGCGTCGCGGGGTGAAGCCGGCCGCCACGGCCGCCGCCCGGCGCGCCGCGTCCGTCCGGTACAGGGACCAGCCCCGCTGCACGAGGAACGGCAGCGGCTTGCGGCGTTCGGCGACGTCGCGCACGAACCGGCGGGCCGCCGTCGTGGTCCGCGCCTGGTCGATGTACCAGGCCGCGTAGCCGACCCCGGCCCGGTCCAGGGCGGCGGGCATGCGCTCGGCGAAGATGCCCTCCGCCACGATCACCCCGCCCGGCTCGAGCGCGACGGTGCTGTGCCCGCGGACGGAGGACGTGGAGATGTCGTAGTCGGGCACACGCGTGGCGCCCTCCTCGAGCAGTTCGACGACCGCGTCCACGGCCGCCTGCTCATCCCATGTTCCGGGGTGGTCCCAGTCGATCTCGCCGTAGGGGGTGCGCGGGAACACGGGGCCGGGCCCGCCCGCGGCGCCGTCGTCGGACTGCGGACGGTAGAACGCATCGAGCGAGAGGTGGGGCCGGCCGTGCCGCCGGGCCAGGTAGGACTTGCCGGAGCCCGACGCGCCGCCGAGCAGGATCACGGAGGGAGGGGGCGAGGCGGGGAGGATGGTCACGGGGGACCATTCTTCCCCACCTCGGCGCGTCCTCAGTGGCCGCGGTCGATCCACTCCTGCAGGTGCGGCTTCTCCGTGCCGATCGTGGTGGAGTCGCCGTGGCCGGTGTGGACCACGGTGGCCTCCGGCAGCGAGAGCAGGCGCTCGCGGATGGACTCGATGATCGTGTCGAAGTCCGAGTACGAGCGGCCGGTGGCGCCGGGCCCGCCCTGGAACAGGGTGTCGCCGGAGAACACGACGCCGGTCGGGGCGCCGTCGTCGCCGGCCTCGCCCAGGGCGGGGGCGTACAGGCAGACCGAGCCGGGGGAGTGGCCGGGGGTGTGCAGCACCCGCAGCTCGACGCCGGCCACGCGCAGGACGTCGCCCTCGGCGAGCGCGCCATCGGGCTCCTCGTCGGGGAAGACGTCGTCCCAGAGCATGCGGTCGGCGGGGTGGAGCAGCGCGGGGGCGTCCACCATCTGGCGGAACTCCTGGACCTGGCGGATGTGGTCGTCGTGGCCGTGGGTGAGGACGATGGCCAGCACCTGGCGGCCGTTCACCTTCTTCCAGACGGCCGAGGCATCATGGGCCGGGTCGATGACGACGCACTGCTCCGCGCCGCCGACGATCCACACGTTGTTGTCCACGTCGAACGTCTCCCCGTCCAGGGAGAACGTGCCGGAGGTGACCAGGTGATCGATGCGCGCCATCAGAGCACCACCACCGAGCGCAGGACCTCGCCGGACTTCATCGTCTCGAAGGCCTCGTTCACCTCGTCCAGGGCGATGGTCTCCGTGACGAACTCGTCCAGCGGCAGGCGGCCCAGGCGGTACTGGTCCACGAGCATCGGGAAGTCGCGCTCCGGCAGGCAGTCGCCGTACCACGAGGACTTCAGCGCGCCGCCGCGGCCGAAGACCTCCAGCAGGGGCAGCTTCAGCTCCATGCCGGGGGTGGGCACGCCCACCAGGACGACGCGGCCGGCCAGGTCCCGGGCGTAGAACGCCTGCTCGTAGGTCTCCGGGCGGCCGACCGCCTCGATGACCACGTCGGCGCCGAAGCCGCCGGTCGCCGCGCGGATGGCCTCCACGGGGTCCTCGTCCTTCGAGTTCACGGTGTGGGTGGCGCCGAGCTCCTCGGCCTTCGCGAGCTTCTTGGCGTCGATGTCCACCGCGATGATCGTGGTGGCGCCGGCGAGCTTCGCCCCGGCGATCGCGGCCACGCCGACGCCGCCGCAGCCGATCACGGCCACGGACTCGCCGAGCTTGACCTCGCCGGTGTTGATGGCCGCGCCGATGCCGGCCATGATCCCGCATCCGAGCAGGCCGACCGCGGCCTGTTCCTCGGGAGTGTCGACGCCGTCGACCTTGGTGCACTGCTTGGCGTGGACGAGCGTCTTGTCCGCGAACGCCCCGATGCCCAGGGCCGGGGACAGCTCCGTGCCGTCCTCGAGGGTCATCTTCTGGGTCGCGTTGTGGGTGTTGAAGCAGTACTTCGGCTCGCCCTTGCGGCACGCGCGGCACTCGCCGCACACGGCGCGCCAGTTGAGGATCACGGTGTCGCCGACCTTGACGTGGTCGACGCCCTCGCCGATCGCGGAGACCACGCCCGTGGCCTCGTGGCCGAGCAGGTACGGGTACTCGTCCCCGATCCCGCCCTGCTGGTAGTGCAGATCCGTGTGGCAGACGCCGCAGGTCTTGATGTCGACGACGGCCTCGCCGGGTCCCGGATCGGGGATGACGATGGTCTCGATGGTGACGGGGGCGTCCTTCGCCATGGCGACGACGCCGCGGACCTTCTGGGACACGTTGTTCCTCCTGGTGGTGGGGATCTGCCCGATGCCGCGCATGCGTGGGGCAGCGCGACGTGCGGGCTCGTTCTGCCCATCCCATCACAGGACCCTGTGCGACGCATCGGTGAGCGGCCGGGGGGCCTGGTGTGTGGCGTCACCACGACGGCCGGGGGAGACTGCAACCGGACCCGCAACATCGATGCGAACGGAGGGGCGAACCGTGGCACGACATGGCAGAGACGAGGACGAGGCGTCCGAGGCTCCGGAGGCTCCAGCCGGGGCTCCGGCCGGTGCCGGCACGCTCGCTCAGTGGCGCATCCCGCTGGTGGGGCTGCTGATCGGCGTCGGCCTGGGAGTGGTGTTCGGACTGGGCACCGAGAGTCCCTGGGGCAATGTGCTCGGCTGCGCGATGATGGGCTTCGCCCTCGGCATCGCGTGGATGTATGTCGAGCGTGGCCGGGACGGGAGGGACCGCTGACGTGTGCGGCCGCTACGTGATGGCCCGCGCCACGAGCGACCTGGTGGCCCTGGGCGATGCCGAGACGAATGAGGAGCTGGTGCTCCGCCAGAGCTGGAACGTGGCGCCGACAGCCGAGGTGCCGATCCTCGTGGCGCACGCGGACGGCGTTGGCGCCGGAGTGACCCGGCGGATCCACGTGGCGCGCTGGGGCCTGGTGCCGCCGTGGGCGAAGGAGCTGTCCGTGGGGTCCCGTGCGTTCAACGCGCGCTCGGAGACCGTGGCCTCCAAGCCGACGTTCCGGGCCGCCGTCCGCGCTCGACGCTGCGCCGTGCCGGTGGAGGGCTACTACGAGTGGAAGACGCCGGAGCCTGGCGCCAAGGGTCCCGACGGGCGGGCCGCGAAGAAGCAGCCCTACTACGTGCACCCGGCCGGGGCCGGGGACGGCGAGGGGCCGGTCATCTGGTTCGCCGGCCTGTACGAGTGGTGGCAGGACCCCGAGGCCCAGGCCGCGGGGGAGGACGCCTGGGTCCTCTCGACGACGATCCTCACCATGGCCGCACCCGACGCGGACGACGACGAGCCGGTGCTCGCCGCACTCGGCCAGCTGCACGACCGGATGCCCGTGCCCATGGACGCCGAGACGATGGACCGGTGGCTCGCCCCGGACACGCTCGGGTCTGCCGAAGAAGCCGACGCCCTCGTGGGCGAGGTGTGCGCCGGCGCGTACGACGTCGCGGCGGGCTGGTCGCTGCGGCCCGTGGGGGGCGCCGTGGGGAATGTCCGGAACAACGGGCCGGAGCTGACCCAGGAGATGAGAGAGCAGCAGGGAACGCTGCTCTGAGGGACGGGGCGACGGGGATGACCTGCCCGTGAGGCGCGGGAACGCGGTGCCGCGGCACCGTGATCGGATCGAGACGGATCCGAGACCGTCCTGAACTCCCCCTGAGAATGGGCTCTGCGTAGCGTGGATGTCACCGGGCCGGCGCGAGCGCCGCATCTTTTGGAGGGGTGCCACGGCGAGGCCGGAGACGGTCATCTCCTGTTCACCCTGTCCGTGGACGGTACCCCGGTGGCCGCCGCCCTCTATGACGAGGCCGCCGGCACTCCGGAGGGCAACAGAGGCCCCTCTGCCGGACTCGTCTACGCGTGGGGCGAGCACAGCCTGGCCGACCCCGTGTTCGGGGACTACCCCGAGCGGTTCCTCACGCTGGAGCACGCCGAGTCGGGCGTGCTGCTGCCGTTCCGGTCCGAAGGCCTGGGCGACGACGCAGCGGTCGCGGAACTCTCGTGGGGTCCGCGCTGGGGTGCCCTCTGGCGCGACACCACGGTGGACTCCTTCACCGGGTTTCACTACCTCGCCGACGCGACATGCCCGACCGACGACCGCCTCGTCCTCGACTGGTCGCTGGACGGGATGACCAAGAGTGAGGACGTCATCATCACCCAGGACGCGGCGCGGTCCGACGTCTTCGCGCTCGTCGAGTTGCTCGCGGACGGGCAGAAGCCCCGGGCCCTGAACGTGCCGGCGGGGGAGGACGCCCCGTCTCCCGGCGAGGCGGACCCGGTGCCGCCCGCCGAGCAGGAGCCCGTCGACACTCCGGCGCCCGTGGCCGGGGAGGAGCCGGGAGAAGGAACGGGCGGGGAGGAGACCCACACGACCCCGGACACGGTCGAGACCGGGCGTGAGGTTCCGGCGGGCGTGCTCGGAGCACTCGCGGCCCTCGGCGCGGGACTCGTGCTCATGGCCCGGGGGCGGGTGCGCCGGGTCTGACACACCCGACCGACGAGTGGGCCGCGGGGCGGTGGACGGGAGACCGTCGGCCGCCCCGCGGTCTGTGCTCAGCCGGCCGGAGCGGATTCGATGGGGCCGGTGCAGCCCCAGGCTGAGGAGTCGACGCTGCAGTCATCGGCGACATTGCGGGTGATGGTGCGCCAGATGTTCGCGGTGACGGGGGCCGAGTCGAGGCTGATGGTGCCCGGGATGAGCACCCACTCGCCCCCGGCCTCCCGGTATTCGCCGATGTAGACGGTGGTGAGGCGGACCGTGTACTGCCCGGTGTCCTCGTACACGTGGCTCGTGGGGGTGGGGACGTTGAACTCCGGCTGGCTCTGGCCTGCGACCGAGGTGGTCTTGGTGGGGGACCCGTCCCCGTAATCCCAGTGGAAGCTCACCGGCGTGGCGCGGAGTTCGACCTCGACCCCGTTGAGGGTGGTGACGAGCGTGCGCGTCTCGGCGTCTGCGTAGAAGTTCGTCTCCGCATTGCGGATCCCGCGTCCGCCGTTGTCCGACCGGATCTCAGGCTCCAGCACGAGGAGCGTGCGGACCTCGTCGATGGAGACGGGCGGGGCGCCGTTGCTGGAGGCCTTGGCCGTCCAACATTTGGGGGCGCCATAGACGGGATTCGCATCAGGTTGACGGGTGTCTATGGTCTGCGCCCGGATCCATGAACCCTCGGGGCAGAAGTTGTCCTCCTGCTCTCGGCAGCTCTCGAAATCCGGATTGCCCAGCTGCCCTGAGAAGCATGCACTGACCGTCTTGTGCTCTAGGTGGGAGTCTCTGCCAGAGTCTCGACTCCTGCTCCCCGCGGTCACAGCACTTTTGCGATCAGGCCTTTTTTCATTACGACAGTGAGACGTTCCATTAAAAGAGTCTGATCGAGCGGAATAATTGATATTCGTTGATTTGCAGGTGGCGGAGGAAGGCGAAGTGACAGCCCAGGCGCCTGTCGCTCCGACACTAGCTAGCGTGATAGCCGCTGCCATAGCAATCAGTGTCTGGTGCTTCATTGAGACGGGTCTCCACCCTCGTAGGTCATTTCATCAATCACCCAGCGGCCGTTGTTGGTGTCGTAGGAGACCTCTACTAGCCAGGGCTGCTTCGACGCATGTGCGACTCGGGCGTCCTCTGGAATGGAGCCATCACTGGAATACCCGGTCCCGTCTTCAGTTGTGATGAGCAACGTCGAGATGTACCCGTTCTCCGACTGTGCAGTGAGCATCGAGTCAATTCGAGGTTCCGTGCCGGTGTACCAGCCACCATCCTTATAAATTCCATCAATGCTGTCGCTACGGACCGAACAGAACTCGCAATACTCGCTGTAGAGAGAGTCGAGGAGTTCCGTGTCTCCGGTCTGCTCGGCGTAGTAGTGCGCGTCCCAGAAATAGCGAATCGCCGCCTCGGCGCCCTCCTTGGTCTCTTCCTTCATGGCGGCGGGCATCTCCGGCTTGGGCACGTTCTGAGCGGGACCGTCGGCAGATGCGGGCACGTATTCGCCGGACCTGCTCTCCGTGGCCGTGGGGGATGAGCTGACGCCCGCGGTCTCGCTCGTGCTCGCGGACGTCTCGACGGCGGGCTTGGCGGACGAGGGCGACGTCGTCGACGACTCGGCGGGCTCGGACTGTCCGCCGCAGGCGGTCAGTGCGAGCGCCAAGGCCACGCTGAGCGTGCCGGCCTGGGCGAATCGGCGGCGGCGCAGGGCGCGCCCGGGTGCGGTGAGAGACATTTCCCCTCCAACTGGACGTCCGTCGTGTGTCCGCGCCTCCCGCGCTGATCCCGCAGCGCGGTGCCCGTGGCATGCGAGGCCCGGTTGGTTCGGAGTATACGCAGACGGATTGTGGTCCTGCTCGCATTGTCCACAGGGCCGTGCCGACGCACTTCTTCCGGCCCAAGAGACGATTTTCTCGTGCATGTGCGCCCCAGGGTCGGATTCGAGGCCCACGGCCAGGACTCGGCCAGCCGGCCTCACGAAAAGGGCGTTCCCGGCCTCGCTCGTCTCGGGGCGGTGCGTCCTTAACGTGTCCGGCGGCCGCCCTACATTCGCCCCCATCGCATTCGAACACATGTTCGAGTACGATCGGGGGTGCGGCCCCACCTTCCCACTTCTTCCCCGCGTCCGGTCCGCCGGACGGGCCGCGCTCCCATCGCCCGACGGCACCCCGTCGTCGGTCCGGTCAGCAGTGCACAGGGAGAGAAGCAGAATGGGAGTCCTCACACAGTCGGTGGCGGTGGAGTGCGGAGCAGACGGCACCCCGCAGGGGCTGCGCTGGAACGGGCGGGACTACGTCCTCGCAGAGCGCCCCGTGCGCTGGTTCGAGCGGCGCCGCTGGTGGGCGGAGGAGGTCCGCGCGGAGAAGGGCCGCGGCGCCGGTCTCGTCGACCACGAGATGTGGCGGCTGCAGGTCCGCCTGGCCCGGGCCGGCGCCGCGCCCCTGCAGACCCTCGACGTCGCCCACCACCTGGACTCCGGCCGGTGGCGGCTCGTGCGCGTCCACGAGCACGCCCAGGACCTGAGGCGGTCGGCATGAGCCAGGCAGCCGCGGCCGGATGCACCGCCGCCCCCTTCGCCCACCTGCACGTCGCCTCCGCGTTCAGTGCCCACTACGGGGCCAGCTGGCCCGAGGACCTCGTGGCCGCCGCCGCGGCCGCGGACATGGACCTGCTGGCCTGCACCGACCGGGACGGGCTCTACGGCATGGCCAAGCACGTGGGCGCCTGCCTGCGCCACGGCATCACCCCGATCGTGGGCGTGGACCTGGCCGTCCGGTGGAGCGAGGACGAGGACGCCGGCCGCGTGGTCGTGCTCGCCCGAGGCGGCTGTCATGGCTCCGGCTACCGCTCCCTGTGCGAGCTAGTCTCCGCCGCCCACGCCCGCACCACCGGGGGAGCGGCGGGCGGCAGCCCCTGGGCCAGCGTCGCCGAGCTCGCCGCCGCGGCGGCCGGCCGGGTCCCCACCGCCGCCAACCGGGACAACCCGCCCACCCCCGAGCTGTTCGTCCTCCTCGGCCCGGACTCGGACGTCGGCCGCCACCTGGCCCGCCGCCGGTACGCGGCCGGCCTCGCCGCCCTGCGCCGCTGGAAGGCGGCCCTGCCCGCAGGCAGCCCCCACGCCGACGTCGTCACCCACCTCTCCGCCCCCGGCCGCCGCCTCGACACCGGGCACGCCGTGAAGACCCTCCGCGCCGCCCGCCAGGCCCGCATCCCCGCCGTCCTGACCAACGCCGTGCGCTACGCGGCCCCGGACGGCGCCGCCACCGCGGACGTCCTCGACGCCGTCCGCGCCCTCAGCTCCCTCGACGCCCTCCACGACCTGCAGCCCAACGGACAGGGCTGGCTCAAGTCCACCGCCGCCATGCACCGCATCGCCCACGAGGTCGCCTCCGCCGCCGACGACCGCCCCGCCCCCCTGCTCGAGGCCACCCGTCGCCTCGCCGAGGCCTGCGCGCTCGACCCCGAGACCGACCTCGGCTGGGGCGTGCCCCGCGTCCCCGAGGCCGCCGTCATCGGCATCGACGGCCCCCCGGAGCACGTGCTGCGCGAGCGCACCCGCACCGGCCTCCTCGCCCGCTACCCCCACCTCCACACCGGGGGAGGCCTCCCCGGCACCAGCCAGGCGGCCCGGGACCTGCAGGACCGCGCCGAACACGAGCTCGGCATCATCACCCGACTCGGCTTCTCCTCCTACTTCCTCACCGTGGCCGCCGTCGTCGACCTCATCGAGGGCATGGGCATCCGCGTGGCCGCCCGCGGCTCCGGCGCCTCCTCCCTCGTCAACCACGCCCTGCGCATCTCCCATGTCGACCCCATGGCCAACGGCCTGATCATGGAGCGCTTCCTCTCCACCGACCGCTCCACCCTCCCGGACATCGACATCGACGTGGAGTCCGCCCGCCGCCACGAGATCTACCACGCCGTCGTCGATCGCTTCGGCGCCGAGCGCACCACCCTCATGAGCATGCAGAACGCCTACCGGGCCCGCGGCGCCGTCCGCGACGCCGGCCTCGCCCTCGGCATGCCCGAACCCGAGGTGGACGCCATCGCCAAGCAGCTCTGGCGCTTCTCCGCCTCGAACTTCCGCGAGGCCCTCCAGCGCATGCCCGAACTCGGCGGCCTCTCCCGCCGCATCGAGTCCGGCCGCGCCGAGGGCGACCGCCAGCTGGACCTGCTCGTCGACCTCACCGAACGCCTCGACCGCCTGCCCCGCCACATCTCCATGCACCCCTGCGGCGTCATCCTCGGCGACGCCACCCTGCTGCACCGCACCCCCGTCCAACCCTCCGGCATGGGCCTGCCCATGAGCCAGTTCGACAAGCACGACATGGACCCCATGGGCTTCCTCAAGCTCGACATCCTCGGCGTGCGCATGCAGTCCGCCATCGCCTACACGATCGCCGAGGTCGAACGCACCACGGGCGAGCGCATCGACCTCGAACAGGTGCCCCTCGACGACCCCGCCACCTACGCGATGATCCGCACCACCCACACCCTCGGCTGCTTCCAGATCGAGTCCCCGGGCCAGCGCGAACTCGTCGGCAAACTCGCCCCCCGCGAGTTCAACGACCTCACCGTGGACATCTCCCTCTTCCGCCCCGGCCCCATGCAGTCCGACATGGTCCGACCCTTCCTCGAACAGCGGCACGGCTGGGCACCCGCCCACTACCCGCACCCCGACCTGCGGCCCGTCCTCGCCGAGACCCACGGGGTCACCGTCTTCCACGAACAGGTCCTGCGCACCATGGACGTCATGACCGGCTGCGGACTGGCCCGCGCCGACGAGCACCGCCGCCTCCTCGGCGGCCCGCAGGAACACCTCGTCGAAGAGGCCTTCCGCACCGGCGCCCTCGCCCGCGGCTACTCCCTCGAAGTCATCGACGAGGTCTGGGCCACCCTCTCCGCCTTCGGCTCCTTCGGCTTCTGCAAGGCCCACGGCGCCGCCTTCGCCGTCCCCACCTACCACTCCGCCTGGCTCAAGACCCACCACCCCGCCGCCTTCATGGCCGCCATCCTCGAACACAACCCCGGCATGTACCCCGCCCGCCTCATGGTCGCCGAGGCCCGCCGCATGGGCATCCCCGTCCTCCCCGTGGACGTCAACGCCTCCTCCCGCCACGTCCACGTCGAATGGGTCCCCGCCCACCCCGAGATCGACGACGGCGCCCCCGGCCGCTGGGGCATCCGCCTGCCCCTCACCAGCCTCTCCGGACTCAGCGAAGCCGAGACCGACCGCCTCGACGCCGGCCGCCCCTACCGCTCCCTCGCCGACGTCCGCGACCGCGCCCGCCCCACCGCCCGCAACCTCGAACGCCTCGCCCAGCTCGGCGCCCTCGACTGCCTCCTCCCACCCGGCGGCGCCTCCCGCATCGACCTCGTCCACCACCTCGAACTCCAGCACTCCACCACCCACGGCACCGCCCCCGGCCGCACCGCCCCGCGCTCGCGGTCCGCCCGTCCACGGCAGGTGGAGGGCCAGCTGGCCCTGGACCTGCCGGACACCGAGCTCACCGCCCTCGCCCCGCTCTTCCCGGACCCGGCCCCGGCCGCCCGGGTCCGCACCGAGCTGGAGCTCACCGCCCTGGACGTCACCGCCCACCTCATGGACTCCCACGCCCCGTACCTGGACGCGCTCGGCGTCACCCGGGCGAAGGACCTGCTCGGGCTGCGCACGCAGTCCCGGGTGCTCGTGGCCGGGGTGCGCGTGGCCACCCAGACCCCGCCCATGCGCAGCGGCAAGCGGGTGGTGTTCCTCTCCGTGGACGACGGCACCGGCTGCGTGGACGCCTCCTTCTTCACGGAGGCCCAGCACGCCTCCGGGGAGATGCTCTTCTCCGCCCGCCTCCTGCTGATCGAGGGCACCGTCCGGCGCACCGGCGACCGGGCCGTGTCCGTCCAGGCCGTGCGCGCCTGGGACCTGCACCGGCCCGAGACGCTCCCGGACCCCGACTACCTGGACGCCACCCGGCAGCAGTGGCGGGACTGGCTCGCGGCGGACCGCCGAGCCGCCGCCGCGCGCCGCAGCAGCCGGGCGGGCACCGGGGCGCAGCCCCTGCCGGACATCCCGCACCACGGCACGGGCGGCTGGCCCGTGAAGGTGCGCACCGACGTCGGACCGGGCGAGGGGACCCGCCCCGGCCGCACGGCACCTGACCGCGCGGCACCCGGCCGTCCCGCGCCGGAGCACACCCCAATCCCGGTGCCCCACCCGGAGACGTGGGAGCTGCTGCCCACCCCGGACAGATGAGACCGCTCGCCTCCGTGCCCCGCCGTCCGGCCGCGCCCCTAGAATGGGACGCGGCCGACGGTGGCCCCCGTACGCCACCGATCCCGAAGCCAGACCTCGAAGGAGCACCGTGTCGGAGCCGAAGAACATCCTGCTGACCGTGGACGGAGAGCTGCGGGAGGTGACGCACGGCACCACCGGCCTCGACCTCTTCCGCGAGAAGCCGACCACCGCCGTCATGCGGGTGGACGGCCTGCTCTGGGACCTGGCCCGGGAGATCCCCGCCGGCGCGTCCGTCGAAGCGGTGGACATCACGGAGCCCGAGGGCCTCGAGGTGCTGCGGCACTCCACCGCCCACGTGATGGCCCAGGCCGTGCAGCAGCTGCGCCCGGGCGCCAAGCTCGGCATCGGCCCGTACATCACGGACGGCTTCTACTTCGACTTCGACGTCGACGAGCCCTTCACCCCCGAGGACCTCAAGCAGATCTCCTCGCTCATGCAGAAGATCGTGAAGTCCGGCCAGACCTTCCGCCGCCGCGTCGTGGACGAGGAGACCGCCCGCGCCGAGATGGCGGACGAGCCCTACAAGCTCGAGCTGCTCGGCAAGAAGGATGCCGCGGACACCGCCGGCGAGGGCGCCTCCGTGGAGGTCGGGGCCGGGGAGATCACCATCTACGACAACGTGGACCGCAAGACCGGCGACGCCGTGTGGTGCGACCTCTGCCGCGGCCCGCACCTGCCCTCCACCAAGCTCATCGGCAACGGCTTCGCGCTCACCCGCTCCGCCGCCGCCTACTGGCTCGGCAACGAGAAGAACAAGCAGCTGCAGCGCATCTACGGCACCGCCTGGGCCAGCAAGGACGACCTCAAGGCCTACCAGGAGCGCCTCGCCGAGGCCGAGCGCCGCGACCACCGCAAGCTCGGCGCCGAGCTGGATCTCTTCTCCTTCCCGGACGAGCTCGGCTCCGGCCTGCCCGTGTTCCACCCGCGCGGCGGCATCATCCGCAAGGAGATGGAGGACTACTCCCGTCGGCGCCACACCGAGGCCGGCTACGAGTTCGTCTACACCCCGCACATCACCAAGCAGCACCTCTACGAGGTGTCCGGCCACCTCGACTGGTACGCGGACGGCATGTTCCCGCCCATGCACATCGACGAGGTCCGTGATCCCGAGACCGGCGAGATCACGCGCCAGGGGCAGAACTACTACCTCAAGCCGATGAACTGCCCCATGCACAACCTGATCTACCGCTCCCGCGGCCGGTCCTACCGTGAGCTGCCGCTGCGGCTGTTCGAGTTCGGCTCCGTGTACCGGTACGAGAAGTCCGGCGTGGTCCACGGGCTCACGCGCGTGCGCGGCATGACCCAGGACGACGCCCACATCTACTGCACCCGCGAGCAGATGAAGGAGGAGCTGACCACCACGCTCAACTTCGTCCTCGACCTGCTCAAGGACTACGGCCTCAACGACTTCTACCTCGAGCTCTCCACGAAGGACCCGGAGAAGTTCGTCGGCTCCGACGAGATCTGGGAGGAGGCCACCCGCACCCTCGCCGAGGTCGCGGAGGCCTCCGGTCTGCAGCTCGTCCCGGATCCGGGCGGCGCCGCGTTCTACGGCCCGAAGATCTCGGTCCAGGCCCGGGACGCCATCGGCCGTACGTGGCAGATGTCCACCATCCAGCTGGACTTCAACCTGCCCGAGCGCTTCGACCTCGAGTACCAGGCCGCCGACGGCACCCGTCAGCGCCCCGTGATGATCCACCGCGCCCTCTTCGGCTCCATCGAGCGCTTCCTGGGCGTCCTCACCGAGCACTACGCCGGCGCGTTCCCGGCCTGGCTTGCCCCGGAGCAGGTCGTGGCCATCCCGGTGGCCGAGGCATTCAACGACTACCTGGACGACGTCGTCGCGAAGCTGCGTGCCGAGGGGATCCGGGCGCGCCTGGACGACTCCTCGGACCGCTTCCCGAAGAAGATCCGCACCGCGGCCAAGGAGAAGGCGCCGTTCGTGCTGATCGCCGGCGGCGAGGACAGGGAGGCGAACGCCGTGTCCTTCCGCTTCCGCGACGGCACCCAGGACAACGGCGTGCCGGTGGAGGAGGCGATCGAACGCATCGTGAAGGCGGTGCGCGAGCGCGAGGTCACCCCATGACCAGCCCCGGCACCGGCGGATCCGACGCGCGGGCGCAGGCCCGCGCGTCGGCGGACGCCGCCGCCACGGACGGCTTCGAGCTGCCCGGCGCCCCGGACGCCTTCGAGCGGTTCTGGAACGCCCACCGCATGGCGTACGTGTCCAAGGGGACGGGCCAGGTCAAGGACGAGCACACCTGCCCGTTCTGTGCGGCCCCGCAGCGCGACGATGAGGACTCCCTCATCGTCCACCGCGGCCGCACCGCCTACGTGGTGCTGAACCTGTACCCGTACAACCCCGGTCATCTGCTCGTCTGCCCCTACCGCCATGTGCCCCTGTACACGGACACCACCACGGAGGAGGCCGCCGAGATGGCGGAGCTGACCCAGACGGCGATGCTCGCCCTCGGCCAGGCCGCCGGCGCGTCCGGCTACAACCTCGGCATGAACCAGGGGGCGGTGGCCGGCGCCGGGATCGCGGCCCATCTGCACCAGCACGTGGTGCCGCGGTGGACCGGCGACGGCAACTTCCTGCCGATCATCGCTCGGACCAAGAACATGTCGCAGACCCTGGGGGAGACCCGGCAGATCCTCGCGGGCGTCTGGGACCGGGCCGCCCGGGACCACGCCGCGCGCCGGGCGGCCAACGCCCGTGCCGCGGCCGAGCATCCTCGCCCGGGGGCCGGAGACCCCGCCTGATGCTGGACCGTCACGCGCGCGGCGTCACCACCCGCCTGTTCACCCCGGTGGCCCGTACGCTCCTGCGGGCCGGGGTCAGTCCGGACACCGTGACGGTCGTCGGCACACTCGGCGTGAGCCTGGGCGCGCTCGTGCTCTTCCCCCTGGGGCACCTGTTCTGGGGCACGCTCTTCATCACCGCGTTCGTGTTCTCGGACCTGGTGGACGGGATCATGGCGCGCGAGGCCGGGTCCACCGGCCGCTGGGGCGCGTTCCTCGACTCCACCCTGGACCGCGTGCAGGACGCGGCCGTGTTCCTCGGGCTGTGCCTGTGGGGCTTCGGCGTCGGCGCCGCACCCGCGGTCGGCGCGCTCTCCGGGGCCTGCCTGGCCCTGGGCATGCTCGTCTCCTACGTGCGCGCCAAGGCGGAGGCCCTCGGCTGGGACGCGCACGTGGGCATCGCCGAGCGCGCCGAACGGCTCGTGGCCACCCTCGTGGTCGCCGGCCTCACCGGCCTCGGTCTGCCCCCGGTCGTCCTGGCCGTCACCTTGGGGCTGCTCGCCGCAGCCTCCCTGGTCACCGTCGGCCAGCGCATGGCTGTGGTGCGCCGCCAGGCGCGCGACGACGTCTGACCGGCCCGGCCGCAGGACCCGCCCGTCAGTCCGCCGCGATCACCGCGACGACGGCGCCCGTCACCTGCACGAGGTCGGCGGGCGCGATCTCCACATCCAGGCCGCGTTGCCCGCCGGAGACGTACATGAGCTCCGCGTCGAGGGCGGAGGAGTCCAGGACGACGGGGTGGGGCCGGCGCTGGCCCAGGGGAGAGACGCCGCCCCGCACGTAGCCGGTCCGGCGTTCGACGACGGCCAGATCGGCCAGGGCGAGTCGCTTGACGCCCAGCACCGCGGCGGCGGCCCGCAGGTCCAGCTGACCGGACACGGGCACCACGCACGCGGCGAGCGCGCCGTCGGGGTCCGCCACCATCAGCGTCTTGAACAGTCGGTCGGCGGGCACGCTGAGCGCCCGGGCGACCTGGACGCCGAACCGCTCGCCGCCGGCGTCGAGGGCCACGTCGAAGGTGTGCAGCCGGTACGGGACCCCGGCGGCCTCGAGGGCGGCGACGGCCGGTGTGGCCGCCCCGTGCCGGGCGCTGCGATCCTTCTTGCGCTGGCCCACGGCGGACTCAGGCGATCCCGGCCTGCTCGCGCACGTTGCGCTTGATGCGGCCGAGCATGGCGGACATTCCGCGCAGGCGCAGGGGGGTGAGGGCCTTGGCCAGACCGAGGCGGGTGGGGATGTCCTCGGGCACGTCCAGGACCTCGAGGGCGCTCAGCCCGTCCAGGCCCTGGGTGAGCACGGAGGCGAAACCGCGCGTGGTGGGCGCCTCCGGGGGAGCGGTGATGAAGAGGCGGACCGGGGCCTGCGGACCGGGCTCACCCTCGAGCTCCACGGCCAGGAACAGCGGGGTCTGACACTCCACGACCTGCTCCATCTCGGCCTCGTGGCCGTCGTAGCGCTCCGGCAGCGCCGGCAGCTCGTCCGAGAATTCCAGCAGCAGCTCGAGCTTCTCGGGATCGGGCACCCCGGCGAAGTCGTCGATGATCTCGGCCAGGGCGGCGGGCACGGCGTGGTTCTCGGTCATGGTGTCCCAGTCTAGTGATCCACGCCGTGCCGGGGGCTCAGCGCGCGGGGGCCTCGCCCGGCTCTTCGCCGACGGCGATCGGCAGGCGCACGGCGTTGCCCCACTCGGTCCAGGAGCCGTCGTAGTTGCGGACGTCCTCGTGGCCGAGCAGGTACTTGAGCACGAACCAGGTGTGGGAGGACCGCTCGCCGATGCGGCAGTAGGCGATCACGTCGTCACCCTCCTGCAGCCCGGCGCCGGCGCGATAGACCTGCTCCAGCTCGGCGCGGGACTTGAAGGTGCCGTCCTCGTTGGCCGCGGACGCCCACGGCACGGACGCCGCCGTGGGGATGTGGCCGCCGCGCAGGGTGCCCTCCTGCGGGTAGCCGGCCATGTGCGTGGTCTCGCCCGTGTACTCGGGACGGGAGCGGACGTCGATCAGCGGGGTGGTCCCGATGGCCTGCAGGACGTCCTCGCGGGCGGCACGATCTGTGTGGTCGTCGCGCTCGATCACCGGGTACTCGGCGCGGGCCACGGTCGGGACCTCGCGGGTGGTCTCGCGTCCCTCCGCGATCCACTTGTCACGGCCGCCGTCCATCAGGCGCAGGTCCTCATGGCCGTAGAGGGTGAACACCCACAGGGCGTAGGCGGCCCACCAGTTGGACTTGTCGCCGTAGAACACCACGGTGGTGTCCCGGGAGATCCCCTTGGAGGCGGCGAACTCGGCGAAGGCCTCGGGGCCGACGAAGTCGCGGGTGACGGGGTCGTTGAGCTCGGTGTGCCAGTCGACGCGTTGGGCGCCGGGGATGTGGCCGGTGGAGTAGAGGAGAGCGTCCTCGTTGGACTCGAGGACCACGACGTCCTCGTCGCCGACATGGTCGGCGACCCACTGCGTGGACACCAGCTTCTCGGGGTGGGCGTACTCGGAGAACTTCGCGGCGGTATCGGTCATGGCACTGCCTTCCTTCGCGTCGGGGCGGGCCCGCACGGGCCCGGGGCGGGCGGCACGACGACGGCGGGTTCCGTGTCCGTGCCCTGCGCGCCAGATTACGGCACGTCGGTGTCACGTAAGAGGGTAGGGGCCCCTCAGTCCGGGACACGCGAGGTCACATGGGTCGGGTCCGCGGCCCGATAGCATGGCCCGGAATCCCCGTCGTCGACCCTGGGAGTGTCCCGTGGCTCAGATCGTCCACCTCGCCGACCGTTCGCCGCAGGTCACCCCGGACCAGCTGTTGTCCGGCTTCCACCCGTCGTACCGCTTCGGCACGGTGTCCTTCGACACCTACATCCCGGACCCCGCGCACCCCTCGCAGGCACAGGCCGTGGAGCGGCTGCGCCGGTTCGCGGCAGACCTCGGCCGGGGCGGTTCGGGCGGCGGGTTCCTCGGCGGCCTGTTCGGCGGGAAGAAGCGGGCGGCAGGGCCGGCCGGCATCTACCTCGACGGCGGTTTCGGCGTCGGCAAGACCCACCTGCTGGCCTCGACGTGGCACGCGGCCCCCGGGCCCAAGGCGTTCGGCACGTTCGTGGAGTACACCAACCTCGTGGGCGCCCTGTCCTTCCGCAAGGCGGTGGACGAGCTCAAGGAGTACACCCTCGTGTGCATCGACGAGTTCGAGCTCGACGACCCGGGGGACACCGTGCTGATGTCCCGCCTCATGCGCGAGCTGGCCGACGCCGGCGTGCGCCTGGTGGCGACCTCCAACACCCTGCCGGGCTCGCTCGGCGAGGGGCGCTTCGCGGCGCAGGACTTCAAGCGCGAGATCCAGGTCCTGGCCGACCAGTTCGAGGTCATCCGCGTGGACGGCGAGGACTACCGCCACCGCGGCCTCTCCGCCGCCCCGTCGCCGCTGGACGACGCCGCCGTCGAGGCCACCGCCCAGGAGAACTTCCCCGACGCGGGTGTGCTCGCCGTGGACGACTTCGCGGACCTCACCGCGATGCTCTCCCGCGTGCATCCCTCCCGCTACCGCGAGCTCGTCAAGGACGTGGACGTGCTCGCCCTCCACGACGTGCACACCATCACGGAGCAGGCCACGGCCCTGCGCTTCGTGGTGTTCGCGGATCGCCTGTACGACAAGGACGTGCCCGTCCTCGCCTCCGGTGTGCCCTTCGACGCCCTGTTCACGCAGGAGATGATGCACGGCGGCTACATGAAAAAGTACTTCCGCACGGTCTCCCGCATGACCGCCCTGGTCCGGGAGGGCCAGACGGGCGTGGCCGAGCACAAGTGAGCCACCGCCCCTGACCGGCACGACGACGGCGCGCACCCGAGACGGGTGCGCGCCGTCGCCGTGTGCGGGGCAGGGTCAGTGCACGGCGCGGAAGCACAGCGCCGCCCGCTTGCCCGGCAGCTCGACCTCCCGGTCCACCGTGAAGCCCAGAGCCCGGGCGGTCTTCACGGCCCGCGTGTTGCGGACGTCCGGCTCGATCACGAGCCGACGCGTGCCGGGGCGTGCGCCCAACCAGTCCACAATGCTCCGGTAGGCCGTGGCGCGGGCGCGCCCCTGCAGGCCGCCGGGGGCGGTGATGAAATGGAATCCGAGGTCCCCGTCCCGCACCTCGTAGGCGCCGCCGACCTCCTCCGCGCGAGGGTCGTAGGTCTGCACGAGGGCCACGAGGGTCCCGCCGTGCCACACGAGGTGGTTCGCGTGGGTGGGCTGGAACTCGAGGAAGTCGTAGACCTCCTCGACGTCCTGCACGCTGTGCCCGCGCATCCCGTAGAACTCCGCCCGCGGCTCCGTGACGAGTGCGTGGATCAGCGGGGCGTCCAGGGCCGGGCGGACGCGCGTCATGGTCAGGCCCAACGCCCCGACGCCGACCTCGGCCACGATGCGTCCCGGAGGGGCCCCGCCGGGGACGGAGCGGGCGGGTGCGACGCCGCTGCCGGCGGACGGGGGGACGGGACCGGACGGCACGGGCAGCAGGCGGCCGGCGGCCCACGCGTCCAGCTGATCCGTCACGTGCCCGCCTCCGAGACTGGAGGCGCCGAACGGGACGACCCACCGGCTGCGGGTGCGGTCGCCGAGGTCGAACACGACCCGGGCCACTGGCCCGCGGTGGGTGCCGACGGCCAGGCCGGGGGCGTGCGAGGTGGCGCAGACCGCGTCCGCGGTGCCGCCCACCCGGACGGACCCGATCGTGTCGAGCACGTCGGCGAGCCCCGGCACATCCGGCCCGCCGGGATGCTCGTGCGTGAACAGGAACGGGGTCAGGGCATGCGCCGCACCCCACGTCCGAGCCGTGTCGTCGGGGCCCGGCGGCTCAGCGGCGTCGCCGACGGCGGCGACGGCGGCCCGCACGAGGTCCCTCGTCGACGCTGCGACCCCCAGGGCCGCGCGCAGCGGCTCCGGCCCGCGCTCGGCGAGCGCCGCGCCGACCCATGCGGCGGCGTCGCCCCACGGTGCCCACGGGCCGCCGAGCAGGGCCCGCGAGGCGGGCGGCAGGTGCGCGATCAGGGCGGCGGCCACCTCGTGCTCCACGAGGAGCCACCAGCGGGCCGCGGCCGATCCGGCGGCGGCGTCGCCGGCCCACGCCGGGACGGACTCCGCGGCCAGCACGCCGTCCGCGACGAGCGCGTCGACGGCGTCGGCGAGCCAGGCCCGCGGGGCGCCCGGGGTCCGGGTGTCCGTCTGCAGGGCGGCCATCGCGTCCACGGTCCGCTCCTGCGGTGCCAGCGCCTCGAGGGCCTCCCGGATGCGGCGGGACCGCCACGGCGCGCACGCGTCCACGGTGAGGCAGGCGGTGTCCGGGTGGGGCTCGTTGGCCGCCACCACGACGTCGTCCGCCGCGGCCGGCGCGGGCCAGCGCACCCAGCGCTGATCGAGGGACCCGTCGGCGGAGCCCCGGCCCAGCGCGGAGGCCCGCGCCGCACCCCAGGCCGAGCGTCGATCCCGGCGCCGCACGGCCCCGGCGTGCCGGGTGAGCACCGTCCGCCGGTCCGCGACGATCACGCGATTGACCGGCTCGACGTGCCCGTCCAGCACCGCGCAGGCCTCCGCGGCGCTCGCGGCCGTGAGCAGCCGGCGCGCGCTCGGCAGGCCGGTGTCGGCGCGGTCCCAGGCGGGGAACCGCATGCTCACCGGGCCGGCGCCGGGCACGTCCACGAGCCGCCCGCGCGGGGTGTGGGCCACCCGCAAGTCCACGGGGTCGCCGCCGCGCACGTGCACCCGCTCGGTCCGGGCGTCGAGGACCTCCGGCCCCTCGGGGGCGTCCTCGAGGACCATCTCGAGCGAGGACACCATCGCCGAGGTCGTCACCCACGCGACGTGCTCGGACTGCCCCACATGCGGGACGCCCGGCACACCGGGGAAGGCCAGGCCGACGACGTCGACGCGGTCCCGGGGACGCTCGGCCTCCACCACGAGGCGCACCTGCTGGTAGACGCCGGGCAGCTCGAGCAGCCGGTGCGGGTCGGCGGCCACGAGCGGAGCGCCCTCGGCGCCGACGCGCACCGCCCAGGCGTTCGAGCCGTCCGCGTCGGGGCGCGGCGAGATCAGCGCCGCGGCGAGCGCGGGGAAGCGCTCGGCCAGCAGGGTGCGGAACAGGGCGGCCGGCGCGTTGGTCAGCCAGACGTTGTAGCCCAGGTGCAGGGCGAGCGCCGTGTGCGGGTCGAACGGCAGCGGCTTCACCCCGTGGGCGGCGAACTCGGGCGCGCGCCGGGCCCCGGCGTCCAGCCCCGCGTTCACGCCGTCGGCGAACCGGGTGAACCAGGCCCGGTCCTCCGCGTCGTCGAGGGCGTTGAACGCCTGGCGGGCCGCGCCGTCCAGGTCCATCTGCCGGGCGGCGACGTCGTTCGCCACCGCCGGCGGGCCGAACACCTCGGCGCTCATGCCGGTGACCCGGCGGTGCTCGCAGTCGACCTGCCAGGCCCGCTCCGTCGCCACGTGCCACCCCTGGAGGTAGGCCAGCTCGGGCAGGGACGCGGCCACGAGCGTCGGCACGCCGTGCGCGTCCCGGTGGCAACGGCCCGCCACGTCACCCGTCGCCGTCCCGGTCCACGCGTCCGCGCTCATGCCGCGGCGTCCTGCCGGAGCTCCGCCAGCGCGCGGCGCAGCGGCGCGGCCACCGGGTTGGCCAGGCGACCGGCGTAGAGCAGCGAGCCCGACGGGTCCGTCAGGTCCACCATCTGCGTGGCGTTCCGCAGCTGCAACCGGTTCAGGCACGAGTGCGCGAAGTCCTCCGCGTCCAGGCCGAGGCGCTCCACATCCGCGAGCCCCAGGGCCGTGTACTCGGCGAGGACCCGCCCCACCACGGCGTAGAACTCCTCCGCCGGCAGCAGGGCGTCCGCGTCCATCACGTCGGCCAGATGGCGCAGCACGCCGTCCAGCATGTCCGTGAAGAAGGAGAGGGAGAGGTCCTCGTCGGTGAGGTCGATGCGGATGCGCCGGGTCTGCTCCGTGAGCGGGACGCCGTCCGCGCCGACCACCACCTCCTCCCCGATGTCCTTGAGGAAGGCGCCGGTGACCCGTCCCTCCCGCAGGCGGAGCACGATGTTCTCCCCGTGGGGCATGAACACGGTCGAGTAGGCGGCGGCCAGATGCACCAGCGGGGTCACGTAGGCCGTCACCACCCCGTGCAGCCACTGCGCCGCCGTCAGCCCCGAGCGCTCCACGAGCGCCCCCGCCACGGAGCGGCCCCCGCCGTCCCGGTGCAGCAGCGCCGCCATGGTCATGACCCGCTCGCCCTCCGCCAGGCGCGGCAGCGGACTCTCCCGCCACAGGGCGGCGAGCATCTTCGTGTGAGGACCCTTCGAGCCCACGGCATGGAAGGCGTCCCCGGTGTACCCGGCCGAGGCGTACTCCCGCAGCACCCCGAAGCCCCACCTCGCGAGCAGGGGGTCGGAGTCCACGAGGTCGGCCACCACCGCGTTGATCGCCGGGGTGACGGACATGTACGCGGGGGAGAGGCCGCGCACGAACCCCATGTTCTGCACGGACAACGCCGTCTTCAGCTGCGGGGCGTGCGGGTCGCTCGCGTTGAACAGGGTGCGCACCGCCTGCATGGCCGTGAACGCGTCCGGGTCTTCGCCCACGTGCACCAGCCGCCCCGCGGCGAGGTCGGGGGCGAACGCCACCTGGATCCGGTGCTCCCACTGCCACGGGTGCACCGGGATCAGCGTGTACGCCTCCGGATCGACGTCGAGCGCCGCCGCCCGCTCCGCCCACAGGCCCGCCACCGCCTCGGTGATCGGCGGGGGCGGCGCCGGCACGGCGGCGCCCGCGCTCGCGGTCTTGGGCCAGGTCCACCGTCCCCCGAGCTCGGAGGGGAACGCGAGCCACACCGGGTGCAGCGCCCGCCCGCCCTCGGGGGCGAACATCGCGTACTCCGTGGCCCCCCAGCCGATGCGGCCGTTGGTGGCCACGAAGCCCGGGTGTCCCTCGCTCATGGCGGCCTCCACCGCCGTGTAGTCCGCGTCCACCAGGTCGGCGGCGGACGGGCGCTCGCCGGCCAGGGTGTGGCACCGGGCGGCGAAGGTGGAGGCGAGCTCCTCGAGATAGACGTCCAGCGCCTCGCCGGCCAGCCCGAGCACCTCGGCCGCGTCGAGGACGAAGCGGTCGACGGCCACCGCGTCCGGATCCCCGGCACGGCACACCGAGTCCGGATCCACGCCGAGGTGCTCGAGCGGGAGGGCACGCGCGGTGAACGTCCACCGCACCCCGCCCAGGGTGAGCGTGTAGGCGTGGCGGCCGGCGTCGTCGACCCGCTCGCCGCGCACCGGCGTCAGGAGCCGCTCATGGGTGAACTCGCGGATCGCCTTGGCGACGAGCAGCCGGTGGGCGTGCCGGGCGGTCGGCGCCGTCAGCGCGTCCAGGCGGGACGGGGAGGACGGGGGGACGGGGGTCATGCGGACACCTGCCTGTCGGGGGTGAGGAGGAGCGGGGGCTCGGGGAGGGTGAGGTCCAGCCCGGCGGCGAGGACGCCGATCCGGCTGGCAGTGAAGGACTCGGGCGTGGCGATCGAGAGCATCGCCGTCTTGGATCCCAGCGCCACGGGACCGAGCTCCGTGAACCCGGCGGCCAGGTTCTTCGCCCGGATGGCGGCGTTGCGCTCGTCCGGCTCGACGACGACGCGCCGCGCCCCCGGCTGGGCCAGGCACCAGCGCACCACCGCGGCCATCACCAGGTCCGTGGTCCCGGGCACCGGGGTGTCCGTCGGGGCGACGAGCACGTGCAGGCCGACGTCGCCGGGCGCGCCCGCATACCGTCCGGCCAGCTCCGAGTGGGCCGGGTCGTAGACCTCCACCAGGAAGGTCGCGGTCCCGTCCACGAGCCCCACGTGCGCGTGGTGGTGCGGGTGCGCGGCGATCGCCTCGTACTCGGCCACGACGTCGGCCAGACCCGCCTCCGTCATCTCCCAGTACACGGCGTGCGGGGACGTCACCCACCGGTGCAGCAGCGGATGGTCCTGCGCGCCCACGGGACGGAGCTCCACACGACGGGCCGCGCTCGCGGCCGCACCGTCCACGGTGGTCTGCGGCGGCGTCACGGCGCTCACCGGACGCCCGCCGCGACGGCACCGAAGTCCTGGAACGCGATCGACTCGGCCTGCGCGTAGACCTGGCGGCCGGCGATCGTGCTGAGGATGCGGCCGCTGTGCTCCGCCGCCATGCCCAGGTCCGGGCCGGTGAGACCCAGGGGCTGTTCGGCGGTGTTGTGCACGAAGATCCGGCGGCCGCTCACGTCGATCGCGTGGTCCGCGTTCGCCGTCGTCCGACCGTCCTCCGCGCGCAGCAGGTGCCGCACCGGCTCCAGGAACGGATGGTCCGGGTGGCGGTAGCCCGTGCCCGCGACGACACGGTCCACCACGTGCCCCCCGGTCACCCCGGTCTCCTCGTCGCGCAGGGTGACCTCCACCCGGGGCGCACCCGGGCCCGCGACCAGGCGGGCGTCCGTCACCGACGTGCCCGGCCACAGCCGGGCCGGGTCCAGCGGACCCACCTGGCGCTCGTACAGCGCGTGGTAGACGTCCTCGATCGTGTACTCGCTGATCCCCTTGTACAGGGACCGGTGGGATGCGTTGATCTCATCCCGCCGCGCCCGGGGCAGAGTGGCGAAGTGCCGCTCATAGTCCAGCGAGGTCAGCTCGAGCGTGAGCTGGCCGACCTCCATGCCGAAGAACCGGGGTGAGCGCGTGACCCACGTGAGGTCCGGGTGGCCCGCGTTCAGCAGGTCCAGGGCGCACTCCGCCGCCGACTGGCCGCTGCCCACCACCAGGACCGACCCGGCCCCGGCGATGTCCTCGCGACGGCCCATGTACTCACCCGTGTGCACCACGGGGGACGCGCCGACCCGGGCCGACTCCTCCGCGACGCGCGCGAGCGGCGCGGGCAGGGACGGCACCGTGCCCGTGCCCACCACCACGTGGTCGGCCCGGTGCGTGCTGGTCCCGGCCGCGGAGGCCGCCTCCACCACGAACTCGTCCGCCTGATCGTCCCACCGCACCGCCGTCACCGTGGTCGCGTAGGCGATGCCGGGCAGCTGGGCTGCCACCCACGCGCAGTAGTCCGAGAACTCCCGCCGCAGCGGGTACCAGGAACCCCGGATGTAGAAGCGGTGCAGCCGGCCCATCGCCTTGAGATACGCCAGGAACGAGTACGGGGAGGTCGGGTCCGCGAACGTCACCAGGTCCGCGAGGAACGGCACCTGGATCTGCGCGCCCGGCAGCATCATGCCCGGGTGCCACACGAACGCGTCGCGGCTCTCCACCACCTCCACCTCGACGTCGGGCAGCGGGTGGGCCAGCGCGGCCAGGCTCAGGTTGAACGGGCCCAGCCCGATCGCGAGCACGCGGCGGGGGGACGTGGACGCCGGGCTCATGCGCACACCTGCTCTCCGTGCTCGTCCACGCGCGCCGCGGACGGACGTGGCCCCGCCGAAGCGGGGAGCGTGCAGGACACGGCGACCGACGGGCCATGCGGACGGGTCCGCGCCACCCCGCGCCACCGATGACGGCTCGCCCGCACCGCGTCGACGTGCCGCAGCGCCGCCTCCTCCACGACGTCGACCAGCTCCTCCAGCTCGCCCGAGGTGACCGCGGGGTTCAGGATCGTGAACTTCAGATGGGGCACCCCGTCCACCACCGTCGTCGCGATCAGCGCGCGCCCGCCGGCCACGAGCTCCCGGTGCGTCGCCGCCTGCACCGCCGTGCACTCCTCCTCCGACAGTCCCTCGGCCCGCACCCGGAACAGCACTGTCACCAGCGTCGGATCC
Source organism: Micrococcus sp. KT16 (assembly GCF_003315015.1). Classification (NCBI taxonomy): domain Bacteria; kingdom Bacillati; phylum Actinomycetota; class Actinomycetes; order Micrococcales; family Micrococcaceae; genus Micrococcus; species Micrococcus sp. KT16. The sequence continues at coordinate 13,537 of NZ_QNRG01000015.1, read as the reverse complement.
TCCAGCACCGCGAACGTCGGCCGGGCCCGCAGGATCCCGCACGCCTGCCGCGTGCGTTCGCGCGCCCCCGCGAACAGGGACACCACCGCCTCGGCCCCATGCTCACGCAGCGTCAGCCACAGCTTGAGCGAGTCGAACCGGCGGCTCGTCTGCAAGGACCGATCCGCCAGGTTCGGATGGACGCTGTCCTCCGGGTTCAGGTAGTCCGCATGCACCGTCACATGGCGCAGGCTCTCGGCGTCCCGCACCACCAGCGCGCTGCAGGCCAGCCCCACGTAGAACGTCTTGTGGAAGTCCATCGTCACCGAGTCCGCACGGTGCAGCCCCGGCAGCTCGTGGCGCGTCGCCGCGCTCGCGGCGAGGATCCCGCCCACGGCCGCGTCCGCATGGACCCACATCCCGTGGCGTTCGGCGACGTCGGCGATGGCCGGCAGCGGGTCGATGGCGCCGCGGTCGGTGGTCCCCAGCGTCGCGACGACGGCCATCGGCACGGCACCGGCGGCCACCTCACGTTCGACCGCCTCGGCCAGGGCCCCGGGGTCCAGACGCCCGGCGGCGTCGGTGGGGACGACGACCACGGCGTGGCGACCCAGCCCGAGCAGGCCGGCTGCCTTGGCGATGCTGTAGTGCGTGGCGGCGCTGACGAAGACGCGCAGCGAGCCGAGCACCTCGGCGGGCAGGTCGGCGAGCCCGGCGTGGCCGGTGAGGCGCTGCACGGCGCGGCCGCGGGCCAGCGTCATGGCCTGCAGGTTGGAGGCCGACCCTCCGGAGGTGAAGACGCCGTCGCCCGCGGCGAACCCGCACCAGCGTCCGACCTCGGCCAGGAGCCGCTGCTCCATGAGCGCCGCGGAGCGGGCCTGGTCCCAGGACTCGACCGCCGTGTTGAGCGCCCCGAGCACGGTGTCCGCTGCGGTGCTGGAGAGCAGGACCGGGCAGTTGAGGTGAGCGGCATAGCGCGGGTGGTGGTAGGCGGTGGTCTGGTGGGCGTAGAGCTCCGCGACCTCGGCGAGGGCGTCGTCGAGGCTGCCCGTCGGCTGCGAGAAGTCGACGGCGCCGACGGCGTCGGCCAGGTGCGTCGACGGGGTGTCCGGGTGGACCCCCGCGCGGTCGTAGGCGGTGTCGACGGCCACCCGGGCCGCCCTGCCGGTGGCGTCGAGGTAGGCGGCGGGATCGCCGAGTCCGAACAGGCGAGGGAGCATGGGAGGGCCTTCCGTGAGGGGGTCGTCGGCTCCGGGCGGCGTCCGCCACGGACGCCCCGCACAGTAGGGAAGCCTTACCTAAGAAAGCAAATACGCAACAATGACGTGACGTATTCAAAGGGAGGACTCCAGCAAAGGTGAGGCTCACCTATGCTGACCGGATGACGAGCTCCTCCGTCCTCCCCCCGCCTGCCGCCCGTCCCTCGCGTGTCGAGGCCCTGCAGATGAAGGCCTACCGCGGGCTCGCGGCCCTCGGCCAGGCGATGCCCGTTGACCGCGACGAGTATCCGCAGTGGACCATGACGGTCCGCGCCACGTGGCTGCTCGCCCCCCGGCTGCGTCGTCTCACGTTCGCCGCGGAGGAGTTCCGCACGTTCACCCCGCAGGGCTGCGACGAGTACTTCGGGCTGCTCACCCCGCCCCCGGGGCGGGCGCTCGTGATGCCCGATCCCGCGGCGCTCAATGCGCGGCGAGCGGTCGGGCGGATCCCCGAGGACGTGCGGCCGGATCTGCGGTGGTACACGGTCGCCGAGCACCGGCCCTCCGTCGGTGAGATCGACGTCGACGTCGTCGTGCACGACCATGCGGGCCCCGCCGGCACGTGGGCGCGCACCGCACGTCCGGGCGACGTCGCCGGCTTCCGCACCGGGACGGGCGCCTATCGTCTGCCGGCGGCGGGGGAGTCGCACCTCGTGGTGGGGGACGAGACCGCAGTCCCGAGCATCGCCGCCGCCCTTGCCGCGCAGCGTCGCACGCCGCGCGGGGGCCGGATGGACGTCGTCCTGGAGGTGCCCGGCCGTGACCACGTCCCCGCCCTCGAGGTCCCGGAGGGCGCCACGCTCACGGTCCTGCACCGCGGAGACGCCGTGCCGGGCGCCCTGCTCACGCCGCACCTCGAGGACCTCCCCGCCGCGCCCCGCGACCACGTGTGGGCGTGCGGCGAGCAGTCGCTCGCGACGGCGGCGCGGCGGGTGATCGTCCGCCGCGGCATCGCACCGAAGCGCGCGATCATGTTCAGCGGCTACTGGCGGGTGGACGGCCCGCGGCTCTGATCCCGTCCGATGGTCGGCGTCCGTGCTCCGAGCACGAGGCCGACCGCACGCCCCGGAACGACGAAGGGCCCCTCCGCCAGGAGGGGCCCTTCGCGTGGGAGCGGATGACGAGATTCGAACTCGCGACCTCCACCTTGGCAAGGTGGCGCTCTAGCCAACTGAGCTACATCCGCCTGAGTCGATCCTCACGGATCGTCTCCGTGCGCGATACTGGGTTCGAACCAGTGACCTCTTCCGTGTCAGGGAAGCGCGCTACCGCTGCGCCAATCGCGCTCGTCCACCTCCGAAGAGGTGGTGAACATGCCGCCACTCCCGGTCGGAGAAGCCTGCGAGGTCGGGACGGGATTCGAACCCGCGTATACGGCTTTGCAGGCCGCTGCCTCGCCTCTCGGCCACCCGACCAGGGGTGAAGGTTGAGCGAGCGGATGACGAGATTCGAACTCGCGACCTCCACCTTGGCAAGGTGGCGCTCTAGCCAACTGAGCTACATCCGCGTGTCGGTGCCGCCGGGATCCGCTCGTCCGAGCCGCTCACCTGCGTTTTCCAACGAGAAAGAACTCTAGGCCATCTCCGCCCGGATGCAAAATCGGCGTCGGCAGGCGTGTCGGGCCACCCCGTCGGGGGTCCGCGGACCCTGCCAGAATGGCTGACCATGACCCAGCCACGCCTCGCGCATCAGACCCCCCACGGACGCATGTACGCGCGCTCCCTCTCGGGCCTGCCCGAGGTCCCGTCCATCACCACCGTGATCGGCATGGAGAAGACGGACCTGGACGGCTGGGTCGGGTGGATGGCGGCCCAGTCCGTGACCCAGGATCCGCGCCTGGCGGAATCCGTGGGCTCCGCGGCGCGCCTGAAGCAGGTGGCCCGCCAGTCCGCCGACGCCGCCGCCCGCTACCGGGACGCCGCGGCCGAGCGCGGGGACCGCGTGCACGACTACGCCGAGCAGGTGGCCCAGCGCGCCCTCGGCCGCCCCCACACCATGGCGGAGGCCCGGGCCCGGCTGATCGAGCACGGCGAGGGCGCCTACGCGGACCGCTTCGACGAGTGGTGGGACCTCTACGACGTCCGGCCGATCGCGGCCGAAATCACCGTCTGGAACCACACGGTGGGCTACGCGGGCACGCTGGACCTCGTCGCCCGAATCGGCGGCCGGCTGTGCCTGATCGACTACAAGACGAAGGGCACGGGGCGGGACGGACGGGTCAAGGCGCTCGACCCCAAGGTGGTCATGCAGTTGACCGCCGGCCTGAAGGCGGAGGAGTCCCTCGTGGATCCCGAGGCCGGCACCTGGGAGGAGTGGCGGCACGGGCAGGCCGAGATGCTGCTCGGCGTCGCCCTGGGGGAGACCGAGGTCGCCGTGCACCAGGCCAACCCGGGCGTGCTGCCCCGCCACTGGCACAAGTTCTGGGCCCTGCGCCAGGTCTGGAAGCACGCGCAGGCCGTGGACGACGCCGGCCCCGCGCTCCGTGTCATCGGCCCGCCTCCGCCGTCGGTCCCGGTGTCGGCGGCCACCGGTCTGCAGGCCGTGCGCGCCGCGGCGTTCGGCGGCGGCTCCCACGCCGCCCCGGCCGTGGCGCCCGACGGGTCGTCGTCGCGCCCGGCGTCTGCCGAGGGCGGCGATAGGGTGACGGCGTGACCGTCCTGCCCGTCCGCACCATCCCCGACCCCGTCCTGCGCACCGCCGCGTCGCCCGTGCCCGCGGGTGCGGACGTGCGCGCCCTCGTGGCGGACATGATCGAGACGATGCACGCCGTCGGGGGCGTGGGCCTGGCCGCGCCCCAGGTGGGCGTGGGTCTGCGGGTCTTCGTGTTCGACGTCGCCGGCGTCGCCGGGCACGTGGTCAATCCCGTGCTCGAGACCGCCGGGCAGGCGCTGCGGGAGCCGGGCGAGGGGTGTCTGTCCGTGCCCGGGCTGCGCTACCACCCGGCGCGCGCCGCGGAGGCCGTCGTCCGCGGCACCGACGTGGACGGGAACCCGGTGGAGCACCGGGGGACCGGCCTGCTCGCCCGCTGCCTCCAGCACGAGACCGACCACCTCGACGGGATCCTCTACGTCGACCGCCTCGACGGCGAGGAACGCCGTGAGGCCCGCCGCCGCATGCGCGCCGGCGAGGTGGACCGCGCCGCTCGTCGCATCGGGGCCGCGCGCGCGGCCGCCGTCAGCTCGGTCTTCGGCGCCCCCGCCGTCCCCGCCGCCGGAACAGGAGCCGCCCGATGACCGCCCCGACGCCCCTGCGCGTGCTCTACGCCGGCACGCCCGAGACCGCCGTGCCCGTGCTGCGCGCCCTGCTCGACTCGCCCCACGAGGTCGTCGGCGTGCTCACCCGGCCGGACGCCCCGGTCGGGCGCCGGCGGGTGCTGACCCCGTCGCCGGTCGCGGTCGTGGCCGAGGAGGCCCGCCTGCCCGTGCTCAAGGCCGACCGACTCCGCGGACCCGAGGGCGCCGATGCCCTCCAGGCGATCCGCGCCCTCGAGGCGGACGTGGCCGTCGTCGTCGCCTACGGGGCGCTCGTGCCCGCCGAGGCCCTGCAGACCCCCCGCCACGGCTGGCTCAACCTGCACTTCTCCGCGCTGCCGGCCTACCGCGGCGCCGCCCCCGTCCAGCGCGCCGTGATGGCAGGGGAGACCGAGATCGCCGCCGACGTGTTCCAGCTCGAAGAGGGCCTGGACACCGGGCCCGTCTTCGCCCGGCTCACCCGCCCCGTCGCGGCCGACGAGACCGCCGGGGCCGTGCTCACCGACCTCGCCGAGCGCGGCGGCCCGCTCGTGATCGACGTGCTCGACCGCCTGGCGGACGGCACCGCGACCGCCACGCCCCAGCGCGGCGAACCCACCCACGCGCCGAAGCTCACGGCCGCAGACGGCCTGGTGGACCCCGCCCGCCCGGCGGCCGAGGTGGCCGCCCGGATCAACGGCGTCACCCCCGAGCCCGGCGCCTGGGGCTGGCTGACCGCGGACGACGGCGCCGCCCCGGCCCGCTTCAAGATCGACGGCGTCGCCCCGGTCCGCCCCGGCGACGACGGCTGGCCCACCGCACTCGACGCCGCGGCTCCCGGACAGATCCTGGTGGCCGCGAAGGCTGCCTGGCTGCGCACTACCGACGGGGCCGTCCGGCTCTCCCGCGTCCAGCCGGCGGGCAGGAAGCTGATGCCGGCCGCCGACTGGGCGCGCGGCGCCGCCCCCGGGGCCGCGCTGCTGGCCGGGGAGGCGCTCGCCCACCACGAAGACCAGGCCCGCCAGGAGGCCGCCGCCCGGGCGGCGGCACGCCAGGCCGCGCGGAACGCCACGGCACAGGACGAGGAGGCACGCGCATGAGCCGCGAGAGACAGCCAGGACAGGGCCGGGGCGAGCGAGGGGCCCGCGGGGAACGCGGCCGCGCACCCCGGCCGGACGCCCAGGACCGCCGCGACGCGCAGGGGCGCACCCGCAACCGGGGTCGCTCCGGCGCCGGACGGAAGTACTCGGCGCAGGCGCCGTCACAGCGCTCCCGCACCGCCGACCCGGCGCGCCGCGTCGCGTTCGGGGTGGTCCGCTCCGTCCATGCCGAGGACGCGTACGCGAACCTGGTCCTCCCGGCGCGCATCCGCCAGGCCCGCCTCGACCGGCGCGACGCAGGCTTCGCCACCGAACTCGCCTATGGCACCCTACGTGGGCTCGGCCTGTACGACGCGATCCTGACCCGCTGCGTGGACCGCCCGCTCGAGAAGATCGACCCACCCGTGCTCGACGCCCTGCGGCTCGGCGCCCACCAGCTGCTGGGCATGCGTGTGCCCGCCCACGCCGCCCTCGACGCCACCGTCTCCCTCGTGCGCGCCGAGATCGGGGCCGGTGCCTCCGGGTTCGTGAACGCGGTGCTGCGTCGGGTCGCCGAACGCCCCCTCGAGGAGTGGCTGGCCGACGTCGCCCCCGCCGACGGCGGCGACGCCGCCCTGGCCGTCCGCGCCTCGCACCCGGTGTGGATCGTCCGCGCGCTGCGCCAGGCCCTGGCCGCCCACCGCGGCACCCGCCACACCGCCGACCGCGACGCCGAGCTGGCCGCCCTGCTCGAGGCGGACAACGCCCCGCCCGTGGTCAACCTCGTCGCCCTGCCCGTGGCCGGCGGGGCCGAGGCGCTCGCCGCGGCCCTCGACGACGGCGCCGAACCCGGGCCGCTGGCCCCGGACTCCGCCCTGCACTCCGGCGGCGACGCCGGCCGCCTGCCCGGGGTGCGCGAGGGCGTGCTCCGCGTCCAGGACGCCGGCTCCCAGCTCACCGCCCGCGCCCTGGCCCAGGCACCCGTCCCCGCGGCCGAAGGGCGGGCCGAGCGCTGGCTCGACCTGTGCGCCGGCCCCGGCGGCAAGGCGGCCCTGCTGGCCGCCCTCGCCGCCGAGCGGGGGGCGACGCTCGTGGCCAACGAGGTCGCCCCGCACCGCGCCGACCTCGTCCGGCAGGCACTCGCCGCCGTGCCCGCCGGCGCCTGGACCGTCCGGACCGGGGACGGCCGCACGATCGCCGACGCCCCCGAGGCGGCCCCGGCGTTCGACCGCGTCCTCGTGGACGCCCCCTGCACCGGCCTCGGTGCGCTGCGCCGCCGACCCGAGTCGCGCTGGCGCCGCACCCCGGCCGACCTCGCCGAGCTCACCGGCCTGCAGGCCGAGCTGCTCGACGCGGCGGTCGCCGTCCTGGCCCCCGGCGGGGTGCTCGCCTACGTGACCTGCTCCCCGCACGTCGCGGAGACCGTCGTCCAGGTCCAGGACCTCGTGCGCCGCCACCCCGAGCTGGAGCTGCTCGACGCCCGCACCGCCCTCGACGCCGTCGCGCTCGACGACCTGCGCCTGGACGAGGCCGAACCCGCCGGCGCGCCGGAGCCGGGAGACGTGGTCGCCCGCACGGCCCAGCTCTGGCCGCACCGGCACGGCACCGACGCCATGTTCCTGGCCCTGCTGCGCGCCCCCGGCGCCTGACCGAGAGGACCCGACCATGACTGCCCGCCCCCCGCGCCTGCACCCCTCGATCCTGTCCGCGGACTTCGCCCGCCTCGCCGACGACCTGGCCCGCATCCCCAGCGCGGACGCGGTGCACGTGGACGTCATGGACAACCACTTCGTCCCGAACCTCACCCTCGGCCTGCCCGTGGTCGAGGCGATCCGCCGCGCCACGGACCTGCCGCTGGACCTCCACCTGATGATCGAGGACGCCGACCGCTGGGCGCCCGGCTACGCGGAGGCGGGGGCCGAGTCCGTGACCTTCCACGCCGAGGCCTCGGCGGCGCCCGTCCGACTGGCCCGCGAGCTGCGCGCGGCCGGAGCGAAGGCCGGCATGGCGCTGCGGCCGGCGACCGCGGTCGAGCCCTACCTGGACATGCTCCCGGAGCTGGACATGCTCCTGCTGATGACCGTGGAGCCCGGCTTCGGGGGGCAGGCGTTCCTCGACGTCGTGCTGCCGAAGATCCGCCGGGCCCGCCGCGCCCTCGACGGCGGGCCCGCCCCGCTGGCCCTCCAGGTCGACGGCGGCGTGAACCGGGAGACCATCGAACGCGCGGCCGAGGCCGGGGCCGACGTGTTCGTGGCCGGCTCCGCGGTGTTCGGCGCCGAGGACCCCGACGCCGCGCTCGCCGGCCTGCGCACCGCCGCCGCCCGCGCCTGCCACTGAGCCCGGCGACGCCGTCGCCCGCCCGCCGCGCCGGACGTCGCCCGGCGTCGTCCGGCGACGTCCGGCATGCGCGGCCGGCCGGGCGTGCGATACTGCTGGACAGCAACGTGCTCCGAGATGCGGTGGAAGTCCGCACCGGCGGTGACAGCCCGCTAACCGCGCGGCCCGTCCTCATCCGAGGCGGTGCCGAGCGGCCTGACCGGTGGAATTCCGGTGCCGACCGTACAGTCGGGATGGGAGAGGCACGCGACGGAGCCGTTCCGCGCCCTGCGCGGGAGGGCTGCGGAGCGCACCCCTCGGAGTCCCGATCCGAGGAGGTGGCGTCACGGTCATGGACTGGCTGGTGGACGCGTTCAACTGGACCGTCCCGGTCGCCGGCGGCGGCCTGCTCATGCGCGAGGTGCTGGGCAACGTCTTCGGCCTCGCCTCCGCCCTGGGCGGCATGGCGCGCAGGGTCTGGGCCTGGCCCGTGGGCATCCTCGGCAACCTCATCCTGCTGACGGTCTTCCTCGCCTCCCTGTTCACGGGGGCCGATCACGCCACCCTGCTCGGTCAGGCCGGCCGACAGGTCATGTTCATCGCCGTCTCCGTCTACGGCTGGGTGCGCTGGCGTCAGGCCCGTCGGGGCCACGCCGAGGACGCTCCCGCCATCACCCCGGAGTGGGCCGGCTGGCGCGGGCGCGTGTTCCTCGTGACGGCCATGGCGGTCGGCACCGTCGCCCTCACCCCCGTGTTCCGCGCGCTGGGTTCGTGGGAGCCGGTGTGGGCGGACGCCTGGACGTTCGTGGGATCGCTGCTGGCGACCTACGGCATGGCGCGCGGCTGGGTGGAGTTCTGGCTGATCTGGGTGGCCGTGGACGTCGTCGGCGTGCCCCTGCTGTGGAGCACCGGCTACTACGCCTCGGCCGTCATGTACGCCTTCTACGGCGCCTTCACCCTGATCGGCTTCTTCGTGTGGCTGCGCGCCACAGACCGGGACAAGCCCGCCGTGGAGACGCTGCTGCCGGACGGCCCCGAGGGGGACGTCGCCCGATGAACGCCGCCGAGACCCCGTCCGCCGACCCCATGGACCTCGCCGTCGGCGCCGCGCTGCGCGGCGTGCGCGGCGCCAACCCCCTCGTCGGGGCCGTCCTGACCGACGCGGCCGGCCGCATCCTGGCCGTCGGGCACCACCGCGGACGGGGGACCGCCCACGCCGAGGTCGACGCCCTGACCCGCTGGCGGGCCGCCCGCGCCGCGGATCCGGCCCTGGCCACCCTCGACCCCGCCGGCCTGACGCTGCACGTCACCCTCGAGCCCTGTGACCACACCGGCAGCACCGGCCCCTGCTCGCAGGCCGTCCTGGACGCGGGGATCGGCGCACTGCGCTACGCCGTCGCGGACCCCACCGGTCACGACGGCGGCGGCGCGGCCCGCCTCGCCGCGCACGGGGTGCACGTCACCGGCCCCACCGGCGAGGCGGCCGCCCTCGCGCTCACCGCCCGCTGGCGCGAGGTCCGCGACGCGGGCCGCCCGTGGGTGACCGGACACCTCGCCCAGTCCCTCGACGGCCACGCCGCGGCCGCCGACGGCACGAGCCAGTGGATCACCGGCCCGGACTCCCGCGTCCACGCCCACGAGGTGCGCTCCCGCGTCGACGCCATCGTCGTCGGCACGGGGACCGTCCTGGCCGACGACCCCCGCCTCACCGCCCGTGACGCCGCCGGCGCCGAACTCGCGCACCAGCCCGTGCCCGTCGTCCAGGGTCACCGGCCCGTGCCCGACGGCGCCGCCCTGCGCGCCCACCCGGTCCTGCTGCACGTGCCGGACCACGATCCGCACGCCGTCCTCGCCGCGCTCGCCGCCCATCCCGGGCCCTGGCCCCACGGCCGCCGTGCCGAGCACGTGCTCATCGAGGGCGGGCCCCGCGTGCTCGGCGCGTGGCTGCGCGCCGGCCTCGTGGACGAGCTCATGGTCTACACCGCGCCCCTGCTGCTCGGCCCGGGCCGCGCCGCCGTCGCCGGCCTGGACGTCGCCACGCTGTCCGAGGGACCGCGCTGGCATCCCGACCCCGCGGAGGGCGGCCCCGCCCGTGCCCTCGGCGTCGACGTCTGGACCCACCTGAGCCCGGTGCCGGCCCCGCGCCTGCCCACCGCCCCCGCCCCGACCCGTTTCCAGGAGGACTGAGTGTTCACCGGCATCGTCACCCATCTCGGCACCGTCGTCGCCCTCGAGCACGACGCGGCCGCCGACACCGCCCTGCTGACCCTCGACGCCGGCGGCGCCCTCGACGGGCTGCCCGCCGGCGGCTCGCTCGCCGTCGACGGCGTGTGCCTCACGGCCCTCGACGGACCCACGGAGCGCCCCGGCGTGTTCCGTGCAGACCTCATGGGCCAGACGCTGCGGATGACCAGCCTCGGCGACCGCGCCCCGGGGGACCGGGTCAACCTCGAGCGCTGCCTGCGCCCCACCGACCACCTGGACGGGCACGTGGTCCAGGGCCACGTGGACGGGACCGGCGAGGTCCTCGCGGTCACCCCGCACGGGGCCTGGACCACCCTGCGCATCGGCCTGCCCGCCCGCCTGGCCCGCTACGTCCCCGCGCAGGGGGCCATCGCCCTGCAGGGCGTCTCCCTCACCGTCACCGCCGTCTCCGACCCGGGCGCGGCCGCGCACTGGTTCGAGGTCGGCATCATCCCGGCCACACTCGAGGCCACCACCCTGGGCGCCCTGCGGCCGGGCGACCGCGTCAACCTCGAGACCGACGTGCTCGCCCGGTACGCCGAGCGCCTCGCGCTCATCCCCTCCGCCCCCGCCGCACCCACCGAGGAGGCCCGCCCGTGAGCGAGCACATCCGTCTGGACCCCGTCCCCGTGGCGATCGCCGCGATCGCCGCCGGCCGGCCCGTCGTCGTCGTGGACGACGCCGACCGCGAGAACGAGGGCGACCTGATCTACGCGGCCGCCCTGGCCACGGACGAGGTCACCGCCTTCACCGTCCGCCACACCTCGGGCGTCATCTGCGCGCCCCTGCCGGCCGGCCTGGCCGACCGCCTGGCCCTGCCGCCCATGACCACCGTCAACGAGGACCCCAAGGGCACCGCCTACACCGTGAGCGTGGATGCCGCCGCCGGCGTCACCACCGGCATCTCCGCCGCCGACCGCACCCGCACCCTCCGCCTGCTCGCCGACCCCGGTGCCGCCCCCGGCGACCTGACCCGGCCCGGTCATGTGTTCCCCCTGCGCGCCGTCCCCGGCGGCGTCCGGGCCCGCCGCGGCCACACCGAGGCCGGCGTCGAGCTGTGCCGCCTGGCCGGCGTCGCGCCCGTGGCCGCCATCGCCGAGCTCGTCCACGACGACGGCACCATGATGCGCCTGCCCGCCCTGCGGGAGTTCTCGGACGAGCACGGCCTCGTGCTGATCTCCATCGAGGACCTCGTGGCCCACCTGGAGGAGACGACGCCGGCCCTGACCGCCGTCCCCGCCGAGGCCACCCTGCCGACCCGGCACGGCCTGTTCCGCGTGAGCGTGCACGTGGACGCCGAGACCGGGGCCGAGCACCTGCTGCTCGTGGCGGGGGAGACCGACTCGGAGCGTCCCCTCACCGTCCGCGTGCACTCGGAGTGCCTCACCGGCGACGTCCTCGGCTCCCTGCGCTGCGACTGCGGCCCCCAGCTCGAGGACGCCCTCGCCCGCGCGGCGGCCGAGGGCGGCGCCGTCCTCTACCTCCGGGGCCACGAAGGACGCGGCATCGGCCTGGCCAACAAGATCCGCGCCTACCGGCTCCAGGAGGAGGGGATGGACACCGTCGAGGCCAACCTCGCCCTCGGTCTGCCCGCCGAGGCGCGCGACTGGGCCGGGGCCGCCGCCGTCCTCACGGCCGCCGGCCATCGGCGCATCCGCCTCGTCACCAACAACCCCGCGAAGGTCGCGGGGCTGCGGGCGGCCGGCATCGACGTCGTCGAGCGTGTCCCGGCCCCCACGCCTGTCACCGAGCACAACGTGGTCTACCTGCGCACCAAGCGGGACCGCATGGCCCACGCCCTGGCGGACCGCGTGCTCGAACCGCCGACGGCCACCGGCGGCCCCGCCACGCCGGCCGATGACCCGACCACCGACCCGACCCACCCCACCCACCAGGAGGACACCCCATGAGCGGCGCCGGAGCCCCGACCTTCACCCCCGACCCCGCCGCTGCGAGCGGCCTGAACGTGGCGATCGTCGCCGCCCAGTGGCACACGGAGATCATGGACGGGCTGATCGCCGGGGCGCAGGCCGCCGCGGCCGACCTGGGCCTGGAGCCCGTGCTCGTGCGCGTGCCCGGCACCGTCGAGCTCACCGTCGCTGCGGCGCGGCTGGCGGAGCGCTTCGACGTCGTCGTGGTCCTCGGCGTCGTGGTGCGCGGGGACACCCCGCACTTCGACTACGTGTGCCAGTCCGTGACCCAGGGCGTGACGGAGGTCTCGGTGCGCACCGGCGTTCCCGTGGGCTTCGGCGTGCTCACCGTGGACACCGACCAGCAGGCCCGCGACCGGGCGGGCCTGCCCGGATCCCGAGAGGACAAGGGACGCGAGGCCCTCGAGGCGGCCGTCCTCACCGAGCTCGCGCTGCGCTCGGTCACGCCACGGGACTGAGGGTGGCCGGGCGGGGCTGCCTGCTGGGTCGGCTGCTCTCGACGTGGACCCTGTCCCCGGGGCCGGTGGGGTGATCGCAGGCCGGTCAACCGGGCCCGTCCGGAACGCCGGCAGCCCCGCGCCGTCATGGATGGGGTCGGCCGGAGGGCGCGGGGACCCGACGATAGAGGCGGAGACGCGAAGCCCCCGCCCTTCGTCTCGCTCGCGGCATCCACAGCTCGTCGTCCACTGCCCCGACCGTCAGGGCGGGCCGTTGACCCCCAACGCGTTCACCGCCGCAGACGGGTGATCTATGCGGCCCGCCCCGCCTCGGACGACTGCGTCGGGGTGCACGGAGCCTGCCGCAGCGTGGCCGCGTTCAAACAGTCCATGGCCCTGCTGGGAGCTGCGCGAGACCGGGCTGCTGCTCACCCCCCTGGTGCCGGCCCGCTCCATCGTCCCCGGTGCACGTCTGGCCTGCGACTGGCTGGGCCACTATGAGAAGCGCGAACCCGTCGCCTCCGCCTACGCCGACCTGGCCGGCCTCATCTTCGAAAGGATCACCGCATGAACGAGAAGCAGCTTGAGCCCGACCTGAGTCTGCGAGCACAGCGACGCAAGCCCACCCCGGCCCCCCAGACCCCGGCTCCCGGAGCGGTGATCCCCGCAGAACCGGCAACGACCTCGGACCCGGCCGGTGGGTATGCGCCCCTGGCGCGGCGTGGGGCGCCGACCGTGGCCCTGAACGTGCGAGTGCCCGAAGCGATCCGCGACGCGGTGCGTCGAGAGGCCGCCACGAACCCGGCAACGCCCAGCCAGGCCGCGGTCATCGAAGCCCTAGGGCATGTCTGACAATCGTTTGGACCATGCGATCACAGCATTCAGCACCACAGCGGACCGGTAGACGATCGCGTACTTGTCATACCGGGTCGCCAGACCCCGCCACTGCTTCAGGTGCGCGTACTGACGCTCGATGACGTTGCGGCCCTTGTAGGCGGCCGCGTCGAGGCCAATGGGGCGCCCGCCGCGGGCACCGCGCCGTCTGCGGTGGCCCTGCTGGTC